>NZ_JBFAYQ010000048.1:0-48212 GCF_040681345.1 Streptomyces sp. NPDC051776 | reverse complement strand
CGACAGAACCCCTCAGCAAGGTTCATCGTTCCAGGTCAGGAAGGCACTTTCGCGTTTTCCGACCCAGCCAGCCGTACGCAAATGAAACGGCGAGGGTAGGCGCGTGATTCCGGCTGGGACAGCGAAGCGAAGGCGGCGAGGTAGACGGCCCGTTTGAGCTGCTTGTTGCCACGGCGCGAAGGGTGCTCGCCGTGGACGGACGACCCTGAGCTTCCTGGTCACCGGTGCCAGGCCGGCGTAGGCGGCAAGGTATCCGGGGGTGCGGAAGCTGCTGCCATCACCGACGTCGATGAGGATGACTCCAGCTCGCAGTTCAGGGCGTGGGTGAGGAGTTCATCGAACTGCGGGTGCTGGGTGGGCTCGCCACCGATGAGCTGCACCTTCTCGACGCCGATGTGAGCGGCCTCGGTGATGACCCGCGTCCAGTGCGCGGAACCGCCGGGCGAAGCGGGGGCGACTTCCGACGGTGCGGCACCGAGGGCCGCCGATCGGTGGGCGTGCCCCGGCCCGGTGCCGGGGCGCGCGTGATCAGTTGCTGAAGGCGCCCAGCTTCACCTTGTCGGGTGCGCAGGCCATGAAGGACGCCATCTCACCGCCCTCTCCCGCTCGCTTGACCTCCACGCTGCGGGTGTCGTCCAAGGGCAGGGCCACCTGCACCTCATGGGCCTCGAGGGCGCACTCTTCGCTGCCCGTGCCGTCGTTGTTGTGATCGATGTACTTGACGGTGGCCACGGCGGACTTCCCCGGTGCCACGTCGACGGCGTCCACGCCCGTACCCGTGTTGTCGATCTCGACGGTGGCGGGCTTGCCCGTGATGTCCTTCGCCATGAAGACCGTGACGCCGACAATGGTGCACGTCCTGGAACCGGTGTTGGTGACCCGAAGTTCGGCCTTGGCGTCCTGCCGATCGTTGCTGTGCTGGACGACCACGAAGCCCAGCTCCGTGTTCTTGGTGGTGCAGGACTCTGCGACCTCGGAGTCACCGGAGCCTCCGCCCGAGCCGTCCTCCTTGCCCGAACCGGTGTTGTTGCCCGAGCCGTTCTCCTTGCCCTGACCGCCGGTCTTGCCCTCCGACGAGGCAGCATCCGAGGACGAGGAACTCTCTCCGTTGTACGCGGCCTTGCCCTCCTCCGGCCCGCAGGCGGTGAGGCTGACAGCCGCCAGTAGTACGGCACCCGCGGTGATGGTGCCGGCGCGACGTCGCATGGGGGTTTCTCCCTACCGTTCGTTGGTCTCCGGGCCAGGCCCCTTCGCGTGCTGGTGGTGGGCATGACCACATCACGTAGGCAGGAGTGCGCCCCGGGGCTCTTGGTTGGGAGCGACCCGAGTCCTTCACCTAGGCTCCACCCGGCCCCGACCGTTCCGGCACACCGCACTGGGCACCTGGTGGGGCCGCCGGGCAGACAAGGGACATGCGCTCACGCGGCAGGGAACCGACGTCCGCTCCACCACCGTAGTGAGGGTGTGGAAGCACCGGATTCGCTCGGACCGCTGCCGACTGGTGGCCACTTGGGGACAGGAGCGGCCCTTCGGAGTGCCACGTTCGTTCGGCCGGATCCTGCTCGCCGACAGCATGGCGCCCTACGTACGGCGAGCGGTGGTCAACAGGGCCCGCTCGGTGCTGAGGCGGCGCCGAGTGGCCAACGTGTTCCGCCCGGAGCGGCCGCTGGGGCGCGGCATGCTCGCCGGGGCCGTGTCCTCGCGCGACACGCTCACCGAAGGACTTCGTTGGGGACGCGCCGGAGCCTCGCGCCGTCCGGTCACCGGCCATCGGCGGCCGGCGTTCGGGTCGCGGGCCCACATGTACTGCTGCTCGGGTTCGACCGTCATGCCGTAGTCGTAGAGATCGGGGGGCCCTGGGCGGTCCACTGGTCCCAGGCTTCTTCGAGTTCGTCGGCCAGGCGGCGGGGGCCGCCTTGGTAGGCCAGGGTGTGGCCGTCGCCGGCGGCGGACAGGGTCGCCCAGGACGTGGCGCCGTCGTGGAGCCAGGCGTTGATGCCGTCAGCGTCGGCCGCGGTGACGATGTCCACCTCGCAACGCTTCTTCAGCGGCTCCTCCCACGAACCGGCCCCTCCAGTCCGAGCTCACCAACTGCGGCCGGGAAACACAGCGGAAGCGCACGGAATCGCCTTGCCCGGCCGGACTCTGCAGGCCAGCCGCCGTCCCAGAGGTGACGGAGACGGCGCTGCGTCTGCGAGACAGGCAGCGGCGGCTGAGTGAAACCGCCAGTGCTGCGCCGGGCAGGAGTACGTACGGGCCGTGACCTACGCCGGTGCTCCAACACTGCTTCAGCTCTCGCGTTTTCGCGCTGGTCAGCGCAGCTGCCCCGTCCTCACCGCGGTCGATCCGGGCACGCTTGACCCAGCCGCGCAGGCTCTCCGGGCTCACCCCCAGATCCCTCGCGACCTCCGTGACCGTCTTGCTGGAGGAGCGGGCCAACGCGATCGCGTCCCGCTTGAACTCCTCCGAATGCCGCTTCGAGTACTGACTACTCAAGGGGAAGCTTCACTTGCAACGTTCCGCCTCGCTGCACACGCCGTGATCGGCGTCGAGCAGAAGGAGTTGGGAGAGGCCACCACGACGTGTACGGCGAATCTGACGGAGCGTACGGGCAATCTGCTGAACGGCTGACCCGGACGAGCTGTTCGCGGAAGGCGCGCCGCAGAACCGGCCGAGGCCGCACGCGTGGTCTGCCCCGTACGCACAGAGTCGGGCACCCGAACTGCAGGCATACACCCGGTTGCGACCTGGTCGAGCCATGGATCAGGTACTCGTGGCTCTCGACAGAGTGTCTGTTTCAAAGCGTAAGAATTTACAAGGTGTCTATGTTCCGGTGATCAACATGCGTGCACCATTGTCCGAGCTACCGCACCGCGGCCGGGTGTCGGCAGGACCCGATGTTGTTGGCTGCTCGAACTCTTGAAACAGCCCGGCCTAAGTTACCCGGAGGAAACTTGTCCCGCAAGAGTAGCGACTCAATGCCTCGTGAGTCTCTGATGCCGATGCACTGCCCGCGTACCACCGGACCACTCGGGCCGCCTTTCCTTACCGAACTGTCCACCGGGACTTCGGTCTGGGTTGTCCAGCGCCATGCGGACGTACGACAGGTGCTGTCCGATCCGCGGTTGAACCGGGCCCATCTCTTCTCCCCTGACGCGCCTGCGCTCACCGCCTACCCGAATCTGTTAGACAATCCCGACATTCTGATCAACCTCGACGGCTCCGAGCATCGACGGCTGCGCCGCACCGTGGGCAAAGCCTTCACGCCGCGAGCCATCAAACGCTGGCGTCCCTGGGTCTCCTCGGTGGTCGACGACCTGATTGACCAGCTCGCGCGGGAGGACCGACCGGTGGACCTCATCGCCGCTTTCGTCCGGGCGCTGCCCGTTGCGGTGTTCGGTCGGCTGATGGGGCTTGACGGACTCGACCGCGAGCGCCTGGCTTACTGGAGCGACCACGCTTTCGCCACCACGGCCTTCCCGTCACAGCAGGTGCAGGAGGCGATGATGGACTTCGCCACCTTCGGCGCAGACTTGGTGGCCCAGCGGCGCGCTGAGCCAGGCGAGGACCTGGTCAGCTCACTGGTCCAGGCTGCCGATGAAGATGAGGAATTGACGGAGCAACAAATTGTGTCGCTCGTCATCCTGTTGGTGGTGGCCGGACACGAGGTCACGACAACCGTCCTCAGTAATGCTCTGGTCTACCTGCTCACTGATGGCCGTGACACCTGGCGGGCGCTAGGCGCCGACGAGGGGCTGACACCGGCGGCTACCGATCAGCTGCTTCGTGGCATTTCGATCAGCGACCGGGACGTGCTTCCGGGGTTCATGCGCCGGGCGGTTGAGGATGTGGAGATCGGTGGAATTCTGATCCCGGCAGGGAGCA
The DNA here is from genome assembly GCF_040681345.1 of Streptomyces sp. NPDC051776. Classification (NCBI taxonomy): domain Bacteria; kingdom Bacillati; phylum Actinomycetota; class Actinomycetes; order Kitasatosporales; family Streptomycetaceae; genus Streptomyces; species Streptomyces sp. NPDC051776. Next base: position 44,327 of record NZ_JBFAYQ010000048.1, on the reverse strand, counting down.
TGGTTGCGGCGGACGCAGTGACGGCCAATCTGGATCCCGAGGTTTACCCGGAGGACTGGCGTACCCATCCCTTCAGCCCGCCTGACACTCCGCACCTTGCCTTCGGTGCCGGCCCGCACTACTGCCTGGGTGCCTGGCTGGCAAGGATGGAACTGGAGCTGGCACTGCATCGGCTGCCTCAGCGGCTACCTGAGCTGCGGCTGGCTGTGTCCACGCAGGAGATCGACTGGCGTTCGGGCCTGCTCACCCGTAGCCCCAAGACCTTGCCGGCTACCTGGTGAGGTGACGAGGGGGCGTCCTCACGTGCCCCGCAAGTTCTGAGCCGCCAGCCACTGCACTGATCACCGTCCGGTCGGGACGAAAGGCGCATTCTCGACCGTCCGTTGCAGCGAATCAGATCTCGCTTGGGCGCTTTGGCAGGCACCTGACGGGAGAGCGCTTCGCCAGGGGCGAGTACGACGACGGTTGGCGGCAACAGGGCGCTGCACCTGACACTCGCGTGATCGCCGCCTGCACCTTCGGCGGTTGTCCCGCAGTCCGAGAAGGCGCAGGCGGCGAAGCAGACCCGCAGGCTCACGCCTGGCCTTCGATACAAGGCCCGCAGGCTCACGCCTGGCCGTCGATACGTTGCAGGGGTCTCCCATAAGTCTGCAAACTCTGGGCGCGAATCGCCGTGCGCGCGCGGTCACGCGAGCGTGGAGGCGCGCGGGCATCGGCGCTGACCCCGGCCAGAACGAGGCCTTTCGTCGTCCGGTCAGGCACGTACCGCGTGCGCCTGTTTCGCGCATCGGATGATTCTCGAACTCACAGACGGTCGCGAGGGTTCTACGGACCTTTCCGCGTCAACACAAGCGCTCAATTTACGCAAGAATCAGGGCGTTTCGCACTCGCCCGTCAGGCTGGTTTCGACGGGGGATGAAACCAAGGCAAAGCAGGGTGGAGCGATCCTCCCGAAACGAAACGTTCCGCCCTGCCTATCAAGTCACGGCCGGATTCCTGATGCCATATGATGGGACTCACTAAATGACTCGCACCTTAGTCGAATCGCTGCTCACGCATGCTGCGCAACAGTCCGATCGCACCGCCTATCGGTTCCTCGTCACAGGAGACTGTGACGGCGAAATCCACGAGATGAGCTATGGGAAACTGGCTCTTCGTTCGCGGGCCATCGCGGCCTGGCTGCAGCAGCGTGGTCTTACCGGTGAACGCGCACTGCTCCTGTATCCGCCCGGCGTGGAATTCATTCCGGCGTTCATGGGCTGCCTGGCCGCCGGAGTCATCGCCGTGCCGGGAGTTCCTCCGCAGGGACGGGCGCAGAATCATCGGGCCTTGAACCGGATGAGGCGGCTGATCGCGGATGCCGACGCCAAGGTCATCCTGGGCAGCCAGGGGTTCATGGATATCGTGGAGCTTTTGGCACAGCAGGCGCCCGAGTTGGATGGGACCGTCCGTGTCGCCACCGAGGACATCTCCGAGGAGCAGGCGGGCTCCTGGCGGCAACCCGATCTCGCTGCGGACACCGTGGCGTTCCTCCAGTACACCTCCGGTTCCACCTCGGCCCCTCGGGGCGTGATGGTGACCCATGAGAACCTGGTGGACAACCAACGAGTCCTGACTGAGCGGATGGGACACACTCCCGACTCGCTTGCCGAATACGGCAACGAGCTGTTCGTCAGCTGGCTGCCTGTGTATCACGACATGGGTCTCATCGCGCCGGTCCTGAATACGATCCATCTCGGCGCGACGTCCACCCTGTTTGCCCCACTCCACTTCCTGCAGCAACCGCAGCGCTGGCTGACCACCATCAGTCGATTCCGGCCGCACACCAGCGGCGGCCCCAACTTCGCCTATGAGCTCTGCCTGAAGCACGCCACACCGGAGCTGCTCGACAGCCTGGACCTCAGCGCTTGGCGGGTCGCCTTCAACGGCGCCGAGCCGGTGCGCGCCGCCACGTTGCGGCGCTTCGCCGACACCTTCGCCCGGGCCGGTCTACGTCGAGAGGCCCTCTACCCTTGCTACGGCCTGGCCGAGGCCACCCTGATGGTCACCGGTGGCTGCGTGGACACCCCGCCGACGTTGCACACCGCCGCAGAGGGGGCACCGAATGCCGGGGAGGCGGACGCGGCCGCGGTGAGCTGCGGTCGTCCCGGCCCCGGTGTGACCCTCGCCATCGTCCACCCGGAAGGACAGCACGAGCTGCCCGAGGGGGAGGTCGGCGAGATATGGGTCGGCGGAGCGAGCGTCGCCAAGGGCTACTGGCGCAACATCGTCGCCACCCGCGAGATACTCCGCGCCCATTTGCCCGGCCACCAGGGCCGTTTCCTGCGCACGGGTGACTGCGGCTTCCTACGCGACGGCGAGCTGTACGTCACCGGGCGGCTGAAGGACCTCATCGTCATCGACGGCCGCAACCACTACCCGCAGGACCTGGAGCTCACCGCCGAACTGGCTCACCCGGCCCTGCGGCCTGGCTGCACCGCCGCGTTCTCTGTGGACGCCGGTGCAGAGGGCGAAGAGCCCGTCCTCGTCGCCGAGATCGTCCCGCAAGCCGCCGGTGAGACGGAGCGCATCACCGACCTGATCCGCAGTGCCGTCGGTGATTCCCACAGCTTGCCCCTGAACGATGTCGTCCTGGTGCATCCCGGCACCATTCCCAAGACCTCCAGCGGCAAGATTCAGCGCCATGCCACCCGGACGGCGTACCTCGAGGGCACCCTGTCCCTGGTCACCGCGCTCGGCGCGGGCTGACACCGCTGGCCGCGGACGCGACGGCAGCCCGGCCCCAGCTTGTGTCGAAACGTTCCGCCCCGCGCGCCGAACCGGGCGTACCCCGCACTTCGTCCTGCCGTGCACCCGATGCGCGGTACGGAGTCCAGCCTGATCCGAGTTCACGAGGACACCCGCCCTGATGCCTGCAAATGAGTCCCCGAAGAGCATGCTCCAGCCATCCCTCACGACCTCCGAGGACGTCCGGGCCTGGCTGGCGTCCGCCGTCGCCGAGGCAGCCCGCATCGATCCGACGTCCGTCGATCCGGACCGGCCGCTGGCCGAATTCGGCCTGGGGTCCCGACAGTTGGTCGCCATGGCCGCCGGACTCACCACGCACACCGGCCGCGACCTGGAGCCGTCCCTGCTCTTCAACCACCCCACCATCAACGCTGTTGCCCGGGCCGTCTTCGTCACACCACCGAGCGCGGCGCCGTCAACGGCCCCGACCGTGAAACGGGCCACCCCCGGGGACGAGGTGGCGATCATCTCCATGGCCTGCCGCTACCCCGGCGGCGCCGATGCCCCCGAGGGTCTGTGGCGGCTGCTGGCCGCGGGCGAGGACGCCACCCGCGAGCTACCGGTCGGCCGGTGGGACAGCGGGCTGTACGACCCCGACCCCGAAGCCACCGGCAAGGCGTACAGCCTGCGTGGGGGGTTCCTCGACGGCGGCATCGACCGCTTCGACGCGGCCTTCTTCGGCATCTCCCCGCGAGAGGCCGCCGCCATGGACCCCCAGCAGCGGCTCCTGTTGCAGATCGCCTGGGAGACCCTCGAACGCGCCGGGGTCCCCCCGGAGTCCCTCAACGGCAGCTCAACGGGCGTCTACCTCGGCATGTACGACAGCGGCTACCTCGCCTCCGCCTCGCTCGGTCAGCTCGACGGGCACATCGGAACCGGCTCGGCTGCCAGTGTCGCCTCCGGACGCATCGCCTACACCCTCGGCCTGCAGGGCCCCGCCGTCACCGTCGACACCGCCTGCTCCTCCTCGCTGGTCGCCCTCCACCTGGCCGCACGCGCGCTGGCGAGCGGGGAGTGCGATCTGGCCCTGGCCGGCGGCGCCACACTGCTCGTCACACCGCGCGGCCACGTGGAGTTCAGCAGACTGCGCGGACTCTCCCCCTCCGGCCGGTGCAGCCCCTTCTCCGCCGCGGCGGACGGCGTTGTATGGGCCGAGGGCTGCGGGCTCGTCGTGCTCAAGAGACTCGCGGACGCCCGCCGGGACGGCGACCGGATCCTGGCCGTCGTCAAGAGCTCGGCCATCAACCAGGACGGCCGCAGCCAGGGCCTCAGTGCCCCCAACGGCCCCGCTCAGGAACGGGTGCTGCGTGCCGCTTTGGACGCGGCTGGGCTCACTGCGCAGGACCTGGACTACGTCGAGGCGCATGGCACTGGTACCCCGCTCGGGGACCCCATCGAACTGCGCGCCCTTGCCAACGTGTTCGGGCCGAGTCGCCCGTCCGGCCGTCCGCTCGGCATCGGCTCCCTGAAGTCCAACATCGGCCACACCCAGGCGGCGGCCGGTATCGGTGGTGTCATCAAGACCGTCCTCGCCCTCGTCAACGAGTGCATACCGGCGTCCCTGCACGCCGACACTCTCACCGACCACCTGGACTGGACCGGCAGCGGACTGCAGGTGCTGGCCGACGCGGAAGTCTGGCCCCGCGGCACGGGCCGGGTGCGCCGAGCCGGTGTCAGCGCGTTCGGGATCAGCGGAACCAACGCCCACGTCATCCTGGAGGAGGCCCCCGAGCTCCCGGTCAACCCCGCCGCCTCCGCCGGCTTTCCAGCCCCCACCCTCTTCCTGCTGTCCGCCCGCAGTCTTCCCGCCCTCCAGGGGCAGGCCGCCCGGCTGCTCGACGCCCTCGAGGCGAGCCCGGAGCTGCCGCTCCCGGCGGTCGCCTCAACCCTGGCCCACCACCGCACCCACTTCGACCACCGGGCCGTCGTCCGGGCGGCCGACCGTCCCCGGCTGCTCGCCGCCCTGCGCGCCCTCGCCGACGGCCTGCCCGATCCCGAGCAGACGTCCGGTCCCCAACGGAGGGCACCCCTGGGCAAGGTGGCCTTCGTCTTCCCGGGACAGGGCGCCCAGTGGACGGGCATGGCTCGCGACCTGCTCGACTGCGACCCGGTGTTCGCCGAGGAGCTCGACCGCTGCGACGCCGCCCTGCGTCCGCTCACCGAGTGGTCCGTGGCCGCCGTGCTGCGCGGCGACGCCGACGCCCCCTCACTGGACCGCGTGGACGTCGTTCAGCCGGTGCTGTTCGCCGTCATGGTTTCCCTGGCCGCCGTCTGGCGGTCCCGGGGCGTCAGGCCCGACGCCGTGATCGGGCACAGCCAGGGCGAGGTCGCCGCGGCCTGCGTTGCCGGGGCGCTCAGCCTCAACGACGCGGCTGCCGTGGTGGCCCTGCGGAGCAAGGCCCTGACCGGGGTGTCCGGCAACGGCACTATGGCCGTGATCGCGTTGCCCCACACCGAGGTGGAGGCCCTGCTCGACGGTGGCGTTTCCGTCGCCGCAGTCAACAGCGGTCGAGCGACCGTGGTCGCGGGCCCCGTGGAACCCCTCCAGGTTCTTCTCGACGACCTGGAAGCGCGCCAGGTGTTCGTCCGCCGCCTCGACGTCGACTACGCCTCCCACAGCGCACAGGTCGAACCGGTGCGCGCCGAGATCCTCGATGAACTCGACGGCGTCACCACACGGTCGACGGACATCGCCTGGTACTCCACCGTCACCGCCGCACCGGTGACCGACGAGCTGGCCGCCGACTACTGGTACACCAATCTCCGCGAGACCGTCCGCTTCGCCCCCACCGTCGAGCGCATGCTCGCTGACGGCTACCGCTGCTTCGTCGAGCTCAGCCCGCACCCCTCCCTGCTCACCGCCCTGGGCACCACCGGCGAGGACACGGACCACGACCTTGTTGCCGTCGGGTCGCTGCGCCGCGACGAGGATGGCCCCGCCTGCCTGGCCCTGGCCGCCGTCGAACTTCACGTCAACGGACAACGGATCGACTGGCGTCGCCTGATCGCCGACGCCGACCCCGCCGACCTGCCGACCTATGCCTGGGACGAGCGGCGGCACTGGATCGAACCCGAGAGCGGCAGCGGCGACCCCGGCGTGTTCGACCGCGCCGCGCACCCGCTCCTCGGCATCCAGCTCCAGTCCGCCGACGAGACACGGTGGACCTTCCGCGGCGAGTGGTCCCCGGCCACCGCCGCCTGGCTGCCCGACCACACCGTCTTCGGCCGTACGGTGGTCTCCGGCACCACTCTGATGGAGATGTGCCGTGCCGCGCTCGCCGTGGCCCGCCCGGACGCCCCGGCCGACATCACCGACCTGCTTCTGCTCAGCCCGCTCGTGCTGCAGGATTCCGGCACCGTGGAGGTCTCCGTCGAGGTGGTCACGGCGGGCGCCGCTCTCGAGATCACCGTGCACAGCCGCCCACGCGGCCAGGACGGCACCAACTGGTCCCTGCACGCAACCGCCTCCGCGGCCGACTCCGGCCCGCTCACCGCCGACCGGCCCCCAGTGTGGCCCGAGAGTGCCGAAGAGGCCTGGACTGCACAGACATACGAGCGGCTCGCCGCGCTCGGACTCGGTTACGGGCCCGCCTTCCAAGGCGTGCGATCAGTGGTCCCGACCGGCGACGGCGAACTCCTCGCCCGCCTGTCCCTGCCGTCGACCGCCCGTGACGCGGCCGACCCCTACCCCCTGCACCCCGCCCTGGTGGACGCCGCCCTCCAGGTGACCGCCGCCTTCGACCTCCCTGACGGCCGCGCGCTGCTCCCCGTCGCCGTCGGCCGTTGCACGCTGCCCTCCGGCGGCGCCGCCGACCTCACCGCGCAGGTGCGGCGCACTGGCGGCTCCGCCACGGACCTCACCCTCGACGTGACCCTATGGGACGCCGACGGGCTCCCCGCCGGACGCCTGGAGGACGTGCGTCTGCGCGCCGCCGACTCGGCCGACCTGGACGCGGGCTCGGAAAACGCACATCACCTGTACGAGGTGGCCTGGACGGTCGTGGCCCCGGCCGGCGGCGGCGCACCGGACATCACCTGGGCCGTCACCGGCGACCCGGAGGACCCGCAGGTCGCGGCCGCGCTGCGCGGCCTTGGGCGTCGAGAGACGGCCACCGACGTGGTCGTACGGTTTTGGCCGCGCCCCGCGCCGGACGCCGACCCTGCAACCGTCGCGCACGAGCTGGCCGCCGAGGCGCTCGCCGAACTGCGGACGCTGATCGAGTTGTCGGGCGAGCAGGCGCCCGCCCGGACCGTCTGGGTGACCCGTGGCGCGATTGCCGCGACCGACGGGGACCCGGTGCCCGGCTACGCCCAGTCGGTGCTCTGGGGGCTGGTCCGCAGCGCCCGCGCAGAACATCCCGACCTCGGGCTGACACTGATCGACCTCGATGACACCGACCCCGTGTCCATCCTCAGGGCCAGCGCCGGACTCAGGGAGGAACCAGAACTCGCGGCTCGGGAAGGGGAGTTGTTCGCCCCGCGCCTGGCGCGCGCCGGTGCCGCGGACTCCCTTCGTGTCCCGGCCGGGGGCCAGTACGAGCTGACCGGGCCCCCCGGTGAGCCGAGCCTGAGTGCGGTGGAGTCCCGCGAGTTGGCGTCTGGCCAGGTACGGATCCAGGTGCACGCCCTGGCGGTCTCGGCACCCGGCAGCCCCGTCACGTGCGCCGGCGTTGTCTCAGAGGCCGCGGCCGACGTCACCGACCTCGTCTCCGGCACCCGGGTATTGGCAGTCACCGACAACGCTCCCGGCTCCGAAGCCGTCGCTGACGCGGAGAACCTCATCCCCCTCCTCAGCACGGCGGCCTTCACCGCAGTCGTGGCGGAGTTCATGAGCCCGGGCGCTCACGAACCGGTTCGCGCTCACGTCTTCCCCATCGTCGCCGCCCGCGCTGCGCTGCGCCGACGGGCCGCCGCCACCCGCCCGGTCGTGCTTGACCTCGTCGGGACTCCCGCCTTGGCCCCCACCGATGGGACCGTGCTGATAACCGGCGGTCTGGGTGCCGTCGGCCGGCACATCGCCCGTCTTCTGGCCGAGCACGGCGTTCCGAAACTACTGCTGGCGACACGCAAGGGCATCGAGGATCCACGCGCTGCCGAGACCGTCGCCGAACTGGCCGGACTCGGTGCCGAAACCACGGTTGTCGCTTGCGACATCGTCGATCCGGTCGCCGTCGCCGACATGCTCGCCCACGTTGACGGGGAGTTGCCGCTGCGTGGTGTTGTGCACTGCGCCGGGATCCTCGACGACGGGGTGATCGCAGAGCTGACACCGGAGCGGTTGGCGCGAGTCCTGCGCCCCAAGGTCGATGGCGCTGTGAACCTGCACCAGTCCACCGCGGACGCCCCGCTGGACCTGTTCCTGCTGGTCTCCTCGGCCGCCGGAGTCGTGGGCAACGTCGGCCAGGGGAACTATGCGGCTGCCAACGCTTTCCTCGACCAACTTGCCCACCATCGGCGAGCCCTGGGCCTGCCCGGCAGCTCCGTCTCCTTCGGCGCCTGGGCCGGAGAAGGTCTCGCCGTGGCGCACGGCGACCTGGACCGTATGGCGCGGCGCGGCCACCGCGCCCTCGCCCCGGATCAGGGCCGCGACCTCGTGGCCCTGACCCTGCGGCGGGACGCCCCCCATATGGTCGCCTGGGCCCTCGACCCTCCACGTCTTCGCACCAGTGAATTCGCCGGCACCGCTCTGTGGCGCTCGCTGCTGCCTGCGCCGCACCCCGCGGACCAGGGGGAGACCCTCGCCGACCGCCTGGCCCGGCTGCCCGAGCCGCAACGGGGCGAGCGCGTCCTGGCGTTGGTGCGCGACGAGGCCGCTCGCGCCATGGGCCTGCGCTCGGCCGATTCCGTACGCCCTGACCAGCCACTGCGAGACCTCGGCATGGGCTCCGTCACCGCCGTCGAACTGCGCAACCGCCTCGGCGCCCGCCTCGGCATCCGGCTACCGGCCACCCTCCTGTTCGACTACCCGACCGCGGCGCGGCTGGCCGACCATCTGCTGGCCAGCCGGCTGGGCCGCACGCCGGGGGCGTCACCCGAGGCGCGGCACCCCGCTTCCGCCGTCGCGCCCGCCACGGAGGAGCCGATCGCCATCGTGGCCATGGCCTGTCGGCTGCCCGGCGGGGTGACCGACCCGGAGGACCTGTGGCGGCTGGTCGCCGACGGCCGGGACGCCGTTGGCCCGTTCCCCGCCGGACGCTGGGACGTGGAGTCGCTGTACGACCACGACCCGGACGCCCTCGGCAAGTCCTACGCGCGTGAAGGCGGTTTCCTGGACGACATCGAGTCCTTCGACCCTGCATTCTTCGGCATCACCCCGAAGGAGGCGGCCGCCATGGACCCGCAACAGCGGCTGCTGCTGGAGACGGTATGGGAGGCGCTGGAGCGCGCCGGAATCGTTCCCGCGCGACTCGAGGGCAGCACCACCGGCGTGTACGTCGGCATGTTCGGTAGCGAATACCTGGCCGGCTCCCGACTCGACCAGATGGACGGCTACGTCGGCACCGGCTCGGCGCTCAGCGTCGCCTCGGGCCGTCTGGCGTACGCGCTCGGCCTGCACGGTCCGGCGCTCACCGTGGACACTGCCTGTTCGTCCTCGCTGGTCGCGACGCATCTGGCGGCCCAGGCGCTGCGCGCCGGCGAGTGCGACTTGGCGCTGGCCGGCGGGGTCACGCTGATGGTGACACCGCAGGTCTTCGTCGAGTTCAGCCGGCTGCGCGGCCTGTCCCCGACCGGCCGCTGCCGCTCCTTCTCCGACGATGCCGACGGTGCGATCTGGGCCGAGGGCGCGGGCATGCTCGTCCTCAAGCGACTGAGAGACGCCCGGCGCGACGGCGACGAGGTGCTGGCGGTGCTGCGCGGCACGGCGGTCAACCAGGACGGCCGCAGTCAGGGCCTGTCCGCGCCGAACGGACCCGCCCAGGAACAGGTCGTCCGGCGGGCACTGGAGCAGTCCGGCCTCGCACCGGCCGACATCGACTACGTGGAGGCGCACGGCACCGGCACGACCCTCGGCGATCCGGTCGAGGCGGGCGCCCTGGCCCGGGTCTTCGGCGATTCCCGCCCGCAGGGCCGGCCCCTCCACCTCGGCTCGCTCAAGTCCAACATCGGTCATGTGCAGGCCGCTTCGGGCGTGGCCGGGCTGATCAAGGTCGTGCAGTCGCTACGCCACCAGACCCTGCCGCGGACCCTGCACGTCGGCACACCCAGTCGGCACGTCGAGTGGGAGGGCAGCGGGTTGCGGCTGCTCCAGGAACCGGTCGCCTGGACGGCCACGGGGGAGCGGGTCCGGCGGGCTGGGGTCAGCGCGTTCGGCATCAGCGGGACCAACGCCCACGTCATCGTGGAGGAAGCGCCCTCCCAGCCGGACCCCGAGCCAGGTGAAAACCCTGACGGCAGGCAGCTGTTCGTGCTGTCCGCGCGCAGCGAGACCGCGCTGCGCGGGCAAGCGGCCCGGCTCGCCCGGTACGTTACCGCGGACACCGTGCTTCCCGACGTCGCCTACGCCCTGGCCCGGCACCGCAGCCACTTCGAGTGGCGCACAGCCCTCGTCGGAGGCGGCCGGGACGAACTGCTCTCCTCTCTCACGGACTTGGGCAGCGGACGCAAGCCCCTGACCGCGCCCCGCGAGGAGCAGCCCGGCAAGGTCGCCTTCGTGTTCGCCGGACACGGCGGCCAGTGGACCGGCATGGGACTGGAGCTGCTGTCCCACTCCGAGGCGTTCCGGGCGGAGCTCATCCGTATCGACGAGGCCGTCCGGCGGCACGCCGGCTGGTCACTGCTCGACACCCTGCGCGCGCCACAGGAGTCCTCCCCCCTTGCCCGTACCGAGTACCTCCAGCCGGTGCTGTTCGCCGTCAACGCGGCCCTGGCCGCCGCCTGGCGGGAGCTCGGCGTCACCCCGGACGCGGTCGTTGGCCACAGCCTCGGCGAGATTGCCGCCGCGTACAGTGCCGGTGCCCTGACCCTGGACGAGGCGGCAATCGCGGTCACCGGGCGTGCCGAGGCAGTGGTGCCGCTCGTCGGGCACGGCGGAATGCTCGCCGTGGAGCTGCCGCTCGCGGACGTCGAGGAACTGCTCGTGCCGTACGCGGGCCGGCTGTTCGTCGGCGCGGTCAACGGCCCCAGCGCCACGGCGGTCTCCGGCGAGGCCAACGCGCTCTCCGCACTGCGCGCCCAGCTGGAGGGGCGGGGAGTCCCCGCACGCGGCCTGACGACGCCGTTCGCCTCGCACACCCCGCTGATGGAACCGCTGCGCGCCGAGCTCCTCGACCGGTTCTCCCGCGTCCGGGGCACCCGCACACCGACTCCGATCTACTCGTCGGTACAGGCCGAGCCGGTATCCGGGGACTGTCTCGATGCCGGGTACTGGTTCGCCAACCTCCGGCAACCGGTCCGCTTCGCGGACACCATCCGCCGGATGCTGGACGACGGCTACCGCTACTTCGTGGAACTCAGCCCGCACCCCTCGCTCCTGTCATCGATCGAGGCGGTCGCGGCGCAGGCAGGGACCGACGCGATCGGCGTCGGCTCACTGTGCCGCGGACAGGACGGCGAGGACGTCCTCCTCGCCCGGGTGGGCGAGCTGTACTCGGCAGGGCACACGCCCGACTGGAAGGCGCTGTTTCCGCGCGGCCGTCGCGTGGACCTGCCCACCTACGCCTTCGCCCGCGAACCGCACTGGCTGGCACCCGTCCCCTCCGGTGCCACGAGCGGCTCCCCGCTTCTCGGCACCCATGTCCAGGCCAGCGACGAGCCTGGCCGGGACCTCTTCCAGACCGAGATCGACCTGAGCGACAGCCGCTTCGCCTACCTGGCCGACCACCAGGTCGCCGGCGAGGTCTGGCTGCCCGGCGCGGCCTTCCTGGACATGGTTCTGGAAGCCGCGGCCGCACTCGACGACAGCGGCCAGGCCGAACTGGCCGCCGTCCGTTTCCTGCAACCGCTGTGTCTGGACGCCGATCAGCCCGTACGGCTGCAGCTCGTCCTTCGGCCCGCCCAAGACGGCTTCCGGGACTTCACGGTCGCCTCGGCCACTGCCGGCGAACGAAGTCCAAAGTGGGAGAGACACGTCACCGGGCGAATCGTCGTCACCCCGGCAGCGGTCACGGACGACGGTCCGGCACTCGCCGAGCTGCGCGAGCGGTGCCCCGAACGCGTCGACCTGCCCGCCGTCTATTCCGCCCTCGCCGCCCTGGGCATCGACTACGGCTCAGCCTTCCGTGGCCTGCAGGAAGGCCACCGGGGCTCCGGCTCCGCGGTCGCCCGCCTCGCCGCCCGGCCGTCCGCCGGGCACCTGCTGCACCCCGCCACCCTGGACGCTTCATTCCACTCGGCCGCTCTGCCCGCCCAGGTTCCCGAGGGCCGGGCGTTCGTTCCGGCCCGGATTGGGCGGATACGGTTCACCGGTCTGCGCACCATGCCCGCCTGGGTCGGCTGTGACCTGCGCTCCGTGGACGGCGACACCGCGACTTTTGACCTGCGCCTGTGGGACGACAGTGGCCGAATCGTCCTCGAAGCGGAGGACTTCCGGCTCGCCGCGCTCTCCCCGCTGGACGGCGCGCTCTTCGAGACCCGCTGGCAGCGGCGACCCGAGGCCCAGGAGCCGGCCGGCGAGGGCGGCTGGCTGATCCTGGCGGACGAGACCGGAGTCGCCGACGACCTCGCCCACCGGCTCGACGACCTCGTGCCGTACGTCATCGCCCGCCGCGGGACGGCCTATGCCGTCGAGGAGCCCGGCCGGTACGTCCTGGACCCGGCCGACCCCGAACACCTCGCCCGGCTCCTCGACGAGGCCTTCGCGGATGCGCCACCCACGCGGGTCGTCCAGTTGTCCGCGCTCGACGCCCCGGCGATCGCCGAAGAGCGCGCCGCCGAGGAGGCGACGCGGCTGACCTGCCTGACCACCCTGCACCTCGTGCGGGCCCTCACCGACCGGCCGCAGGTCCCCTCGCCCCGCCTGTTCGTCGTCGTACGCGGGTGCCAGGCCGCGGGCGACAGCACCGCGGTCGCCCATCCCCAGCAGGCCCTCGCCTGGGGCTTCGGCCTCGCCGTTGCCCAGGAGCACCCGGAACTCGCGACCACGCTCGTCGACCTGCCCGCTGACGGCGGAACCGACGCGCTGTGGACGCAGTTGTGGCACGCGGACGACGAACGCCTGATCGCTCTGCGCGGCGACAAACGCCTCGTCCCGCGCCTGGCCAGCACCCGCCCGGACGACGGCGGACACCCCGAGCAGCCGGATGGTGTGCACCTGATCACCGGTGGCCTCGGCGGCCTCGGCCGGGTCGTCGCCGAACGGCTCGTGGGCCGGGGTGCCCGACGGCTCGCCCTGATGAGCCGGGGCACCCCCGATGCGGCCGCCACGGCCTGGATCCGGGATCTTGAGCAGCGCGGGGTCGCCGTGCACCTGGCCCGCGCCGATGTTGCGGACCGCGTGGGACTCACCGCCGCCCTGGACGCCGTACGCCGCGAGGCGGGCCCCGTCACCACGGTCGTCCACGCCGCCGGTGTCCTCGACGACGCCACCCTGGCAAACCTCACCGTGGAGAGCGTCCGGCGCGTCCTCGCCCCCAAGGTGCTCGGCACCGCCCTGCTCACCGAACTCGTCCCCGAAGCGGACAACCTCGTGCTGTTCGCCTCGGTCGCCGGTCTGCTGGGATCGGCGGGCCAGAGCACCTACTCGGCGGCCAACGCCTTTCTCGACGCCTGGGCACACCACCTGGCCCATTCCGGGCGCAGGGCACTCAGCCTGGACTGGGGTGCCTGGGCCAAAGTCGGCATGGTCGCCGACTCCGGCGCCCGGGCCGCCCAGACCAGCAGCTCCGGCCTCGTCGCCTTCTCCCCGCAGGACGGCGGCGAGCTGTTCGAGCGGGTGCTGCCCACCGGCCGCCGCCAGCTCGCGCCGATCGCCCTCGACTGGAACCTTCTCGCCAAGGACTCGGACGCCGTGCGCGGTCGGCCGCTCCTGGCCGACCTGGTGACCGTCCCGGCCGGCGGCGTGGACACCGACGACCTGGTGAGGAAGGTGTTCACCGCCGCCACCGAGGACGAGCGCGCCGAATGGCTGGAGGCCTACGTACGCGCCCGGGTCGGTGAGGTCTCCGGTGGTGCTGTGGACGTGCTCGCCACCACCGCACTGAAGGAACTCGGCCTGGACTCCCTGATGCTGGTCCGGCTGCGCAACGCCTTCGTACGGGAGTTGGGCGTCGAACTTCCGGTCACCGACATGTTCTCCGCCGCCGACATCCGCGCCCTCGCCCGCGCCTTGGCCGAGTCCCTGCCCAAGCGCACCGCGCCGGCCGAGCGGACGCCCGTCGCGGCGGCGGAGGACGTACCGGAGACCGACCTGCGGCCCGCCCCACGAGACGTCGTGCGACTCCTGCGCAGCGCCAAGCCGGGTATGCCCGACGCGGCCCACGGCGTCGGACTCGCCGTGCGGATCACGATACCCGTCACCCGCGAATCGCTCAGAGGCGTCATCGAGCGGCTCGTCGCCCGGCACGCGGCCCTGCGTACCGCGATCGTCACCGGCCCCGAGGGCGGACGGCAACTGCGCGTGGACCGGGAGCTGCCCGTGCCGCTGCTGCGGTGGACCGAGGACAGCGACCCGGACGCCGCCGAGCGGCTCCGTCTGCTGCTGGAGCCGCCCTTCGAACTCACCACGGCACCGCTGTGGCGGTTCGAACTGCTCAACGGCGGCCCCGAGGGGCAGATCCTGGTGCTCGGCGCCCACCACGCGGTCAGCGACCTGCAGTCACTGCTCCTCGTGGTCGCGGAGATCGACGCCGAACTGTCCGGCACAGTGCTCGACGGCACTGTCACCAACCGGGACATCGACCTGCTCGTCGAAGCCCAGCAGGGCGGTGGCGACGGCCCTGGCGACGACTGGCGCGCGGCCTTCCATGGCAGCGAACGTCTCGACCTCACGCTCGCCCGGCCACGCCCCGAGAACCGGACCTACCGGTCCGGCAGCGTGACCCTCCCCATCCCCGACGGCTTGACGGAACGCGTCTCGGCAGCGGCGAGCAGCCTCGCCGTCACGCCCGCCGCGTTCTGCCTAGGCACCCTCACCGTGCTGCTGGCCCGCAAGCGGGAGCGCGAGCGGTTCGTGCTCGCCGTGCCCGTGGACACCCGCATCCACGCCGACGCCTACGGCGCCGTGGGCTTCTTCGGAGTCCCCGTGCCCTTCCCTGCCCAGGCGGAGGCGGGGGAACGGGTCGCGGACGTGCTGCGCCGCACCGACGCCCGCCTGGGGAAGATCCTCGCCGAGGGCGCGATGTTCTCCGACGTCCTCGCCACGCTCGCCCGGCAGGGACTGCACCGGCCGAACGCACCGCTCGTCGAGGTCTACTTCAACTACGTCCGCTTCTCAGGCCGGTTGACGAACCTCGAAGTGCTGCCCGCGGGAGTCGGCCACACCGACCTCGACCTGATGATCACCATGACGCCGGACGCCGACACCCTCCGGCTCGACCACAACCTCGACATCCTGGACGCGGACACCGCGACCGAACTGGGAGAGGAGTTCCTGCGGTTGCTCGCGCACACCACCGAGGACGCCACCGAAGCCGTACGGGAGGCGCCCACCACCACCACCGCGTCCGCGGCATCCGTCGACGGCCTGCGTCTCGCCCTCGCCGCCACCTTTGCTCTCGGCAACCTGCCCCTGATGTGCGAGGCCGCGCTGGAGGAGGAACGGGCCACGGTCGCCGAGGCGCCGTACCACCAGGTGCTCGCCGCCCTCCAGGACCCCTCCGGAGTCCTCGCCTCTCCGGACACCACAGTGTCCGTCGTCCTGCTGCGGGCCGCCGACCTGGAACGCTTCGGCCCGGTGGACGACGCGTTGCTCGCGGAACTGCGCACCGCCTACCCGGCCGCGCTGAAGGCGCTGGCCGAGCGCACCCGCAAACCGCTGATCGTCGGCATCCTGACGACCGCCCGCAGCGAGAAGCGCCTCCTCGCCTGGGAGCGCGGCCTTGCCGCCGACCTGGCAGGGCTCGCGGGCGTCGCGGTGCTCGGCCCCGACGAGTGGACCCGATACCACACCGTCGAGGACCACTTCGACCAGCGCACCGAGCGGCTGGCCCATCTACCCTTCACGCCGGGCTTCCAGGCCGCGGTCGCGCTACGCCTCGCCGACGTGATCCGCGCGGTACGGCGACCCGCGCCCAAGGTGATCGCCGTCGACGGCGACGAGACCCTGTGGGGCGGAGTGGCCGGCGAGAACGGCCCGGAGGCGGTGGATCTCACCGGTCCCCGCGCCCTACTCGCCCGCAAGCTGCTGCAGTGGCGGGACGCGGGCGTGTTGCTGGCGCTGGTCAGCAACAACGACGAGGCTACGGTCCGTGCCGTCCTCGACCACCCGGACAGCTTGCTCAGGGCCGAGCACTTCAGTGTGCTCTCCGCCGCCTGGGGGCCCAAGCCGGATCGTCTCGCCGAGGCCGCCCGCACCCTCAACCTCGGCCTCGAGAGCTTCCTGTTCCTGGACGACAATCCGGCCGAGATCGCCAAGATGCGCTCGGCGTTTCCGCAGGTGCTCTCCGTGACCTGCCCGCCCGACACCGAACTCGATGCGTTCCTGCACCGGTTGTGGCCTCTTGTTCCTGCCGCGGCGACCGCCGAGGACGCCCTGCGGGCGCGGTTCTACGAGCAGGAGCGTGAGCGGGACGCCCTCAGTGCGGGCGCCGGTTTCGAGGAGTTCCTGACCAAGCTGGACCTCGAGGTCGACATCCGCGAGCTGACCGAGGCGAATGTCGAACGGTGCCACCAACTCGTGTGCCGCACCAACCAGTTCACCCTGCGCGCCCGCTCCGCCGACGGCGGTGACCTCACCCGGTGGCGGGAACAGGGCGAGGTGTGGACGGCGGCGGCACGGGACCGATTCGGGGACTACGGCCAGATCGCGCTGCTCGCGATCCGCGCCGAAGGCGATCAGCTCGACGTACTGGCCTGGCTGATGAGTTGCCGGGCGCTCGGCCGAGGCGTCGAGGAACGGCTGCTCGGCCGACTCGCCGACCGGGCCGAGGAACTGGGCTGTGTCAAAGTCCGGTTCACCGCGGAGCGTACCCCGCGCAACGCCCCCGCACGGCGGCTCCTCGCCGCACTCGGCGGCGGCGACCAGGACGCCGAGCGGCTCGACATCGTGGTCACCCCGGAACACCTGCGGACGTTCCGGTCCTGGGAGCAGCAGTGACCCGCCGTACGCGTCGGCTGACGGGGACGGCCGCAAGGAAGAGGACAGCGGACTACGTGAAGGGCTCTCATGCGTAACGTGAACGAGGAGTCGGCGAACGCCGGCCGGCGGACCACCGCCGAGACGATCGAACGGGGCGGCGGTGGACTGAGCGTCACCGATGTGCTGGCCAAGGTGCGCGCCGTGGGCACCTCCCCGGAAGCCACCTCCAACCCGGCGCCGGGCGTGGACGGCCTGGCGGCCGCCATCGCCGCCACGGCCGGCCGGCACCTACCGTCCGGACATCTGTCACCGGACGCCGACTTCTTCGACGCGGGTGGTACCTCCCTCGACGCGGTGGCGCTGGTCGCCGAACTGGAGGTCGAGCTCGGCGTCGAGGTCGACCTCGACGAGGTGTTCGCCGACGCCCGCCCGGTCAGCCTGGCCCGGCGGTGGCTGCCGCCGGCCGGGGGCACGGCGGCACCGGCAGGGACACCGGCCCCCGCCATGCCTCTTACACCCGCCACCGCACCGGCCGCGGTCCTCGCGACACCTCCCGTGCCTCTGGTGGCCGATCCGCCCGCCGCCCCCGCCGCCCTGCCCGTTCCGCCCACGCGCACCCCACCGGCCGTACGCCACACGCCGCACAGGGACGGCGACCCGCACTCCCACGCCCGTCAGGAGGACCTCGACCAGATCCTGGCCGACCTCGCCCTGGCCGACCGGCTGCCGTTCACGGATGTCCCCGAGCCGCTGCCGCCGCGCCGCGCTCTGCTGACCGGCGCGACCGGCTTCCTCGGCAGCCACATGCTGCTCGACCTGCTGCGGCACAGCGACGCCCATGTGTACTGCCTGGTCCGGGCGGCCGACGAGAAGACCGCGGCCGCCCGGCTCGGCGCCCAGCTGCGCAGCTACAAGCTGCCCTGGTCCTCGGAGGTCCGCCGCCGCATCACCGTGCTTCCCGGCGACATCCGCCGTCCACGCCTGGGACTCACCGACGAGCAGTGGCACACCCTCGCCCACGAACTCGACAGCATCGTCGGCGTGGCGGCCGCCGTGGACTTCCTGCGCGGTTACCCGTCACTGCGCGGCAGCAACGTCCTCGGCGCGCTCACCCTCGCCGAACTCGCTGCCACCGGCCGACCCAAGCCGCTGCACCACATCTCGTCCATAGCCGTGTTCAACGAGGTCGGCATCACCTCGATGGGCGAGGACGCCCCTCTCGCCCACGTCGACCGGCTCATCTCCGGCTACGACCAGTCCAAGTGGGCCGCTGAGGTTGCCCTGCGCCGCGCCCGCGACCATGGCTTGGTCGTCACCGCGCTCCGCCCGGGCGGTATCGGCGGCCACACCAGCACCGGCGCCCACAACCCGCAGGACCTCAGCAGCGGCCTGATTTCCGCCTTCGGCCGCTTCCGCACCGTACCGGCGTTCCGTTACCTCAACGCGGCCCCCGTGGACTGGGTCAGCCGAGTCGCGGTCGCCGCGATCTGCGCGCCCGACGCGTGGGGCTTCGACTACAACCTCACTGGCGTGCCCAACACTCTCCGCGACGTCGTGCGGGACATGGCCCTGGGCGGCATGCACGTACGCGTTCAGGACTGGGACGAGTGGCGCACCGACGCCCTGGCCCGCCTGGAGACCGAGCCGGTGCCTGAACTCGCCTTCCTGTCCCGGGTGCTGCAGAGCCCCACCGCGCTCAAGCTGTGTGAAGCAACCCTGACGGGCCCCGCTGCCGTCGGCGAACGCACCGACGCCCTGGTCGCGGCGCTGGGACTCACGCCCGCCGCCCGGTACGACGCCCAGGCCCAGATGAAGACCTTCGAGAAGCTCGCCGGCGCCGGCCTGGCCCGGCTGCCGCACAGGGACGACCAGCCCTACCTGTGGTTCTCCGAGACCACCGAGGGCGCCGTCGGACCGGTCGGAACCGTCGCCGAGACCCCCTGCTCGATGAAGCTCACCCTGTCCATAGCCAGCATGTAC
Organism: Streptomyces sp. NPDC051776; assembly: GCF_040681345.1. NCBI lineage: Bacteria > Bacillati > Actinomycetota > Actinomycetes > Kitasatosporales > Streptomycetaceae > Streptomyces > Streptomyces sp. NPDC051776. The sequence continues at coordinate 25,387 of NZ_JBFAYQ010000048.1, read as the reverse complement.
CAGTTGGTCAAGGAGCGCCGGGTGGACGTCACGGGCGAGGTGACCTGCACCGCTGTCCACTCCGCGCCGCTGACCGTGGAACGTGGTGACGTGTGGATACGTCCGGAGGAAGGCATCCCTCAGCAGCACGGCATGCGGCACCAGCTCCTGCGCTACCGGCTGGCCATGCGGGACAAGGACGGCGGCCTGTGGTGGCTGGAGGGCCGCAAGTACGCAAGGGCCCGCCGGGACCTGTGGCGGCAGACCCGCGCGCTCAGTGTGGAGATCGGCCGCGAGGGCGAGGCCGCGAGCCTGCGCGGCGAGGTCGTCGTACCCGCCGACTCCTATGTCCGCGACCAGATCGACGGAATCAGGGTCGACCCGCGCCTGACCAGTCAGGAGAAGCGGGCCGCCAAGCTGACATGGCTCGCCTGGTTCGGCCTGGAGATGGGCCGCGGCTTGATCGGCCCGTTCGCGCGGGCCGCCGCGGACCTGCTCGACCTGCGCCGCACCCCGACCCTCACGGAGCACAACCGATGATCTTCAGGACGACCCCTTCCCGGGCGGCCCGGTCGGCGCTCCGCAAGGTCCGTACGACCGCGGCGCTGCGTCCTCTGCGTCACCGTCTCGACCCCGAGCGGGTCGAGGAGATCCCGTTCTGCGCAAGTGACGGCGTCCGGCTCGGCCTTACCCGGGTCGGCACCGGCGACCCGACCCGGCCCGCAGTCCTCCTGCTGCACGGGCACACAGCGTCCGCCGACATGTTCCTGCTGCCCGAGACCCGCAACCTCGTCGACGTCCTTCTCGACGACGGCTACGAACCCTGGCTGCTGGACTGGCGGGGCAGCTCCCGGCTGCCGTACAACGAGACCGGCCGCCGATACACCTACGACGACGTGGCGCTGTACGACATACCCGAGGCCGTCTCCTACGTACGCGAGCGTATCGGTGATCGGCCGCTGTTCGTGGTCGCGCACTGCATCGGCTCGCTCACGCTGTCGCTGAGCATGGCTGCCGGACTGGTGCCCTCGCTGGCGGGTGTGGTCTCCCAAGGGGTCTTCCTCACACCGAAGCTGGCGGGCCGGACCTCGCTGCGGATGTCCGTGGCGGGGGAGTTGCTGAAGACGCGGATCGACCACATCCCGGTGGACTTTCGCAAGGTCGGCCTGTGGTCGAAGTACACCCCGCTGTTCGCGCTGGCCTCCCACAAGGCCATCTGTCCCGACCCGACCTGCCAAATCCTGCACCATTCGGCCTGGGGCACGGGCGCATCGCTGTTCGTTCACGAGAACCTCGCGGAGGCAACGCACGACCGGCTCGCCGATCTCCTCGGCCCTGCCCCACTGTGGATCCTGCCCCATCTGCGCCGGATCGAGCTGGCCCGCAGTGTGGTGCGCTGGCACGACACCGACCACCGCTACCGGGCCCTGCCGCCCAACGCACTGGACGCGGCTGACCGAATCGACACCCCCGTCCTGCTCATCTCCGGCAGCGAGAACGGGCTGTGGCTGGACTCGCAGAAGCTCTGCCACGACGTGCTGGCCCACCGTCAGCCGCAACTGGACGTCTCCTACAGCGAGATCCCCGGATACGGCCACCTGGACACCTTCCTGGGCCGTGGCGCCGCCGTGGACGTCTTCGGGCACATCCTCGAATTCCTCGGCGATCGCCGGTGACTGCGACCCCAGGTCACCACAACACATGCTGGCCCCAACGCGGTCCGGGGCCTACTGCACCAGCTCGGCGGGCGCCCCAACCGCCAGTCCCGGCCCCGAAGACCTCTTCGACGGCCTCACTCCGGTCACACTTCCCTGCGGCCAAAGAAAAGGACCCGACACCCATGGCCCCACAGCGTCAGGACCACGTACCGGCTGCCGTCCGCACGGTGACGGAAGCGCTTGCTCTGCGCAGCCTCAGACAGCCGGACCAGACCGCCTACGTGTATCTGCGGGACGGTGAGACACCCGACAGTGAACTCACCTACCGCCAACTGGAGTCGGATGCCCTCGCCCGGGCCGCCGCGCTGTCGGCCGCCGGGCTCGGCGTCGGCGACAGTGCCCTTCTGCTCTACCCGTCCGGCCTGGAATTCGTCCGCACCCTGCTGGGCTGCATGTACGCCAGGGTAGCCGCCGCCCCCGTACAGGTGCCCACCCGGCGCCGCGGCCTCGAGCGGCTGCGGCGGATCGCCGACGACGCCGGGACGCGCACGGTCCTGACCACCGGCACGATCAAAAGTGATCTGGAGGAGCGGTTCGCCGGTGTGCCGGAGCTGGCCGGGCTGCGAATCGTCGACACCGAGGCGCTGTCCGAAGAGACGGGCCGCTGGGACGGGCCCGCACCCGGCCCGCACGACGTGGCACTTCTCCAGTACACCTCGGGTTCCACCGGGCGCCCCAAGGCCGTGATGGTCTCGCATGCCAACTTCCTTCACAACGTGGCCGAGACCGAGGACATCTGGCCCACCGGACCGGACGGTGTCGTCGTCTCCTGGCTCCCCCTCTTCCACGACATGGGGATGCTCTTCGGGGTGCTTCTGCCGCTCTGCTCCGGCATACCGGCATACCTCATGGAACCCGCTGCCTTCATCCGTCGGCCGTTGCGCTGGCTCGAGGCGCTGTCCCGGTTTCGCGGCACCCACGCCGCTGCCCCCAGCTTCGCCTATGAACTGTGCGTGGCCGACCTGGCGGAGAAAGGGTCTCGCGGCATGCTGGACCTGTCCGCGTGGCGGGTCGCCGTGAACGGCGCCGAGCCGGTGCGTCACCGCTCCATCAAAGCTTTCACGGAGGCATTCACCGGCGCGGGCTTCGCACCGGAGGCGATGTGCCCCGGCTACGGGTTGGCCGAGAACACCCTCAAGGCCACGGCCTCCCCATCGAACAGGGTGCCGACGGTGCTGTGGCTCGGCACCGACGCGCTCCGTGAGGGCCGTGTGGAGCTGCACAAGGAGGGCGCGGCAGGGTCACAGCCGCTGATCGGCGTCGGGGGATCATCAGCCGCCACGCGGGTCCGGATCGTCGACCCGACCACCCACGCGACCTGCCCGGACGGGCGGGTCGGCGAGATCTGGATCAACGGCCCATGTGTGGCCCTCGGCTACCGAGGCCGCGACGAGGAGACCCGAGAGACCTTCGCAGCCGAGATGGCAGACGAGCCCGGCGACTCGTATCTGCGCACCGGCGACCTGGGGTTCGTGCACGACGGCGAACTCTTCGTGGCCGGCCGCCTGAAAGACGTCGTCATCCGCAACGGCCGCAATTTCTACCCCCAGGACATCGAACTGTCCGCCGAGAGCGCGACAGACGGGTTACGCCCCAACTGCGCCGCCGCGTTCTCCGTAGATGACGGCGTCACCGAGAGCCTCGTCGTTGTGATGGAGACGGACGGCAAGGTACTGCGCGAGAACGGCGCCGAACGGCTGCGCGAGGACGTACGCCGCGCCATCTTCGACGGGCAGCGGCTGCGTACGGACGAGGTCCTTCTCATCCGCCGCGGCGCGCTGCCCCGCACCACCAGTGGCAAGGTCCAGCGCAGCGCGTGCCGAGCGCAGTATCTGGCCGGCGAACTACCGGAAGCGGCCGCGCGCTGACACGCCACGTAGGTCGCGAAGAGAGCGAGGCGCATCACGCCTCCTGCCCGGTGGAGATCTTCGCGCTCTTTCGGGAGGCTACCCGGCGCGCGGCCCGCTCCCAAGAGGACCGTTCCGCTGGATGCGTCGTGGGCTCGTAGCGGCACAGCGGCTGGGTCGCGCGCAGCAGGGAACGCAGCTCCGGTAGGCCACCGTGGACGGCGCCGGCAGCGCGGGCCTGGACGAGAGCGTTGCCGAGTGCCGCCGCCTCGGCGGGTCCCGCGACAACGGGGAGCCCGCAGGCGTCGGCTGTGAGCCGGCACAGCAGCTCGTTGCGGCTGCCGCCGCCCACGACGTGGACCGTGTCGACGGACCTGCCGGACAGGCGCTGCGCGTCGGTGATCGCGGCGCGGTGGGCGAGGGCGAGGCTGTCGAGAATGCAGCGCACGGTCTCGGCACGGTCGCGGGGGACCGGCTCGCCCGCGCCGCGGCATGCGCCGGCGATGCGGGCAGGCATGTCGCCGGGGGCCAGGAAGACCGGGTCGTCGGCGTCCACCACGGAGCGCAGGGGTGTGGCGCGGGCGACTTCCCGGAGGAGGGGGGCCAGGGGCGGGTCGCTCCAGGCGCGCAGGCACTCCTGGAGGAGCCACAGGCCCATGATGTTGCGCAGGTAACGGACGGTGCCGTCCACGCCGAGTTCGTTGGTGAAGTTGGCGCGGCGGCTCTCCTCGGTGCGGACGGGGCCAGGGAGCTCCAGCCCGGCCAGGGACCAGGTGCCGCAGGAGATGTAGGCGAAGTCGCCGGTGGCGGCGGGGACGGCGACCACAGCGGAGGCGGTGTCGTGGGAGCCGACGGCGGTGACCGGGGTGGGGTCGTGCAGACCCGTGGCGTTCAGGACGTCCGGCAGCAGCGTCCCAGCCGACTCGCCCGGCCCGCGTAGCGACGGAAAGAGGGCGAGGTCGATGCCCAGAGCTTCGGCTATCGGCGTTGACCAGCTGCCCGTTCCGGGGTCGATGAGCTGGGTGGTGGAGGCGTTGGTCAGCTCCGTGCCAGGGATGCCGGTCAGCCAGTAGGTGATCAGGTCGGGGATCATCAGCAGCGTCGCGGCGCCGTTGGTCTGGGGGCTCTCGCGGGCCGCCACGAGCTGGAAGACCGTGTTGAACGGCAGATTCTGGATGCCGGTGGCCGCGTAGAGGTCCTTCTGCGGTATCAGGGCGAACACCTTCTGTGGTACGCCCTCCGTGCGGGAGTCGCGATAGTGGACCGGGTTGCCCAGCAGCGCGCCGTCGGCGTCCAGCAGGCCGTAGTCCACCGCCCAGGAGTCGATGCCAGCGCCGGTGACCGGGCCTGCCTTCCGCAGACCGTCCAGGACGCCCTGGTAGAGGGCGAGGATGTCCCAGTGCAGCGTGCCGCCGACGCGGACGGGGCGGTTGGGGAAGCGGTGGGCCTCGTCCAGGGCGAGCCAGCCGGGGGCGACCCGGACGACCATGACGCGCCCGCTGGACGCGCCCAGGTCTACAGCGGCGAAGGACTTCACGGAACCTCTCAGCGCAGGAAGGCCGCCGCCACGCCGGCGTCCACCGGGATGTGCAGCCCAGTGGTGTGTGTCAGGTTGCCGCTGGTCAGGGCGAAGACCGCGTTGGCGACGTGCTCCGGGAGGACCTCGCGCTTAAGCAGCGTGCGCTGGGCGTAGTACTCGCCGAGTCTCTCCTCGGGCACGCCATAGACTGCGGCTCGTTTCGCCCCCCATCCACCGGCGAAGATCCCGGAACCGCGGACCACGCCGTCGGGGTTGATCCCGTTGACGCGGATGCCGTGCTCGCCCAGTTCAGCGGCCAGCAGGCGGACCTGGTGGGCCTGGTCGGCCTTCGCTGCTCCGTAGGCGATGTTGTTCGGGCCGGCGAGGACGCCGTTCTTGGACGCGACGTAGACGATGTCGCCGCCGAGCCCCTGGGCGATCATGACGCGGGCGGCCTCACGGGAGACCAGGAATGAGCCGCGGGCCAGGACGTCGTGCTGGAGGTCCCAGTCACCGGCCGTGGTTTCCAGGAGGGGCTTGGAGATGGACAGGCCCGCGTTGTTGACCACGAGGTCCACGCCGCCGAAGGCGAGGGCCGCGGCCCGGAACGCCTCCGCGATTTGCTCCTCGTCCGTGACATCGGCGGTGACCGCCACCGCATTGTCCGGGCCGCCCAGTCCGTCCGCGACCGCCTGCGCGGCGCCGTCGTTGATGTCGGCAACGACGACGGCCGCGCCCTCGGCCGCCAGACGTTCGGCGATGGCCTTCCCGATCCCGGAGCCGGCCCCGGTGACCAGGGCGATCCTGGTGGCCAGAGGCTTGGGCGGCGGCATCCGCCGCAGTTTCGCCTCCTCCAGTGCCCAGTACTCGATGCGGAACTTCTCCGGCTCAGGAATGGGGGAGTAGCGCGAGATCGCCTCGGCCCCGCGCATGACATTGATCGCGTTGACGTAGAACTCGCCCGCGACCCGCGCCGTCTGCTTGTCCTTGCCGAACGAGAACATGCCCACGCCCGGAACGAGGACGATCGCCGGACCGGCGCCGCGCATCGGGGGCGAGTCCGGCTCGGCGTGCCGCTCGTAGTACGCGCGGTAGTCGTCGCGGTAGGCCGCGTAAAGCTCCTTCAGACGCTCCACCGCCTGCTCCAGCGGGGCATCGGCGGGCAGATCCAAGACCAGGGGGCGGATCTTCGTCCGGAGGAAGTGGTCCGGACAGGAGGTGCCGAGCGCGGCGAGGCGGGGGTGCTCGGCGCGGGAGAGGAAGTCCAGGACTTCAGGGGTGTCGGTGAAGTGGCCCACCTGGGGACTGTCGGTGGAGGCCAGGCCGCGGACGACCGGGGCCAGGGCTGCCGCGCGGGCGAAGCGCTCGGAGTCGGGCAGCGGATCATGGCCGTCGAGCAGGGGCCCAAAGGGGTCCTGCCTGCCCCGTTCGGTGATGAACGCCTCTGCCGTGCGGATGATGTCGAGAGAGTCAGCCTCGCATTTCTCCGACGTGGCGCCCCACGCGGTGATGCCGTGGCCGCCCAGGATGCAGCCGATGGCCTGGGGGTTGGCCCGCTTGACGGCGGCGATGTCCAGGCCCAGCTGGAACCCCGGACGCCGCCAGGGGATCCATACGACGCGGTCGCCGAAGCACTCCCGGGTCAGCGCCTCGCCGTCGGCGGCGGTGGCCAGGGCGATGCCGGAGTCCGGGTGGAGGTGGTCCACATGGGGGGCGTCCACCAGGCCGTGCATCGCGGTGTCGATGGAGGGGGCCGCGCCGCCCTTGCCGTGGGCGCAGTAGTCGAACGTGGCGATCATCTCGTCCTCGCGCTCCACGCCGGGGTAGACGGCGGACAGCGCGCGCAGGCGGTCCAGACGCAGGATGGCCAGGCCCTCCTCGGTGAGGGTGCCGAGGTCGCCGCCGGAGCCCTTGACCCACATCAGCTCCACCTCGGTGCCGGTGACCGGGTCGGTGGCGACCCCCTTGGCGGAGGAGTTGCCGCCCGCGTAGTTGGTGTTGCGGGGGTCGGCGCCCAGGCGGTGGGAGCGGTCCAGAAGGGTCGCGACGTCGGGGTGCGTGCCGGTGGTCATTTCTCTCACGCGTCCCAGCCGGCCTGCCGGCCGCCCACGCGCTCGTTGACGATCTTCCCCGCCCAGCCGGACTCCCGGTACGAGGCGAGCGGGTCCTGGCGGAGGTTCATCTCTTCGCGCAGTTCGGCGAGGAGGGGGCGCACGTCGGTGTCGTAGGCGTCCATCAGGACGGCGTTGGCGCCCAGGACGTCGCCCGCCTGCTGGGCCTTGGACAGCGCTCCGCTGTCCACGAGGAGGGCCTTTGCGGTGGCCGCCTGGATGTTCAGGACCGAACGGATGATCGCCGGGATCTTGGGCTCGATGTTGTGGCACTGGTCGAGCATGAAGACGATCTCGGAGTCCAGGCCGCCGGCTCGGACCACCTCGTACATGATCCGGAAGAGCTGGAACGGGTCAGCGGCGCCCACCATCAGGTCGTCGTCGGCGTAGAAGCGGGAGTTGAAGTCGAAGCCGCCGAGCTTGTCCTCGCGCAGGAGGATGGCGACGATGAACTCGATGTTCGTGCCGGGGGCGTGGTGCCCGGTGTCCACGACCACCTTGGCCTTGGGCCCCAGCTTGAGGCAGTGGGCGTAGGCGGTGCCCCAGTCCGGCACGTCCATGGTGTAGAAGGCCGGCTCGAACAGCTTGTACTCCAGCAGTATGTGCTGGTTGCCGCCGAGGCGCCCGTACACGGCCGCCAGGGCCTCGGCGAGGCGGTCCTGGCGGGCCCGGATGTCGTCCTGGCCGGGGTAGTTGGTGCCATCGGAGAACCACAGCTTGAGGTCGCGCGAGCCGGTGGCGTCCATGATGTCGACACACTCCAGGAGGTGGCCCAGGGCCTTGCGGCGCACGGCCGGGTCGGGGTTGGTGACCGAGCCGAGCATGTAGTCGTCGTCCTGGAAGACGTTTGAGTTGATGGCACCGAGGGTGAGGCCGAGGGCCTTGGCGTGGGCTGCCAGTTCGGCGTAGTCGTCCACCTTGTCCCAGGGGATGTGCAGGGCGACCGTGGGGGCGATGCCGGTGTGGGCGTGGACGCGGGCGGCGTCTTCGAGCTTCTCGTGCGGAGTGCGGGGCACGCCCTGCTGAGCGAAGACCTTGAAGCGGGTGCCGGAGTTCCCGTACGCCCAGGATGGCGTCTCGATGCGCTGCCGTTTCAGCGCGGCCTTCACGGCGGCCGGGTCGATCACGTCATCGCCTCTCTATGGTGAATCGTTTCACACCACAGATTAGGTCCATGCCCCGTGTGCGCATCAAGGGTGCCGATGGAATCGGTGCCCATCTTCCGCGCTGCGCAGTCGTGTTCGTCGAGCCTCACGTGGGCACCATTGACGCGTCCTCCGGCAGGGCCTAGCTTTCCCGGGCAGGTCCCTTGAAACCTTTCACGGAGCACCGTCATGTACCAGTCCGATTCGGACCCGGTCCTCGTCCTTGCGCTGCGCGGCGTGAGCAAGTCCTTCGGTGCGGTCCGGGCCCTCCAGGACGTCTCCCTACAACTCCACGCCGGTGAGGCCCACGCGCTGGCTGGCGAGAACGGCGCGGGAAAGTCCACCCTGATCAAGATCCTCGCCGGGGTACACCGTCCGGACACCGGGGAGGTGCTGCTGGCCGGGCGGCCGGTGGACTTCCACGGTCCCGGGGACGCGTGGGACGCAGGGATCGCGGTGGTCTACCAGGAACCCGCGTTGTTCCCCGACCTCTCCATCGCCGAGAACATCTTCATGGGCCGCCAGCCGAGGCGGTCACTGGGAAGGATCGACCGCAGGGCGGCGCGGGAGGCGACGGCGGCGCTGATGGGGCGCCTCGGCGTCGCCCTCAACCCTGACCGGCCCGCGCGCGGCCTGTCCATCGCCGACCAGCAGATCGTGGAGATCGCCAAGGCGCTCTCGTTCGACGCCAGGGTGCTGATCATGGACGAGCCCACCGCCGCGCTGAGTGGCAGCGAGGTGGCCCGGCTGTTCACGGTTGTAGAGGCGCTGCGAGCGGAGGGCGCGGCGGTGCTGTTCATTTCGCACCGGCTGGAGGAGATCTTCCGGCTGTGCCAGCGCGTGACGACGCTGCGGGACGGGCGGCGGGTGTCCAGCGACGCGATCGACCGGCTCAGCGTGGACACGCTGGTGCGACTCATGGTCGGGCGCGACCTCGACGAGCTGTACCCCAAGCAGGACACCCGGGTCGGCGAGGTCGCGCTCTCCGTACGCCGGCTGACCCGTGAGGGCGTCTTCCGCGACGTCACGTTCGACGTGAGGCATGGCGAGATCGTGGCGCTGGCCGGACTCGTGGGCGCGGGCCGCACGGAGGTTGTGCAGGCCGTCTTCGGAGTGGACCGCCCGGACGCGGGCGAGGTGCGGGTGAAGGGCAGGATCCTGCCGAAGGGGTCGCCGACCGCTGCTATGGACGCCGGGCTCGCGCTGGTGCCGGAGGACCGGCAGCAGCGTGGCCTGGTGATGGACCTCTCCATCGAACGCAACATCGGGCTGACCGGCCTCGACCAACTGGGCCGCAGCGGGCTGGTACGCAAGGCGCTGGAACGCGGGCGCGCCGCAGACTGGGCGGTGAAACTCCGGCTCAAGTACAGCCGGTTGTCGGACGCGGTGGGTGTCCTGTCGGGCGGCAACCAGCAGAAGGTCGTGCTCGCGAAGTGGCTTGCCACCGAGCCGGTCGTGCTGATCGTGGACGAGCCGACCCGGGGCATCGACGTAGGCACGAAGGCCGAGGTGCACCGCCTGCTGTCCTCGCTCGCCGCGCAGGGCCTCGCCGTCTTGATGATCTCCTCCGACCTGCCCGAGGTTCTGGGCATGGCCGACCGGGTGCTGGTCATGCACGAGGGCCGGCTGGTCGCGGAGATCCCACGCGCCGAGGCGACGGGGGAGTTGGTGATGGCAGCAGCCAGCGGAAAAAACGGATTCGGGGGGAAGGCGGCATGCGCGCGGAGCTGAATACGCCGGCGTGCGGGATTCTGCGCTGCGAGGCACGAGCGGAGCGGGGTCCCGTTCTCGGCGCAAAAAGCGAAGCGGAGTACGAGCAGAGGAGAGGGGCATGACGGCCACGCTCGAACAGCCCAAGGCGCCCACCGGCGCAGACGACCGCTCTGCGCGCTCGCTCATCGACGCCGTCTTCCGGGCCCGCGAGATCAGCATCGCGGGCGCGCTGGTGCTGCTCATCCTCGGTACCTGGCTGGTCAATCACAGCTTCCTCAGCGACCAGGGAATCAAGGACCTCCTGCTCAACGCCTCGATCCTGGTGCTCCTCGCGGTCGGGCAGTCCGTGGTGGTGATCACGAGGAACATCGACCTCTCGGTGGGCTCGCTGGTCGGGCTTTCCGCGTTCGCGTGCGGGAGGTTCGCCTCAGGGACCGACCGCAACGTCGTGCTGGTCCTGCTTCTCGGAATGGCGATCGGCGCCGTCTGCGGGCTGGTCAGCGGCTCGCTGGTGAGCTTCGGGCGGGTGCCCGCGCTCGTAGTCACCCTGGGAATGCTCTACATCATCCAGGGCGTCGACTACTGGTGGGCGCAGGGCGAGCAGATCAACGCCGTCAACGTGCCCGGCGGGGTCCTCGAACTCGGCAGCGGCAGCGTGCTGGGCATCCCATACCTGCCCCTGATCGCCGCCGTGGTGCTCGCCGCGGTCGCGTTCCATCTGCGCTCCTACCGCAGCGGGCGCGACCTGTACGCGATTGGCTCCAGCCCGGAGGGCGCCTGCCTCGCCGGGGTGCCGATCCGGCGACGGGTACTGGGCGCCTATCTGCTGTCCGGGGTGATCGCCGGATTCGCCGGCGCCCTGTGGCTGGCCCGGTTCGGCACCGTCGTCGCCGACAACGCTCGCGGCTGGGAGCTGACCGTCGTCAGCGCCGTCGTGGTGGGCGGGGTCTCGATCGTCGGCGGCGTCGGCACGGTGTGGGGCGCGGCGCTCGGAGCCATCCTTCTGACGACCATCGGCAGCGTCCTGGTCGTGCTGAAGGTCAACCCCTTCTGGGAGGACGCCGTCGCCGGAGCGCTGCTGCTCGCGGCCATCAGCGTCGACCGGATCGTGAACTTGCGCTTCACCAGCGCGCTGAGGAAGAGGAGGGCCCGCCATGACCCCTGACATCGTCGGGTCGAAGGCCGCCTCGGAGAGGGGGGCGGGCCCGGGGCTCGCACGATTCCTGCGATGGGACGCCGCGGTGGGCGTGCTCGTCGTCGCCGTCTTCTGCGTCGGCGCCGGAACCACCTCGGACTTCGCCGGCACCGGCAATCTCTCCTTCGTCCTCAACGACATCGCCGAGGTCGCGATCATCGCCCTGCCGATGACGCTCCTGGTCGTCGCCGGGCAGATTGACCTGTCCGTGGCGTCGATGCTCGGCCTGTCCAGTTCGCTGGTGGGCACACTGTGGGACGCCGGATGGGCCTTCGAGACAATCGTCCCGCTGGTGTTGGTCGTCGGCACCGTTGGCGGCATGCTCAACGGATGGCTGGTGACGAAGGTCGGCCTGCCCCCGCTCGCCGTCACCATCGGCACGCTCACGCTCTTCCGCGGACTGGCGTCGGTGGCCCTGGGCAGCAAGGCGGTCACCGACTTCCCGCAGAGCTACGCCAAGTGGGCCACGGACAAAGTCCCCGGTACCTTCATCCCGTACCCCATCGCGCTGTTCGTCGTGCTTGGAGCGGTCACGGGCCTGGTCCTGCACGCCACCTGGATCGGCCGGTCCTTGTTCGCCATCGGCGCGCAGGAGGACGTCGCCTACTTCGCCGGCATCCGCGTCAAGCGGATCAAGCTCGTGCTCTTCTCCGTAACCGGGCTGTTCTCCGCCTTCGCCGGGGTGGTGTACACGCTGCGTTACGGCAGCGCCCGCGCCGACAACGGCTTTGGCCTGGAGATGGTCGTCGTCGCCTCCGTGCTCCTCGGCGGCATCGACTTCGAGGGCGGCAAGGGCACGCTCGGCGGCGCGGTGGCCGGGCTGCTGCTGATCGGCTTGCTCAGGAACCTGCTCACCCTCAACGACGTTGCCAACGAGATCCAGGTGATCGTCACCGGGCTGCTCCTCGTGACCTCCGTGCTCGCCCCGCGCGTGATCGCCGGTGCCATCGAACGACGGCACCGGCGCAACGCGACGGCGGCGACCACATCAACATCCGTCCAGGACCTTCCAGAGCCTGAACGGTGACCCGTACCCGTACCTGAAAGAGGTCCGACATGCACACCAGAACCACCGCCAGGCGGCGCGCCGCCATGGCGCTGGTGGCGGCCTGTACCCTCGCCGTCACCGTGGCCGGCTGCGGCGGTACCACCAAGGTCGACACCAAGTCGGAGTCGACGGACAAGGGCTCCGACAGCAAGGCCGATCCCAACGCTCCGCTGAAGAAGGGGCTCAGGATCGCCTTCCTGCCCAAGCAGATCAACAACCCATACGAGGTCATCGTCGACAAGGCCGGTATCGACGCCGCCCAGGAGTACGGCGGCACGGCCAAGGAAGTCGGCCCGTCCGACGCCAGCGCGTCGTCGCAGGTCAGCTATATCAATACGCTGATACGGCAGAAGCAGGACGCCATCCTGATCGCGGCCAACGACCCGAACGCCGTCTGCGGCCCCCTCAAGCAGGCCATGTCCAGGGACATCAAGGTGGTCTCCTACGACTCCGACACGGCCAAGGACTGCCGGCAGGTGTACATCAACCAGGCCGGCTCGGAGGAAATCGGCCGCAGCCTGATCAGGAACCTGGGCAAGCAGCTCGACTACAAGGGCGACATCGCCATCCTGTCGGCGACCCAGAACGCGACGAACCAGAACACCTGGATCCAGTTTATGAAGGACGAGCTGAAAAAGCCCAAGTACAGGAACATGAAACTGGTCAAGACCGCATACGGGGACGACGACGACCAGAAGTCCTTCCAGCAGACGCAGGGCCTGCTCCAGGCGTACCCGAAGCTGAAGGGCATCATCTCGCCGACCACCGTCGGCATCGCCGCGGCGGCCCGCTACATCAGTGGCTCCTCCTACAGGGGCAAGGTCGTGATCAACGGCCTTGGCACGCCCAACCAGATGCGCAACTACGTCAAGGACGGCACCGTCGAGCAGTTCTCGCTGTGGGACCCGGGCAAGCTCGGCTACCTGGCCTCCTACGCCGCCGCAGCCCTGTCGTCAGGGCAGATCACCGGCGTGGAGGGCGAGAAGTTCAATGCGGGCAAGCTCGGCGACTACACCATCGGCAAGGACGGCGAGATCATCCTCGGCCCGCCGACGGTCTTCGACAAGTCCAACATCGACAAGTTCAACTTCTGACGGTGCCCGGTGGGCCAGCTTCCCCGGCGGGGCTGGTGACCGCCGGAACGGAGACGGAGCAGAAGGTGCAGCGTGTCTGTTTCCTGCTGAAGATCCGCCGAACGTCTGGCGGAGTATCGCGAGCGCCACGCGGCGGTGTGGCCGGAGATGCTTGCCGCCCTGTCGGCAGCCGGATGGCACAACTACTCCCTCTTTCTGCGCGAGGACGGGCTGCTCGTCGGCTACCTGGAGACCGGCGACTTCGACGCCGCGCAGAAGGCCATGGCCGAGACGGAGGTCAACGCCCGCTGGCAGGCGCAGATGGCGCCGTTCTTCGAGGAACTGGAGGGGGCCGGGCCCGACGAGGCCATGCGCCCGCTGAGTGAGGTCTTCCATCAGGGAGGTGGGCAACGACGCACGGACCGGCAGGAGTTCGAAGACGGACGGTGCTCCACGCAGGAGCCGCCGCCGGGCTCGCCGCGCCCCTCGTCCCCTGCACGGCAAGCGGCCACCCCGCCCAGACCCCGGTCACGACGGGATGCTGTCGTACCTGTACCAGCAGCGGTCCACAGGAACGCCCCATCGCCTATCCGGGTGATCGACTTCCATCTGTCGAGCTGACCCCGGGCTGAACCAGAAACGAGGACACCATGGCTGGTGTAGCCGCCCGCATTCCCGCCACCGCTCGCAGGCCCAGGGTCGGCCTGGTCGCCGGCGGCCTCGGCGCGTACTGGCCTCAGTTCCCCGATCTGCTGCCCCAGCTCCGGCGGTCCTCCGCACGGGTGGCGGAGCGGATGGCGGAGTTCGACGCGGAGGTCGTCGACGTGGGCTTCATCTCCGATGCTCAAGAAGGCGCGGCGGCCGCGGAGACGCTGCGCAAGGCTGGCTGCGACATCATCGTCGGCTTCCTGACCACCTACATGACCGCGACGATGCTGGTGCCGATCGCGCAGTGCTCCGGCGTGCCCGTGCTGCTGATCAACCTCCAGCCCACCGAGGCGATGGACCACGCCTCGTTCGACACCGGCCAGTGGCTCGCCTACTGTGGCGCCTGCCCGCTGCCCGAGATGGCGAACACCTTCGAGCGCTGCGGCATCCCGTTCCGCTCGGTGTCCGGACATCTGGAGGACGCGCGTGCCTGGACCCGCATCGGCCGCTGGATCCGCGCGGCGGGTGTGCGGGCCGTGCTGCGCAATGGCCGGCACGGATTGATGGGCCACCTCTACCCCGGGATGTACGACGTCTCCACTGACCTGACCATGGTCACCGCAAACGGCGGGGGGCATGTGGAGGTACTGGAGTTCGACGATCTGCGGGTGCGGGTGGAGGGGGTCACCGAGGCGGAGGTCGCGGACAAGCTCGCCGAGACCAGGGAGCTGTTCGAGCTGGCCGACTCCGTGGCTGAGGAGGACCTGGCTTGGGCGGCGAAGGTGTCCGCGGGCCTGGACCGCCTCGTCGCCGACTTCGACCTGGACTCGCTGGCCTACCACCACCGCGGCCTGGGCGGAGAGGTCCACGAGCGCCTCGGCGCGGGCATGATCCTCGGAGCATCACTGCTCACCGCCCGCGGCGTCCCTTCCTGCGGGGAGTACGAGCTGCGCACGTCGCTGGCCATGCTGATCGCCGACCGGCTCGGCGCCGGGGGCTCGTTCGCCGAGCTCCAGGCGCTCAACTTCCGCGACGGCGTGGTCGAGATGGGCCACGACGGGCCCGGCCATCTGGCGATCAGCGAGCGCAAGCCGCTGCTGCGGGGACTCGGCGCCTACCACGGCAAGCGCGGCTGGGGTGTGTCGGTGGAGTTCAACGTCCGGCACGGCCCCGTGACCTTGGTTGGCATCGGGCAGACCAGGGACGGGCGCTATCGTCTGATCGCCGCAGAGGGCGAGGTCGTGGGCGGTCCGTTGCTTGCCATCGGCAACACCACCTCCCGCGTCGACTTCGGCCGTGACCCGGGGGAGTGGACCGACGAGTGGAGCGCCAGCGGCGTCGGCCACCACTGGGCGCTCGCCACCGGGCATTTGGTGCCGGTGCTGCGCTGCGTGGCGGATCTGAGTGAGATGAACTTGGTGGAGCGCTGAACCGGCCGTCGGGTGCGGGCCCCCAGGCGCTGTCACGGATCCAGGGACAGAGATGGATAAAGTTCGAAGCACGGGAGGGGGCGGCAACCGGTGGGTGGAATGGTCAGCATCAAGGACGTGGCCCGTCAGGCCGGGGTCTCCGTCGGCACCGTCTCCAATGTGATCAACCGTCCCGACACGGTCTCCGAGGTCACCCGCACCAGGGTCCTCTCCGCGATCGACCGCCTGGGCTATGTGCGCAGCGAGTCCGCGCGGCAGCTGCGCGCCGGGCGCAGCCGGATCATGGCGCTGCTGGTGCTGGACATGGGCAACCCGTTCTTCGTGGACGTGGCCCGCGGCGCCGAGCGGGCCGCGCGGGCGGCGGGGCTCGGCGTGATGGTCTGCAACAGCGGCGAGAGCCCGAGCGAGGAGGCCGACTACCTGGCGCTCTTCGCGGAGCAGCGGGTGCGCGGGGTGATGGTCACCCCGGCGGACGTGACGGGCCGCAACCTGGCCGCGTTCCGCCGCCACGGCATCCCGTTGGTCTTCGCCGACCGGGTGGCGCCGAGCCAGGAGGGCTGCTCGGTGTCGGTCGACGATGTCATGGGCGGCACGCTGGCCGTGCGCCATCTCGTGGCGGGCGGCCACCGCAGGATCGCCTACGTTGCCGGCCCCATGCACCTGCCGCAGTGTCGCGACCGGCACACGGGCGCGCTACGGGCAGCGGCGGAGGCGGGTTTGCCAGCGGAGAGCGTCACCCTGGTGGAGGCCGAGCACCTTGACGTGCAGGCGGGCCGCGACGCGGGCGCCCGCCTACTCGGCCTCCCCGACCGGCCGAGCGCCGTCTTCTGCGCCAACGACCTGATCGCGCTCGGAGTCCTCCAGGCCATGTACGCGGCGGGGGTACGCGTCCCGGACGAGGTATCGATCGTGGGCTACGACGACATCGAGTTTGCTGCGGCCGCTACGGTGCCGCTGACGTCGGTGCGGCAGCCGGCGTTCCGCATCGGGAGTACGGCGGCCAGGCTGCTGATCGAGGAGACGGGCGACGCGGCGGGCGCTCACGAGCATCAGAAGATCGTCTTCAGGCCGGAGCTAGTGGTCCGCGCCTCGAGCCTGCCCCGGGCGGGCCCTCCGCTCCTGGGGCCTGGCGCCTAGCTTGTCCTACCTTCCAAGCGTGAGTCTGAGGCGGTCATTCGTAAGATCGTCGGGCCCAGGGGTTCTGGGTGTGGCTGTGAGCTTGTCGCCGTTGGATGGCTCAAAGAACTTGGCCGCCCGGAGCCCCGTAACGACTCGACCGCTTATTGGGATACGCGACTTGATCGCTGTGTAGGACAACGTCGGCGAGGTCGTCTGCGGGATCGATCTGTAGCGACAAGCTGGCGGAGGTGACCGTGCCCCAGATCTGGGCCGGAGTGGACATCGGCAAGGACCATCACCACTGTGTGGTGCTCGATCAGCGAGGGGATCGCCCCCTCTCTCGCCGTGTCCTCAACGATGAGTCGGCCCTGCTGGAGCTGATCTCAGACGTCCTCGCACTGTCCGAGGACACCTTGTGGGCGGTGGACATCAACCACGTGGTGCCGCTCTGCTCATCTGCCTCCTGCTCAGCCACGATCAGCCGATGGTTTACATCACCGGCTTGGCCGTGCATCAGGCCTCGACCGCCTACCGCGGCCAGGGCAAGACGGACGAGACGGACGCCTTCGTCATTGCCGACCAGGCGCGCATGCGCCAGGACCTCGGCTTCCTTCGCCCTGGCGATGAGATAGCAGTTGACCTGCGTACTCTGACCGCTCGACGCCTGGATCTGGTCAACGATCGGGCCCGCCAGACCAACCTTCTGCGTGCCCAACTGATGGAATTCTCCCCGGCGTTGGAGCGTGCACTGAATCTGAGCAAGAAGGGCCCGGTCGTCCTGCTGACCGGTTACCAGGTGCGGCATCGATACGCCGCCGCGGACCCAAGCGGATCGGAACCCGGCTGAAGAACCGCAGGGTGAAGAACGCTGCAACGCTCGCCGAGACCATCGTTGAGGCGGCCAAGTCCCAGCACACCGCACTTCCCGGTGAGACTCTCGCGGCCGCCATGGTGGCCCGGATCGCCAAAGGCGTACTGGCCATAGATGAGGAGATCGCCGAACTCGACGCGCTCGTCGAGGCCCGCTTCCACGAGCACCGTCACGCCGCCGTGATCTGCAGTCTGCCCGGCATGGGCACCCTTCTCGGCGCCGAGTTCATCGCCGCCACCGGCGGAGACATGGAGGCCTTCGGCACGGCCGACCGCCTGGCCTCCTTCGCCGGCCTCTCACCCGTGCCACGGGACTCCGGCCGCGTCAACGGGAACATGCGCCGTCCGCGCCGCTACCACCGCGGCCTACTCCGAGCCTTCTACCTTTCCGCCATGGCCAGCCTGAGAACCTGCACCGCCTCGCAGGCCTACTACGGACGTAAGCGGAACGAGGGGAAGGGGCACAAACAGGCCTTGCTCGCTCTGGCCCGTCGACGGGCCAACGTCTTGTGGGCCATGATCCGCGACGGAGCGTGTTATGACGTACTACCAACCGTCACGACAGCGGCTTGACATCGTCATTGGGAAGTTCTTTATCTTCCGGCCTCGAATGGTGTCTCGAACTGAGTCGCTCACCTGGGGATTCGCCGGACGTGGGGGGCGGCCCTCGTCTGATCATGTGCTCCGACCAAGGTGCACGTGACCAAGACGAAGGCCGCGAGGGTGAGTCTGCTGCCTGATGCTGTCGAGAGGGAAGCGTTCGCGGAAGCGTCACGCTTCCGGGGCGAGTTCTACGTGAGGGTCCCCTCGTACCGTGGAGTCCGTGATACCAGGGGGAGCAGAGGTTCATGGGGTCCAAGCAACAGAAGTACGACGCCGAGTTCCGTGAGGGTGCTCTACGCATCGTGATCGAGACGGGCAAGCCGATCCTGGAGGTAGCCGAGGACCTCGGTGTGCATCCGGGGACGCTGCACAGCTGGGTCTCACGCTGGAGGAATGATCGACCCACCAATCATCCCTGAGCGCCGGAGCGGTGAAGTTGTCCTCGAAATCAGGCTCACGGGCCGGAGGTTCGGGAAGACGAGCGACATTGGCCATCATGACACCATCCTGACTGACGACGGCCCTGCACGGCGCCGCAAGCGCCGTCCCGGACGGTGCGCCATCCTCCTGCATCACGAGCGCTCATCGTGCTTGCTCCGCTGCATCGCAGATGACCGTTGCCAGGTCCGCTGAGGCCTTCGCCATTGTCCTGACTACGCCGACCCGAGCAAAGTTCCGATGCCCCGCGCGACCGCGCAGGCGTGGGACCGGGTCCACCCACGGCTGACCCACCGAGCCGCCTGGCTGGAGCATGAAGGTGAACTCCAGCTGATCGAGGTACGTTGATTCGGCTGGAGGTCGAGCACCTATCGAAGGACCGGGCGGCGCCGGCGGTGTGGTTGTGGTCCTCGAAGACCGGCGCCCACGACGCGGACGTCGACCGGTCCTGGCAGGCGTTCCTGCCGCGCTTCGACCTGGAGCACACCTTCCGCCTGTTCAAGCAGACTCTGGGCTGGACCAGGCCCCGGTTACGGGTACCCCAGGCGGCCGACCGGTCGACGTGGCTGGGTCATCGCCGCCTACACCCAGCTTCGGCTCGCCCGTCCGATCACCCGCGACCTGCGACACCCGTGGGAGAAGCCGACAGCACCACACCGGCTGACGCCCGCGCGGGTCCGGTTGACGTTTCGGAACCTCCGCCAGCTCCCCGCATGCCGCGGCCCACTCGAACGACAAGTGGGTCAAGCACATCGGGGCTCAGCTCAACTCCATCGAATCGACCCTCGACCTGATCAACAGTTCCTGACAACTCGTGGGGGTCGCCCGGCCAATGGCCGAGCGACCCCCACGTTGCGAGGCCCCTGATGAGCAATGTGCACCCTCTGCTTGAGACGACTCCGCACCTCATTCTGAAACGATCAGTAAGGGCGTGCAGATCTTTAACTCGTGGCTTTCCGCTCGGTGGTTCGTTGGTCTGGCATGAGCGGGTTAGTAGGGCAACGGGACGTGCTGGCAGCCAAGTTCAGGGCGATTCTGCCGCATCTCGACGAGCGACAGCGTCGCCTGTTGATAGGAGCAGAAGCCCAGTTCCTCGGCCACGGCGGGATCAGAGCGGTCGCTCGTGCCGCTGGTGTCCGTGATGCCACTGTGTCTGCCGGAATGCGGGAACTCGAGTCCGGAGAGGCCCCGTTGGGACGCATCCGCCGGCCCGGAGGTGGCCGCAAACGCGTCGTCGATCTGAACCCAGCCGTTCGGGAGGTACTCCTCACGCTGGTCGAGCCCGACGTCCGCGGAGATCCGATGTCGCCGCTGCGCTGGACGACCAAATCCACCCGCAAGCTCGCCGAGCAGCTGACCCGGCAGGGCCACAAGATCTCCGCGGACACAGTGGGCGACCTCCTGCGCGAGGAGGGCTTCAGCCTGCAAAGCAACGCGAAGACCCTGGAAGGCAAGCAGCACCCCGACCGGGACGCACAGTTCCACTACCTCAACGAGCAGGCCCTGAGCCATCAGGACAGCGGGGCTCCGGTGATTAGCGTGGACACGAAGAAGAAGGAACTGGTCGGTCCCTTCAAGAACAACGGCCGCGAATGGGAGCCGAGAGGCGAGCCAGTGCGGGTCGACACCCACGACTTCCCCGACCGCGAACTGGGCAGGGCGGTGCCCTACGGCATCGACGACGTCGTCGCGAACACTGGCTGGGTCAACGTGGGCACCGACCACGACACCGCCGCTTTCGCCGTCGAATCCATCCGGCGCTGGTGGAACGGCGCCGGGCGGGCTGCCTATCCAACGGCTGGTCGGCTGCTGATCACGGCCGATGCGGGCGGCTCCAACGGGTATCGCACCCGCACCTGGAAGACCGAACTCGCCCGGTTCGCCGCCGAGGCCGGACTGACGATCACCGTCTGCCACCTGCCTCCCGGAACATCGAAGTGGAACCGAATCGAGCACCGGCTGTTCTCCCACATCACCATGAACTGGCGCGGAAGGCCCCTGACCAGCCACGAAGTCATCGTCGAGAGCATCGCCGCGACCACCACCAAGACCGGCCTGACCGTGCACGCCGAACTCGACACCAACCCCTATCCCACCGGCATCCAGGTCAGCGACGACGAGATCGCCGCTCTGCCGATCACCCGGCACCGCTTCCACGGCGACTGGAACTACACCCTCCACCCCCAGCATCCGCTGGACGCGACGCCGACCAGCAGCACGTCAGGCCAGACGTTGGCGAGCGGGCCGCACCGCCTCACACCGTATTCGCTGCAGGACCCTGAGCTGACCGGCATGACCCGCAAACAGCTCAGAGAGCTCATCGACGCGCTGACTCCTGCACTGGAGGTTCAACGCGAGCGAGTGCTCCGCACACGCCGCGGTCACGAGCGCCTTGTCGCCCCCGGTACAGGCGCCAAAGCCAAGCTGACCCCAGCCGAGCGGATCCTGGCCACCGTGCTCCACCTGCGCAAACTCGCCACCATGGACCTCCTCGGCCAACTCTTCGGCGTCACCGCCATGACCATCAGCCGTGCGAAGCAGGAAGTCAGCCCACTCCTAGAAGCACACGGCCACCACATCAACACCTCAACCGCCCGCCTCCGCACACCAGCCGACGTCGCGGCGTTCCTCGCTTCCGACCCCACCCAAACCAAGGTCAAAAAGACGAGTTAAAGATCTGCACGCCCTAAGAACGTCCCTTCAGGTCCGGCAAGGTCTGCTTTATCGGCTGATGGTGCCGATGTTGGTTGAGCGGTCGGTGGCAGTGCACCCGGTGGTGCTGCGGGAGCCGGTGGCGTTGAGGGTGAGGCTGTTGGGG
Source organism: Streptomyces sp. NPDC051776 (assembly GCF_040681345.1). Lineage (NCBI taxonomy): Bacteria > Bacillati > Actinomycetota > Actinomycetes > Kitasatosporales > Streptomycetaceae > Streptomyces > Streptomyces sp. NPDC051776. The sequence goes on along the minus strand of NZ_JBFAYQ010000048.1, from coordinate 4,113 downwards.
TTGCGGCAGTTGTTGTTCTGTCGGCCTTCCTGCGCGATGTTCTGCTGGCGCACATCGGCACCTGTGCTGGAACCGCCTCCCGCTCGGGCGCCGCCACTCTTGGTGTGAGTGTGCCTATTGAAGGAGGCGTCCTTGTTCCCGCAACGCGCCCGCACCCGGTCACCGACCACAGTGAGCGTCGAGCCTGCATTGAGGTTGTTGCAGTTGTTGTTCTGCTGGCCTTCCTGTGCGATGTTCTGCTGAAACACGCCGCCGACTGTTGCGCTGCCGCCTTCGGCTCTGGCGCCGCCTCCCTTGATATGGATGTGCTTGCTGAATGAGGAGTCCTTGTTCCTGCAACGCACCCCCAGCCGGCCACTGTCCACGGTGAGGACCGAGAAGTTGAGGTTGTTGCAGGTGTTGTTCTGCAGGCCTTCCTGCGCGATGTTCTGCTGGGCCACGCCGGCGCCTGCGCTGCCGCCTTCGGCGTGTGCGCCGCCGCCCTTAACGAGAGCGTGCTTGGTGAACGAGAGGTCCTGACCAGTACAGTAGCCAACCACCCGGCCCCCGGTCACTGCGAGAGTGCCAAAGCCTTCGTTGGGGTCGCTGCAGGTGTTGTTCTGTTTGCCGCGTTGGGCGGTGTTCTGCTGAGCCAGGCTTCTGGCTGGAGGCCGTTTCTCCGTTGAGAACGATTAGTGCCAACTAGGAATGCAGGGCCATTTCTTAGAAGCCGTATCTCAACCGATCTTGGAACGTGTGGATCGAACGGAGTTCCTGGTCGGGTGATCTTCCGGCGGTACGCGCATGAAGGCAGGGCCTCCTGGTAGCTCGGGGGTGCGACCCCATTCCGAGCGGTTCCCGGAGGCCCTGTTGTCGTTGTTGTACGCGCCCGAGCCCGTTGACTTCAACTCGCCCGCTGTGTCGTGCGATTGTCTCGCGCACGTGTACGGCAACGCGGCCGATCATCCCGATCGGGTGCGCCGGTATCCGTCGGACATGACGGACGCGGAGTGGGCGGCCGTGCGGCCGTTGTTGCCGGTGCCGGCCTGGCTTTCGGGGCGGGGCGGACGGCCCGAGGGCTACTGCCACCGGCAGCTGCTGGACGCGGTCCGCTATCTGGTCGCGGGCGGGATCTCGTGGCGGGCGCTGCCCGCGGACTTCCCCGATTGGGGCCGGGTTTACGCCTTCTTCCGCCGCTGGCGCGAGCATGGGTTGATCGCCGAGTTCCACGACCGGCTGCGCGGGAAGGTCCGTGAACGCGAGGGCCGCGAGGCCGAGCCCACGGCGGGGATCATCGACGCGCAGTCGGTGCGGGCCGCCGCGACGGTGCCGGCCTCCTCCCGCGGCTACGACGGCGGGAAGAAAGTACCCGGGCGAAAGCGGCACATCGTGACCGACACCCTCGGTCTGCTCCTGGTCGTCGCGGTCACCGCCGCGAACATCGGCGACCGCGACGCCGCGGCGGGCCTGCTGACCCGGTTGCGCCGCCTGCACCGCGACATCACCCTCCTCTGGGCCGACGGCGGCTACACCGGCGGCCTCGTCGGCTGGTGCCGGGACAAACTCTCTCTGACGTTGGAGATCGTCAAGCGCACCGACGACATGACAGGGTTCGTGGTGCTGCCCAGGCGGTGGGTGGCAGAGCGCACGTTCGCGTGGTTGATGAACTCCCGCCGTCTGGCGCGGGACTACGAGACCCTGCCCGCCACCAGCGAGGCGATGATCCGGTGGTCGATGGTCACGCGGATGAGCCGGCGTCTGGCCCGGCCACGGGCCGCCGGCCGGCACTGAATGCCCCCGATGCCTCCAGGAGAAGCCACCCGCGCTCCGCCAGGCGCCGGGCTTTCGACCGCAGCCCCTCGACCTTCGCCGGCGTCGCCCCAAGGCCCAGCTCCACCGCGATCTCCTTGGCTCGAAGCGGCCCCTGCCCCGTGGATCGCTGCTGTTCCAGCACGCCCAGAATCCGCTGATAGTCCGGCGCCAGAACCGTCACCGGCAGCCCCTCCCGCCAGGGCGGCACCGTCGAGCCCGACACCGGCGCGAGCGACGGCGCGGCTTCCTCCTCCGCCTCGGTCGTGGTCACGGCAGTGGACTCGGCCGCAGCAACTGCCAAGGCCTCGAGCAGTTCCTCCCGCGCGATCACCCGCCGGTCCAGCTCGATCTCCGCGGCCTCCAACACCGCAGCCAACCGCGCGACTTCCTCCCGCAAGCCCTCCACCCGCACGCGAGCAGCCGCCTCTCGCTCCTCCAGCATTCCCAGCACCGACGCCACCGCGCACCCCTCGACCATGAAGCGGACACAAGACGTCGCGATGCCTCCCTCAACCCGAGCGAAACCATGCCTGACCAGCAGGAATCAAGGGATCACGTTCGGTTGAGATACGGCTTCTTAGACCGTGTCCTACATGGTCGGTTGGCAGTTGTGCCGGACATGGGGAGTGGACGGTGGGGATGGATCGTTCCGGACGGCTTGTGGGAGATCGCGAAGCCGTTGCTGCCGCCGGTGCGGGTGCGGCCGCAAGGGGGCGGGGTCGCGAACATCGATGATGAGGCGGTCTTCGCCGCAATCATCTATGTGCTGGTCAGCGGCTGCGCCTGGCGAGCACTGCCGCCGTGCTTCGAAGCGTCGAAGTCGACCGTGCATCGTCGGTTTGCCATCTGGTCTCGGGCGGGAGTCTGGGGACGCCTGAATCAGAAGGTGCTGCAGCTCCTGGACGAGCAGAACTTGGTCGATCTGTCCCGTGCGGTCCTCGACTCCGCGCACGTGAGGGCCAAGAAAGGGGCGAACTTGCAGGTCCGAGCCCTCTGGACCGGGGTAAGCCCGGTTCCAAGATGCACGTCCTGTCCGACGCGAACGGACTGCCGCTACGCGTCGGACTCTCCGCGGCCAACACCCACGACAGCCAGGCCCCGAAGCCGATGCTGTCCCATTTCCACATGGGACACGAATCCCACGCGACTGAATCCAAGCCTCAGCGCCTCCACGCCGACAAGGCGTACGAAGTGCCTCACCTGTGTCGATGGTTATTGGGCAAGCGCATCGGCGTCCGGATCGCCCGCAAAGGGGGACTGCTGCAGGGTTGGGTGACACCTGACCTGGCTTGCTGAGAGGCGGCCTGGAAGGATGTTGCAGTGCCCAAGCCGTATCCGAAGGAGTTCCGCGAGGACGTTGTGCGGGTCGCGCGTAACCGCGAGCGCGGCGTCACGCTGGAACAGATCGCTTCCGACTTCGGGGTCCACCCGATCACGCTGTCGAAGTGGCTGCGCCGTACCGACACCGACGAGGGCGCCAGGCCCGCAACGACGTCGGGTGAGTCGGCGGAGCTGCGCGAGGCCCGCAAACGGATCCGGCTGCTGGAGCAGGAGAACGAGGTGCTCAGGAGGGCCGCGGCCTATCTGTCGCAGGCGAACCTGCCGGCAAAGTGATGTACCCGCTCGTCCGCGAGCTGGCCGCCGCCGATGCCCCTCACCGGGTGCCGGTGGCGGTGACGTGCCGGGTGCTCGGGCTGGCCCGCCAGCCCTACTACCGGTGGCTGGCCTGCCCGGTCACCGATGCCGAACTTGGCGAGGCGTATCGGGCCAACGCGCTGTTCGACGCTCACTGTGACGATCCCGAGTTCGGTCACCGGTTCCTGCTCGACGAGGCCCGCGCAGCCGGTGAGTCGATGGCCGAGCGGACCGCCTGGCGCATCTGCCGGGACAACGGCTGGCCAAGACCGGGCCGCCCGTCCACGATGACCGAGTGCGCCGCCACTTCTCCGCCGACGGGCCCAACCGGCTGTGGCTCACGGACATCACCGAGACCCCACCGGCGAGGGCAAGCTATATCTGTGCGCCGTCAAGGACGCCTTCTCGGGCCGCATTGTGGGCTACTCCATCGACTCCTGGATGCAGTCCCGCCTCGCCGTGGCCGCCCTGGAGTCCGCCGTCGCCCACCGCGGCCAGGTGGCCCGATGCGTAGTGCATTTCGGACCGCGGCTCGCAGTTCCGGTCCCGGAAGTTCGTCTCCGCTCTCGTCCGCCACGAAATAACGTGCCTGTATGTCTTTCGTCAAGCGAGGCGTGGGGTTCTGGGTTCGTAGAAGGTGCCGTCGCGGAGCATCGCGAACAGCACGCTGATGCGGCGGCGGGCCAG
>NZ_JBFAYQ010000047.1:0-48605 GCF_040681345.1 Streptomyces sp. NPDC051776 | reverse complement strand
CCGGGTCTCCACCATGTCCGAACACCGAAATCCTGTCGGCCACCCGACAGTTCCCCCCTCAACGACGCCTCATCACCCCAACCGAAACGGCGAGGCTAGGCCATTCGTGGCTTCCCGGGGCGCTCTGCTTGCTTGCGCCCGGCGCCCGGCGCTGAATCCGCGGTCCGGTCACCGACATCACGCAACACCGCACCAGAGAAGGGTGGGTGTACTGCGCGGCGGTCCTGGACGCGTTCAGCCGCAAGATCGTGGCTGGTCGATCGGCTCCAGACAGGACTTCACCCTGGTGGTCAACGCGTTAGACATGGCCCTCCGCAACCGGCGCCCCGAACCAGGCGGGATAGTGCACGCCGATACGGCACCCTGTTCACCTCTTGGGTCTTCAGGGAAAGGATCCGCTCCGCCGGGCTCCTGCCGTCGTTCGGCACGGTCGGAGACGGCCTGGACAACGCGATGATGGAGTCGTTCTGGTCCTCGATGCAGATTGAGCTGTTGAACCGCAAACGGTGGAAGACCCGGGTCGAGTTGGCGAACGCGATTTTCGAGTACATCAAGGTCTTCCACAACCGACAGCGGCGCCACTCAGCACTGGGCTACCGCACCCCGATCGAGTACGAGCTAATCTCCGAACAAGACACCATCCCCGCCGCCAGTTAGCCACCGCAGCTGGAACCCAAACCGTGGGGCAGGTCACGCTGTCACCCAAGATCCCGCAGCAGTCCCACCATCACCTATCAAGAGGTGTAGCCCCGGGGTGCTGATCACTCGCTGGCACGCCCTCCGGCTCAGGCGGGCCCCGGGCCATCCCTTCCGCTGAGATTTCCCGGTGTTGTCACGGTTCGATGGGTACGTCTCCACTCGGCAGTCTCATCTGCATATGGCCGGGGGGACCAAGTGAGTCGTAGCGGAGAACGGCGAGCACTTCTCAGGCGCGTGCGCAGGCGCCCAGGAGGAGAACAAGCACCCTCGCGAGCGCGCACCTCAACCGGCACAAGCGGGGACGGGACACAAGAACCCCAACGACGCCATCCCGACTGGGCCAAATTCGCTACGACCCTCACGATGATCACCGCAGTCGGAGGTCTCCTCTTCACAGGAATCAGCACCTACTACTCTGCGCAAGTTTCAAAGGATCAACTGGACCAGTCTCAGGAAGACTCCGAAGCCAGAGCGCGCAAGCAAGCCGATCTCGTTTCCGCCTGGTCCTATCGGGAGAAGAGCGGCGGTAGTACCGGGGTCATCTCGAACCGCTCCAAGGACCCTGTGACGAGTGTCAACATCGTGATCACCGTGATCCCCGGCCCACGCCTCAAGGGATCTTCGCCGTTCGAACGGCCCTACGTTTTGCAGATCGCCACCGTCGGCCCGTGCTCCAAGATCACCTTCCCGGCCAAGATGGTGCGGGACGAGCTCGGCCGCTCATGGACGCCGGATACCGAAATGAGAGTCGACATGATCTGGTTTTCCGATGCCCACGGGAGTCGGTGGACGCACCGAACCACCAGCTATCCCGCCTTGCTGAAGAAACACCCCGAGCTGAGCGGCTTTGACGAGTTGCGCAACGCCTACCGTTCCCCGCTACAGGTACAGGTGGCGAACGCCGAGACGGTGCCGGGATGTTAGCGAATGGGGGACCGACGAGCTGGCGAGTGCAGGGACTGCTCGGTACAGGCCGTCGGCTGGTAGGGCTTGCCACTCCCCGAGTGACCCTCCAGGGGAACGGCCTCCAAGCATGGCAGTATCACGAGGTTGTGATCAAAATGACGTAGCCGGGGGGCGACTGTTGCTTGACTCATTGGCCCGCCCGCCTAGTCAGGGACCCGGGCCGTCCTCTCCTTGGGGATCGGTCCGGGCTCGTCGAGCCGGAATGTCCGGCTCGGCGGATCCGACTCGGGGAGGAACTACTGGCTCGCCACCCGGCGATGGCGAGGGTCTGGGCGCTGATCCCTTCCTGGGAGTGGCACCAGGCGGGTGTGGACGACAAGCACGCTGCCGCGATCGTGCGGGCGTGCCGTCACTCGTCCCGGCTTGAGGAAGGCCGCCGGCATGGGTTGCCTGAGGCAATGCGTCGGCTGCAGCTGGTGCCGGGGATCGGGTTGTGGACTGCCGCCGAGGTGCTGCAGCGCTCCAACGGAGCGCCCGATGCCATCACCACCGGGGACCTGCATATGCCCGGGCACATCGGCTTCGTGCTGACTGGCCACCGTGGCCTCGGCGACACCGAGATGCCGGAGCTTCTCGCCCCCTACGCCGGGCAGCGGCACCGCGCTGCCCGCCTGATCCTGTTGACCGGCCGTATCGCCCGACGCGAACCCCGTGCACCGCTCGGCCGCATCGCCCGCCTGTAACCACAGTCGAGGGTGACGCGTCGGTGCCGGGCGGGAGGGGGCGGCCGCTCAAGGGCGCCGAGCTCCTCCCGGGCCCCGGCAGGCGGTCTTCGCGTAGTTCTCGGCTTCAGGATCGAGTTGTCACGACCGCGCTGCCGACGGTGGTGTCGTGCCAGCACTGCCGATACGGCAGGTCCCAGGTGCAGCGGAGCACGTTGACGAGTCCTACGAACGGGAGGAGCCCCAGGAACATGCTGATCGCCCACCGTCCGAAGGCGGCTCCCGTCATGAGCGGCGCTCCATCCACGAGCTGCTGTACGCGGAGTCCGCAGGCATGCTTGCCCAGAGTCTGGCCGTAGCGCGCCAGTTGCACCGGCTCGTACAGCACGCCGACGGCCAGGCACGCTACGAGCGCCAGGACGCCGATCACTGCCAGATAGACGTCTCTCTGCGGGGCAAGACACCGCAGGGCCGGAGAGAGCCCGACGGCGAAAGGGCATCGAGCATGATGACCCCGTCGAGGACCCGTGCCAGGAGAGGCAGCAGTGGGTTCGCCACGTTGACCAACGGCAGACTCCGCTCGCTGGTCAGGGGAGGGGGTAGACCTGGGGGCTGGGCGGATTCAGGTGTCGGGTTGTCGTTCATCTCGGTTGCTCTCATGCCGTGAACTGCCCTGGGAAGCTAAGGCGTTCGCCCTGTGGATGAGTTCACGACCGCGGCCTACGGCCGGGCATGGCCGGGAGAGCGAAAGAGGGGCGAGTCGGCCAGATCGTGGGAGCGGTGCCGAGTCTGTGGGCCGTTCGGGGGCACCTGGGGGCGGTGCCATGTCCCCTTGGCCCCGCAGGTGTTGGTAAGGGCAACGTCGTTGACCTTTGGCACCGTTGGAGGAACCGTGGAGCTACACAAGATCACGAGGGCTGCACTTGTGGCTGTGGCCATGGGTGGCCTCGCCTCCACCGGTTGCGGGATCGCCTTCGCCGGAGACCACGGCGCAGAGGCCAGCGGCGGCTCCAGCGCGGGTGCTGACGTGTTCCAGCAGAACACCGCTCAGGAGAGCCGGCAGAACAACAACTGCGACAGCAGCAACGGCGAGGAGGGGCTCGCCTCTCCGACCGGTAGTCGGGGCAGGACCCGATGTGCGACCGGAGACACTTCGTTCAACCAGGGTGCAGTCGTTGCCGGCGGGGGCGCCCATGCGGACGGGGGCTCCAACCTCTCGGGCGACGTCTCGCAGCAGAACACCGCCCAGAAGGGGCGGCAGAACAACGACTGCGCTAACCCCAATGACACCTCCATCACGCTGGAGGGCAGTGGGGTGAACACCCGTTGCGCTAGCGAGGACGGCTCCCGCAACAGGTACACACGCATTCACAGCGGCGGAGCGACCACCTTCGGCGGCTCGGCGTCAGGCTCCATCTCGCAGCAGAACGCGGCGCAGGACGGACGGCAGAACAACCATTGTGACAACCCCAACCTGTCCGTCGTCACCGCTTCCGGTGGGCGGGCCCAGCGCCGGTGCGGGAACGTGGATGGGTCCGGGAACGCACACACCCTGACTCAGGGCGGGGGCGCCCACACCGACGCTGGTTCTTCCCCTGTTGTCTTCCAGCAGAACGCGGCGCAGGAGGGTCGGCAGAATAATCACTGCGCTCATCTGACGAATGGTGAGATCAACCTGACGGGCGGACGGGTGGACGACAAGTGCGTTCATAAGGATGTTTCCCGCAACCGGCACGCTGTGACTCGTGAGGGCAGGGCTCGTACCGAAGGCAGCTCAAATGAGGGCGGTGTCAATCTCAACGAGCAGAATGCTGCTCAGGAGGGACGGCAGAACAACAGCTGCGCGAGCGATTCTGCCGCTCTCACCGTCTCCGGGGGGCGGCTGCACCGCACGTGCGCCAGCGCCGACGCCTCCGAGAATGACCACACGCTCACCACCAACGAAGGCGCCGATGCTTCTGCCGGTTCCGGGGGGTCCGCCGTCGTGTTCGACCAGAACACGGCTCAGGAAGGCCGCCAGAACAACAGCTGTGCAGACCTCAACTCCGCTGACTTCGAGGTGACGGGAGGCCGGGCGACTGGCGTTTGTTCGCACTCCGACGCTTCACGCAACCAACACGTTCTGTCCCGAGGAGGTGGCGCCACGGCCGATGGTGGCTCCAGTGCAGGCGGCAACCTCATTCAGCAGAACACCGCACAGGAAGGCCGGCAGAACAACCGTTGCGCCAGCCCCAACGACACCGATATCGAGCTCACCGGCGGTGATCTGGACTCTCGGTGCGCCACGCGTGATCACTCCGCCAGCGTTAAGACCGCCGAGATCGGTGGCGGTGCCGACGCCGCGGGGGGATCCGGCGCGATGCGGCTTGCCCAGCAGAACACCGCGCAGGAAGGGCGGCAGAACAACCACTGCGCCAACCCCAACGGCCTGACGCTGACCACGAACGGCAGCAGGGCCCGGTCCCAGTGCGCCGCCATCGACAACTCCAGGAACGTGGGCAGCATCTACCGATAGTTCATCCGCCCACTTGCTTCGGGAGAGCCGTGCCGGTGCCAACACTCCTGATTCTCGATCCACCCGAGGACCAGACAGAGCGAAGACGGAGATCGGTCACCTGCTGGCCGGTTGACATCTTCCGCCGCGGCGGCTCCCCTGATCGGCCGGGCCGAATGGTGCGGCCTCTGGTCGGCGGGCCCTACCGCGGCGGTTGTCGCTTGTCGCTTCGGGGTGCGGCATCGAGCGGGCAGCCTGCTCGGTGCTGTCACGTCGTTCCTGGTGAGAAACTTGAACGAACGGGCACGGTGGGCGGCGTGAGCAGTCCGTGCGCCGGGACGAGCGGCGCCTGAACGCCTATGCCGAGCACAACCATGGGGTCAAACAGCTCGCGGGCCGCTATCAGAGCATCGCTGCCGGCCGCGGGCTAGCGACCGGTCCCGCGCCGCTGGAGCTCACCGCTGAGGTGCACGCCGAACTCAGCGCGGCTGAGGCCCGCCGTTCCTCGCTGTCGGAGACCTGCGCGTTGTTGGGAGACACTGACACGAACACTGCGTCCAAGAGCCTGGACCATTGCCTGTGGCGGCTGGAGCACCTGGCGCGGGGCGTGCCCACGGAAACCGAACAGAGCTGGGAAAACGCGTACTTGGAGTTCAGATACGGCAGCTGTAGTTCTTGATCGTCGACGTGTTCGTGCTGGTCGGGTGGTTCCCGTGACCGGCTCGCCGCCTGGACCGCGGGGGAACTCGCCGACGACCAAGCGGTGTTGATCGTGGACGAGACCGGCGATGCGAAGTCCTTCCACCGACTGCGTCGGGGCGGCCCGGCAATACTCCGGAGCGCTCGGGAGCTGTGTCTGAATAACCGTCAGAATTGATCTTTGCAGGTGTCGTCGCGTGACGGTAGGCGGGCTTGTAGTTGTGCGAGGGTGCGGGCCGGGGTTCCAGGTAGCGGAGTGACCGCGACGCGGTGCAGGTCTAGGAGGCGGTGGCCGTCTTGGAACTGGTTGGACAGGTTGGTGCGGCCGACGTTCAGGAGCTGGGCCAGAAGTGTGCTGGTGACGGCTCTGCGGCGGCGTAACAGGGCGGTCAGGAGGCGGTGGTAGTGGTCGAGGCTGCTGGTCTGCGGGTGGAGGTAGCTGCGTGGGCGGTGGAAGCGTCGTTGGAATGCCGCCTCGGCCAGGGCGTCCCAGTACGGTTCTGAGATGGCGACCAGGTGGTCGAAGGCGGAGCGTGACATGCCGGTCAGGGCCGGGTCGGTGAGCATCGCGGTCAGGGCAGGGTCGATCTGTTGTCGGCTCGGTGCCGGCTCTGGGAGCCGGGGAGGGAACGGTGCCAGGGTGTAGTTCCAGTCGCCGTGGAACGTGTGTGGTGTGATCGGCAGGGCGTGGAACTCTGCGGGTGGGACTGTGGTGCCCAGGTCATATCGGCCAGTGTCGAGTTCGGCGCCGATCCTGAGTCCCGTTCGAGTGGTCGTGGCGGCGATGGTGTCGATGACGGTCTGGTAGCTGGTCAGGGGCCTGCCCCGCCAGTTCGCGGTGATGTGGCAGAACATCCGGTGCTCGATCTTGTTCCACTTCGATGTTCCGGGTGGGAAGTGGCTGACCGTGATCTCGAGTCCGCTTTCCAGGGCGAAGGCGGCGAGGTGTTACTTCCACGTCCAGCGGCGGGGGTCGTTGGAACCGCCGCAGTCGGCGGTGATCAGCAGGCGGGTGGCGTCCGGGTGGTCGCCGCGTCCGCGGTGCTGCCACCAGCGGCGGATGGATTCCACCGCGAATTCGCCCGTGTCGTGGTCAGTCCCGACGTTGACCCAGCCGGTGTTACGGGCGATGTCGTAGATTCCGTAAGGGATGACCACGGCCTGGTCACTCGTGGTGAAGGTGTGGCAGTCCACACGGATGGGACTTCCGCTCGGACGCCAGGTGCGGCCGGGCCGGTCACGGTTGCCCAGCCACTCCTTGGCCTTGGTGTCCACGCTGATCACCGGCTGGTCGTCATCGAGGAATGCGGCGGCGGTGGCGTTGATGTGCGTGAACTGGGCATCCCGGTCCGGATGACTGGCGCCTTCCGTGGTCTTGGCAGTGCCTTGCAGGCTGTATCCCAGGGCGTGCAGCAGGCGTCCGACGGTCGCCGCGCTGATCGGGTGGCCCTGAGTGGTCAGTGCCGATGCCAGGGACCTCAGTGAGAGCGTGGTCCAGCGCAACGGCGAGACCGGAGCGCCCCGGGTGTGTGGCTCGATCAGAGCTTCAAGCGCGGGCAGCAGACCGGGGTCGGTGACCGTCAGCGGCTTACGGCCGGCTCCTGGAGCCCGGATCCGCCCGGCTGGCAAAGGTCGCCCGGACAGCTGGGCGATCCCGCGTGCGATGGTGGCCGTACTGGCCCCGGAAGCGGCGGCTACCAGCGTGATCCCGCCGTGGCCAAGCGCGGCGGCCTCGCTGGCCAGGTAGATCCGACGGCACCGCTCATCGAGATGGGGAAGGAGCTGATTGAACTTCGCCCTCAAAGCCACAACCGAAGCCCGAGCGGCCGTACGCGTAGTCACACGCCATTATCCCGCCAACTCCCTTACACCAAGCTGTAATTGAAATACAGGCCCTCGGCGGGGTGGGGCTGTGCCAGGTCGCCGTCCACCTCACCAATGCCGGCGAGCGCGGCCACGCCATCATCGACCGTGCCCTGTACCCGCCGGCCGCCTGGACCGAAGACGAAGAGCGCCGTCCGCTCACCCATGTTCCCCGACGAGGTGGAGTTCGCCACCAAGCCGCAGCTCGCCGCCGCCATGCTGTCGGCCCTGATCGATGTGATCACCCGCCGCTGGAAGGTCGAAGAGGACTTCCAGCTCGCAAAGGGCGTCTGCGGCCTCGACGAGGGCCAGACATCTGCTGGAACTCCTGGATACGGTGGACCCTGATCAGCATGCTCGCCGCCGCCGTCCTCGCCATCACCCGCGCCCGTATCACCACCCCCGCCGGCCCTGTCCGTCTCGTCGTGGCAAGTGCTCGCGAACTGGTCCGCCTGCTGCGAGCCACCGTGCTGCCACAGCCTTGCCGCAATCTGGCACACCTGCTGCACTGGTCCGCCTGGCTCTACCCATCCTTGCCGCGGTCGCCGTGGTTGGGATTCCATTGAAGATCAACGGGGTCACCAAAGTCGGTCCAGTCGTCCCGACCTCCCCCATGGTCCATGGGGCGCGAGCGTAGGAGGTTGCGCAGTGGTTCAGGTCGCTTGCTCGCCTCTCCGGCCCTGGGAGGCAGGACGATGTGCAGAGTATCTGGCGTGTTGTCCCAGAACTTAATGGTCAACCCCGCTGGCAGATTTAGCCAGGACTGGAATTCGGCGAGGACGCTCCCTGTGTCGTTGACCAATCGTTGTCGAAATTCGTCATCACTCATGGACACTGCGGCCAGCTTGACGAGATTCTTGAAGAGATCTTTGCGGTCATACCGAGAATCCTGCATCAAAAGAGCCTGGTACCAGCGACTCAGCACAAGATCATCGTCGGCATTCATCGCGTTTCCTGAAGGACGGCCTCCAGAAGCCTGCTGCGGGCTCGAATCATACGACCCCATGTCGCCCTTACCAACAGCCATCAGACGTCTTCCTTACTTTCCGGGAGGATTTGGAGGAGTCCTTCAGCAACCAGTCTGCCTACGAGATCAAGTTTATCTTCGCGCGAAAGTGTGTCAGGCAGGTCACGCACCACAAAGTGATCATGATTTGCGATGAACCTGAGCGCCGATTCCAAGAATAGGGGCCCTGAAACAAAGTTGCCCGGGAATTCGATCACGGACTCGCCGGAGTTCGACCGCACTTGGCAGAAGAGATCGGGGACGCGGGCAATAAGCGAGTCTTCAGTCAGACTTGCAATAGCGTCCAGCGAGCGAAAATTCCCTGAGCCCACTGCCTTGGCGTCCTGGAACAGCTTTGTGCCGAGGCGAACCTTCGCCCGCTCCGCCAAGGGCCCCCTTTTCAGGCACCCTGCCAGCCCTTCCACGAGCCCAGACACGTGTGCGACATCGAGGGGTCGATCAAGGAAACCTGGCGGCAGTGTGCGCCTGAGCTGCAAATCCTCCTCGGCTAGTGCTCCGAGCGCCTCGCTCATGAGGTCGATCCAGCGGTAGGCGTGGACACCAACTGTCAGATGGAGCGAAGAGGAGGTTGACGTCAGCGCCTCATGCGGAAATCCTCGCGGCAGGTAGAGCATGTCGCCAGGGTTCAATCTGAATTTTCGAAATTCACAGAGTTCAATCTTCTCTTTCTCTGCATTGGCAAGTGGAAGCTCCTGAGGTGGACTTCCGACATGCCACTCCTTGACTCCGTGCAGCTGCAAAATGAAAACGTCGTGCGTATCCACATGAGGGGGGAGACCTTGGCCGTGCTGCGGAGTGAGATAAAGGTTTACGCCAACCGGGTGATGAAGCGAGGCCTCCAAAGCGCGACTGAGATCTGCAACCACAGCGGACCGGTAATGAATCCGATTGACGATAACTGTATATCCCTCGCGATACGCGCGATAGACATCCTGAATATCGGGAATGCCTTTGACGTTCAGTTGGATTTCCCGCGCGGACGGGGTTCCGATTGGCTCGCTCCGAACGAGATTCGCATCTTCCCTCGATCGAATTTTTCCACTCGATGTTGCTGTAATCAACTCTTCAACCGAGTCAAGTCCGGGTAGAGTCGCGAAATAGTCAGGGGCCCCTCTGTCGATGAAGAGGGGTTGCACTTCCCAGTTGGTTCGAAAGAACTCGGAGTCCGTAATCGGATCCAAGAGCCAATTAAGGTCCATTGCTTGCGAGCTACAAGGTGTCACCTGGCAATTCATAGTCGTCCTTTCCGTGGAGCGCAGGGTGGACCCACTGGGATGTCAGAAAACCATCCATTTGCCGCGCCGACCCGCCCCGACGCCACTGCACCGTGCGCCGGAGGAGAGAAGGGTCAATTCGATCTATGCCTGGCGTAGGAGCCTGTGGGTGGCCAGATGGTCACGGTGTGCTGCGGCGAAGACCGTTCCTTGGATCAGCCCGTAGCCGGCGGTGACGGAGTTGATGGTGACGTCGGTGTCGGCAGAATTCTTGGCGGGTCCGCGGTCGGCGGCGGGCAGGGATGTCCGCCTCGGGGACGGTTTCGAGGACGGCGTGGGTGTCTTCCTCGGTCGCCAGGTCTCCTGCGGCGCCCGTGGTCTTCTCGTTGCTGCGCTCGGTGCGGGATGGTCCGGACCGTGTGCTTTACGCGCTACTCGCTGCGGCCGTTGAGGACGACGTGAGCGCTGGCGTGGGCGAGGCCGGTGGGGATGGCCGCCCCGATGTCCTGGGTGGAGCCGGTGACTACTGGCGCTCCGGCCGGTGAGGGATCGATTTGTATGGCGTGAGCTCTTATCTCCGTGGAGGCGCGATGTTACTGCGCTCACCGGAGCCGATCATGAACGCTACCGATCGGTTGATGGTGTCTTTGTTGCGCCGTTGCCGAGGGCCTTGTGCCGGTATTGGATGAGCAGCTTTCGCGATGGCCTGCGGCCGGCCCGCGGCACTTGCAGGGTCGATTGGGTAACGGGAAGTTTCCTCGAGATCGCCGGGCCCTCCCCGCAGTGGGCATGTTCTTCACCTGGCCAGGTGCGATCTGCCTGCTTCGGGAGCGCTGAAGGCACCCGCTCTATCCGGGTGTCTTCATGGCGAGCTCTGGAGTCTGCGCCGCTGCACCGGACGGCTCGCCTCGCCAGAAGCGTCGAGGATGTCCGCGGCATAGCCTATTGGGGCCCGGGGGCGGCGAGATAAGTGCCGGCCAGCGTGCCGTCGCATCCCGCAGCCTGGGCTGCAGCCTGCAGGCTCGGGAAGTCCGGACCGACACCGTCGTCGATCATCGCCTGATCGTCCGCGCAGGTCAGTTCGCGCTCAACCCACTGGTACGAGCAGCGGCAGCGAATGCTGATCTCGGCTCTGTCGCGGATCACCATCCAGTCCCGGCGAGCGCCACACTGCGAGCACATGACGGTAATGCCGGTGATGAGGATTTCATCAGGGTGGACAGTGGCATGGAGACCACGATGTTGTCGTTGGAGCTGCATCTCGTGCTGGAGCCGCAGCAGTGGGTCGTCCCCGGAGGGCGTCTCCGGCACACCGGCTCTCGGGGGCTCAAGGTCCTCGCTCGGCGTCGAAACTGTCTCCTTCTCTCTATCCGACCTGCCCCAACAGCCGTCGGCTGCCGATGTCTAGTCCGGGCTCGACGACCTGTGGCTCGCCAGTTCGGAGCCGCCTCTTGGGCCGACGCGAGTTCGTGCCTGTACGGGTTGCGTCTGGAGTGGCGGGCAGCTTGCCCAGCCGCCGCAGTCGCCAGATCAGTACGTCGGTGAGACTGTCGGCTGTGTCCAGCTCTCAGCTCGGCACGATCCCTTCGTGAATGAGCTCGTCGGTGAGAGTCGGGAACTCCTCCAGGTCCTCGGTGACGAGCGCCTGCACCTTGTCGATCTGGGGCCGTTCTGTTGCTGTCTCCAGCGAGCGAGGGGATCACGTGGCGTAGTTGGATCCTGACGCGGGCATGGGTTGAGTTTGAGCCGACTGACCTCAGCCGCGGCCAGTTCTGCATGCCCGCCCCCTGGCCACGTCCTTGCCTCACGGGCAGTTGCATTGCGGTGCACGGACGCCAATGCGCTATGCCCGGTCGATCAACCCCAGCTCAGAGGCGTCCTTCAACCCCATCCTCCTGGGACTTTTCAGGGACTTTCAGCGCTGTCCGAGGGACTTCCGAGGGACTTTCCGCCACCTAGTAGCTCGGCAAGTCCCCGAAAGAGCGGAAAGGGCCTCCGACGCAGGTCAGAGGCCCTTCCGAGGAAAAGCAGCAGTAGCGGCAGACGAGTCGAGCTGTACGCCGGGTTCTGTCTCCGCCGGGCCTCGCGGCCCGGCGGGAGGCGGTCATCCATCTAGGACCGGCGTTGCCACCGGTCTCGTGCGGTCCACCCGCGGACTCGGGCGGGCAGCCCTCGATCGTCCGCGCAGGAGCACCGGGGCGCTCCCTCTTGACCTTGCTCCGGGTGGGGTTTACCGAGCCGTCCGAGTCACCTCGGACGCTGGTGGTCTCTTACACCACCGTTTCACCCTTACCGAGGACCGAGGTCCCCGGCGGTCTGCTTTCTGTGGCACTGTCCCGCGGGTCACCCCGGGTGGGCGTTACCCACCACCCTGCCCTTCGGAGCCCGGACGTTCCTCGGCGGGGCCCGAAGGTCCCGACGCGACCGCCCGCTCGGCTCGTCTGCCGTGTTGACCATGGTACCCGCCGCGGAGAGCCCGTCGGCCCGCCGCCGGAGGGCCGCCCGGCCCGCGCCGGTTAGGCTGCGACGCCGGGGCCTCGTCGGCTCATCAGCCGTACGCCGACCACCGGCACGCCCCCGACCACCCCGCCGTGAAGGAGATCCACCGTGCTCGTGCTGTTGCCGCCGTCCGAAGGTAAGGCCGTCGGCGGGTCCGGGGCCGCGCTCAAGGCCGAGCGGCTGTCCCTCCAGGGGCTCGGCCCGGCGCGCGAGGCGGTGCTGGAGGAGCTGGTCTCGCTCTGCACCGGCGACGAGGAGAAGGCACGCGAGGTGCTGGGCCTGAGCGAGGGGCTGCGCGGCGAGGTGGCCAAGAACGCCGCGCTGCGGACCGCGCCCGCCCGCCCCGCCGGCGAGATCTACACGGGCGTTCTCTACGACGCGCTCGGTCTGTCCACCCTCGACTCGGCCGCCCACCGGCGTGCCGCGCGGTCCCTGCTGGTCTTCTCCGGGCTGTGGGGCGCGGTACGGATCAACGACCGCATTCCGTCGTACCGGTGCTCGATGGGGGTCAAGCTGCCCGGACTCGGCGCGCTGGGCGCGTACTGGCGGAAGCCCATGGACGAAGTGATTCCGGAGATGGCGGGCGGCGGGCTCGTCCTTGACCTGCGGTCGGCCGCGTACGCCGCCGCGTGGAAGCCGAAGGGCGAGATCGCCGGACGTACCGCGGCGATGCGCGTGCTGCACGCGCAGATGGTGGACGGTGTCGAAAAGCGGTCTGTGGTCAGCCACTTCAACAAGGCGACCAAGGGACGGCTCGTACGGGAACTGCTGACCGCGGGCGCGGCGCCGAAGGACCCCGCACGGCTCGTCGAGGCGCTGCGCGATCTCGGGTACGTGGTCGAGGCCGAGGCGCCCGCCAAGCGCGGGGCGGCTTGGCGGCTGGACGTCGTGGTGAGCGAGATCCACTGACCGGCTCACCGCAAGGCGGGCGCGCCGCACGACGAGGTCGGCTCGCCCACGGCCCGCGTGAGGCGGTGCTGTCATCGGCGGTCCCGCACCGGCCGCGAGAACCACGGGCGCCACCTGCGGGGGGTTCGCTGCTGCCTGGCCGCTTCCAGCGCGATGGCCCGCCGGGTGGCTTCCGCGGTCTTCTCCCTGCGCCGCATGTCCGAGTACCGCACACAGTCGTAGTGGCAGAAATCCATGTCGCCGGAACACCTCCGTGGTGAGGAATTGCGTAGGCGCACGCACCGGTGCCCCGGTGGCCGGGGCCGCGCGTATCCGTGGTGTCAGGAGTCCCATATGGCGCCGAACGCCGGAACGTTTCGGCTTTCGAGACCGTGTACCACCCGCCACGTCAAGGTCTCGTTGGAGATGCAGATGACTGCTTCCGCATCGAAGGACGCATAGGCGGCGTATGCCATCGACAGAAGATCGGGGCGGCCGTCCCGGTCGGTGTCCCATATTCTTGCCCCCGGCTGCACGGCGACGATTTCGTCCACGAGTTGATCTCCATAGGTCTCTCGTGGGTTCCGCGTCACCCACACGAGGTGCGACGGAACATAATCGGCGAGCAGATGCGCAAGTACCGGAGCGATGCCGCTTCCGGTGGCGACGAACACCACCCGGTCGAACAGCCTCGCAATATGGCCGACTCCGCAGGTGGGGACTCCCTTCACCCATACATGTCCGGGCATTTCATCGATGAATGAAGCCGTCCAGTCGCCGGCTCTCGAGATGACCATGCGATAGCCCGTCCTGCCAGGTGTCGGAATGCTGGCGAAGGCGTGCCAACCCGTCCATGGATTGCGGCTGATGGGCAGCCCCGAACCGCAGACGGGAGTGACCCCGTGGTCGAAGTGCACCAGTGCCGCGTGGGCGGACGGCCTCACTATGTCGACGGCCACTTTGCGCAGGCGCAGCCACGGCAGTGAGCTGCTCACGGTGGTGAGCGCCAGGAGCCAGAGCGCGGGGTGGTCGAGCGGAGAGGCAAAGGTGGCGTGCCGAGCCCATGCGCGGTGGGCAGGAATCAGTCCCTGGAACCAGAACAGCGCGGTCGCCGCCCAGCCTCCGAATCGGTGGATTCCTTCGAAGGTGTCATGAAACCTCTTGCGGAAGCGGGGCATGGCGGTGACAACCATCGACACCAGGAGGACGGTCAGCGCACAGGCCACCGTCAACAGCGGAGGGTCGGCATCGCCGTGCAGGGCACGGCGCGTCAGGCATGCCGTCAGCAGAACATGCCAGCAGGCCCCGGACACCGCCGCCCCGACGTGCAGACCTCCGATCTGATAGACCTTGGCCAGCGCCCATCTGATGCTGATCGGCCACCCGTGACGGGCACGCGTAGCCAGCCGGAATGCGCCATTCACCACGTGTTGCTGCCGAATCAGAACAGCCAGCGCGACGTTGATGGTCGCGGCGAGTGACAGGGCCGGCGGGGAGCCCAGGACATCGCCCCGGAACGCAAACCCCATTGCCGCATTCACGGCGATGACGAATACGGCCAGGCGGTTGTAGGGCCGCATTCCGGGGCTCTTGAAGAATCGTCGCGGTTGCGCCAATGGCTGAGGAAGCGCGACTCGCTCCATCTCATTGATGACGGCCTGGAGTTGAGGCATGAATGCAGCCTCACAGCCGCAGAAAACCGCGCATAGTGGCCTGAGGGACACTATGTGGGAAGATCGGGCCATGTCGCAGACGATGAACCTTCGGAGCGGCTCGTCACAGCCGTCACAGGGGAAGGACGGACACCGGGTCGCCGTACTGGCACTGCCGGGAGTGATCCTCTTCGAGCTCGCCATCCCCAACTGCCTTCTGGGGGCTGCTCGCGACGCCTGCCGGGAGCCGCTGTACCAGGTCATGACGTGCACGGTGGAACCGGGCGCGGTACGGACGGACTCGGACCACCCGATTCTCGTCCAGCACGGACCAGAGGCGCTGGCAACCGCGGACACCGTCATCGTGCCCGCCACGGAGGAGCTGGGCACGGCGTACACGGAGGGCCGACTCACGCCGCCCCTGACCGCCGCGTTCGATCGGATCGCCCCAGATGCTCGCGTGGTCTCCATTTGTACGGGTGCCTATCTGCTGGCGGCCGCCGGATTGCTCGACGGCCGGCCGGCCACGACCCACTGGAGCCAGATCGACCACTTCAAGCAGCTCTTCCCCAAGGTGGATGTCCAACCGGACGTCCTCTACACGGATGACGGGGATGTGCTGACGTCCGCCGGCAAAGCGGCCGGCATAGACCTCTGCCTTCATCTGCTGCGCAGGGACCACGGCGCAACCCTCGCCAATACGGTGGCGCGCGGCGCTGTCGTACCTCCCCATCGGGACGGCGGCCAGGCGCAGTACATCAAGCGCCCTGTACCGGAACCCCGGTTCACGTCCACACTGCCCGCTCGCGCATGGGCCCTCGAGCACCTCGGCCGACCGCTGACTCTCCGGGACTTGGCGCAGCAAGCGTCCATGAGCGTACGCACGTTCACCCGGCGCTTCCGCGCGGAGACAGGGGCGAGTCCGACGGAGTGGCTCCTGCACCAGCGCATCGAGCGCGCCCGGCACCTGTTGGAGACCAGCAGCCTTTCCGTTGACGACGTTGCCTGCACGGCCGGTTTCGGGACCAGCAGTTCTCTGCGCAAACACATGAGGGCCGCACTCGGCGTCTCCCCCACCGCGTACCGCCGCGTCTTCCGTACGCCGGACCTGCCGTCCACCGAAGCGTGAGCGACGGCGCCGAGGACGCCGAACCCGGCTCGTCGCACACCATGCGACGCTCGTTGCACGACGCCTCGAGCGCTGGGCAGGATGGCGCGCACGACGTCCGTGCTCAGCCTCGCCCCCGTCATCCCCGCCGTGGTCTGGACGACGCGGCCGACGCGGTGCCGCTCGCCCGCGCGCTGGTGCGCGGGGGGCTGCCGGTAGATCGAGGTCACCCCTGCGGACGCCCGCCGCGCCCGAGGCGATCCGGGTCGTCGCGGACGCCGTGCCGGCGCGGACCGCTCGGTCAGCGCAGATGGCTCGTGTCGTTGAACAGCCGCACCGACGCGTTGCCATCCCCGTAGTACGCCACCGCCGACAGCGACGCCGTCGACAGCTCCATCCGGAACAGGGACTCCGGCGGGGCGCCGAGCGCGAGGCGTACGAGCGTCTTCACCGGTGTGACATGGGTGACGAGCAGGACCGTGCGGCCCGCGTAGCGGGCGAGCAGCTTGTCGCGGGAGAGCGCGACGCGGCGCGCGACCTGCGCGAAGCTCTCGCCCCCGCCGCTCGGCGCGGCCCTGACGGAGGCGAGCCAGGCGTCGAGGTCGGGCCCGTACCGTTCCTGGACCTCCGCGAAGGTCAGGCCCTCCCAGGCGCCGAAGTCCGTCTCCCGGAGCCCCTCGTCCGTACGAACGTCCAGCCCGAGCCTGCGGGCGACCACCTCCGCCGTCTGGCGGCAGCGGCGGAGCGGTGAGGTGACGACGGCCTCGATCGTGCCGCGTGAGGCGAGGACGGCGGCCGCGTGCTCGGCCTGGCGCCGGCCGGTCTCCGTCAGCTCCGGGTCCGTGCCGCCGCTGCCGGAGAAGCGCTTCTCGGGGGTGAGGGCGGTCTCTCCGTGCCGCAGCAGGACGAACGTGGTGGGCTTGCCCAGGTCGGCGGGCGCCGCCCAGCCGACCGGTGAGGCCCGCGGAGGTTCGGCGAGTGGATCGTCCTCCTCGTCGGCGGCGTCGGGGCGCGCTGTCGCCGAGCGGGAGCCGCCCGCAGCGGCACCGCCCGCACCGGCCCCGCCCGGCCCGCTGTCGAGCGCGGCCGTGGAGCGCGACGGCTCCCACTGCTCGCCGCGCCTACCCGCGTCCATGGCCTCGTTGGCCAGCCGGTCCGCGTGCTTGTTCTTCGCCCGCGGGATCCACTCGTACGAGACCCGGTCGGCCGGGTGGACGGTCCTCGCCTCGGCGGCCAGAGGACGCATGTCCGGGTGCTTGATCTTCCAGCGGCCCGTCATCTGCTCGACGACGAGCTTGGAGTCCATGCGGACCTGGATCTCGGCCTCCGGGTCGAGGGCGTGCGCGGCGCGCAGCCCCGCGATCAGCCCGCGGTACTCGGCGACGTTGTTGGTCGCGGTACCGATGTACTCGGCGGCCTCGGCGACCGGTTCCCCGGACTCGGCGTCGCGGACGACCGCGCCATAGCCGGCGGGCCCCGGGTTGCCCCGGGAGCCGCCGTCCGCCTCGACGACGAAGCGCCGCCTGCTCCCCGCACTCATCGGGACTACAGCCCGGATTCGGGCGTACGGACCAGGATGCGGCGGCAGTTCTCGCAGCGCATGACGGTGTCGGGGGCCGCGGCCCGCACCTCGTTCAGCTCGGTGATGGCCAGCTCCTGGCGACAGCCCTCGCAGCGGCGCTGGAACAGCCGCGCGGCGCCGACGCCGCCCTGCTGCTCGCGCAGCTTCTCGTAGAGCTTGAGCAGGTCTGCGGGGACGGCCGCGGCGGCCGCCTGGCGCTCCTTGGCCACCGAACCGGACTCGGCGTCGAGCTCCTGCTGGGCGGCGTCCCGCCGGGCCTGGGCGTCGGCGGACTTGGCCTCGACGGACCCGACGCGCCCGGTCAGCTCGGTGACGCGCTCCTGGGCGGACTCCCGGCGCTCCATGACCTCCAGGACGACGTCCTCCAGGTCGCCCTGGCGCTTGGCGAGCGAGGCGATCTCGTGCTGCAGGTTCTCCAGGTCCTTGGGGGACGTGATGGACCCGGAGTCCAGCCGCTGCTGGTCGCGGGCGGCGCGCTGGCGCACCTGCTCCACGTCCTGCTCCGCCTTGGTCTGCTCGCGGGCGGTGTCGCTCTCCTCGGTCTGGGCTGCGACCAGCAGGTCGCGCAACTGGGCGAGGTCGGCGTTCAGGGTCTCGATCTCACCGTGCTCCGGCAGGCTCATGCGCTTGTGCGCGAGCTGCGACAGACGGAGGTCGAGCGCCTGGACGTCGAGCAGGCGGATCTGGTCGGCGGGCGCGGCGTTCAGTTCGGGGCTCCTGGGGTGACGGTGGAGTGGGACGCCGCGTGGGCGCTCCACGGGTCGGTGACCGTACGGGAGATGTGCGTGCGCAGATTCCAGCCGTGACGGTCGGAGATCTCGTCGAGCTGGGCGGCGGCCTGCTCGATCCATGGCCACTCGGTGGCCCAGTGCGCGGCGTCCACCAGGCCCAGCGGGCTCTGCTGCTGGGCCTCGGACGCGGGGTGGTGGCGCAGGTCGGCCGTGACGAAGACGTCGGCGCCGACCGCGCGCACCCGGTCGAAGAGGCTGTCTCCGGAGCCACCGCACACAGCGACCCGGGAGACCGTGATGCCGGGGTCCCCGGCGAGGCGGATGCCCTGCGCGGTGGCGGGGAGCCGGGCGGCGGCCAGCTCGGCGAAGTCCCGGAGCGTCATGGGCTCGTCGAGTGCGCAGATCCGGCCGAGGCCGCGGCAGCCTGCCGGGTCGTCCGGGTCCGGCACGAGCGGGCCGGTGATCCGCAGGCCGAGGGCGCCGGCGAGGGCGTCGGAGACCCCGGGGTCGGCGCGGTCGGCGTTGGTGTGAGCGACGTGCAGGGCGACGTCGTTCTTGATGAGGGTGTGCACCACACGGCCCTTGAAGGTGGAGGCCGCGACGGTCGTCGTACCGCGCAGATAGAGCGGGTGGTGGGTGACGAGGAGGTCCGCACCGAGCTTCACGGCTTCCTCGGCGATCTCCTGCACGGGGTCGACGGCGAAGAGAACACGCTGCACAGCGGCGTCCGGGTCACCGCAGACCGTCCCGACGGCGTCCCACTCCTCCGCCCGCTCGGGCGGCCAGAGGGCGTCGAGCGCGGCGATGACTTCAGACAGTGCGGGCACGGGTGAGAGGTTACCTCGCACCTGCCCCCGAGCGAACGGCACGGGGATCCGCCCGGCACCGTGCCACGGCCCGGCGGGGGCCGCCGGAGCACAACTCCCGTGCGCAGCCGGGCCGAACCGGTCCGGCAACACCCGTATGTGTGAAGCCTGGACAACTTGCCCCGGTCGGCAACGCGTACGAAAACTACGGTCGGTCGCAGGAGGTGACCACGCGATGACGGCTTGTGTCCTGGAGAGCATCACGGACAGCGGCACCGTGCGCGTACGGCCGGCGCCGATGACGATCGCCGCGGACGGCGGTTACGCGGCACGGCTGGTGAGCGGCGGGCAGCCCGGGAGCTGGTACCCGGAGCGCTGGACACTGGGGGGCCCGGAGCCGTACGCGGTGCCGCTGCCCCTCGCCCAGCCCGAGGAGGTGGAGAGCGAGCTGCTGCCGCTGGCCGACGGGCGGGTGCTCATCCGCCGCCGGGTGGCCGACCGCCACGACGTGGCGCTGCTGTACCCGTCGGGCCCCAGCACCGGTGAACTGCCGCTCGGCAGCGTCGCTTGCGACCGACTCGTCCTGCTACCGCCCCCGCCCGGCGGCACGGACGCCTTCGCCCTCGCGCCCGGCGAGCGGTCCACAGCGGTGTGGCGGGTGCACGGCGGCACGGCGGGGCCGGAGTGCGTGGCCGAGCTGCCGGGCCATTGCTCGGGAGGAGCCTGGCTGGACCGTACGGGCCGACTGCTGGCGCTGGACCAGGAGTTGGCGGAGGGCGGCCCGGTCAAGGCCTTGGCCGTGGACCTCGGGCGGGGCGGAGAGACGAGCCCGCTGCTGCAGATCACCGAGGACAGCAACGACCGTGTGCTGCTGGCCGATCCGGACAGCGGGCTGCTGCTCGTACGGTCCGACGCGGCCGGGCACGACCGGCTGGGCTGGGGTGTGCTGGGGAGCCGGCATCCGCTGCGGTTCCCGGAGGTGTTGCGGCTCGCGGACGCGGCGGTGACCCCGTTCGCCGTACAGCCGGGGCAGATGCTGATGCCGGAGAACTGCGCCGTGGCGCTGCGCATCGACGGGCCTGCGGGCAGCCGGGTGGGCATCTGGCGGCCCGCGGGCCGGCGGCTGCACCAACTCCCTGCGCCCGTGGGGTGGTTGGCAGGGGTGGGACTGTGGACGGCGCGGGGCGAGCTGCGGCTGCCGTGCTCCACTCCGCAGATGCCGTGCGGGGTGGCGCGGACCGTCGCTCCGGCCGATGCGCCGGGCCCGGTGCGGCCGGTCCCGCCGGCCGGCCCGGGAACCGCGGGACCGGACCTCTCCGGCCGGGCGACCTCGGAGCTGGAACTGGCCGGGCGCGGGGCTGTGGTGACGGTGCGGCGAGCGGACGCGCCGCTGCGCCCCGTCCCCCTTCAGCAGGCCCCCATGGCCAGAACCAGGTAGCTTCACGATCATCCGACTGGTTAGACTCGGGCGGGGGCCGCGCAGCTCTCCCGTGGGCGCGTCGGTATGGGCCTGACGGCTGCTCATCAGTTTTGTACGGAGGGCCGGTTGTCCCCCGTACGGACGCTCGCTGCGGATGCCCCCGAGCGCACGGCACGACGCGATCCCATGGGGAGACATTCCTCTATGTCCGAAGCACGGACCGACACGAATCAGCCGCATCCGCGGGAGGCAGCCACCGCCCAGGCCGCCGACGGGCACGGAAAGCACCGCGGCCCGGCCGCGTCCGAGGAGAGCCAGTCCCCGGCGCACGGGCGGCACCGCCGCCCTTCCTCCGAGGGCTCGAGGAGCTGACATCGCCGCGCTCCGCACGTGCGCCCTTCGGAGCGTCCTGCGCGGTGACCCTTCTTCAGCCGATTCTTTCAACTGAGCTTGTTTCAACCGGGCTTCTTCAACTGCCGCTCCTCAGCCATTCCTTCAACGATCTTTCGTCAACTGCCTTTCTTCAGCGGCCTTTCGTCAGCCGCCTTTCTTCAGGCCAAGCACCTCCGCGGCCGCGAAGGTCTCGCTCCGCGGGCGCTCGGCGAAGTACGGGGTCAGCAGGTCGTCGAGTTCGTGGTAGCTGAAGACGTCCTTGGCCGTGTCGAACCGGATGGCCACCCTGGGCCGTTCGAGGAGCGCCACCATGCCGCCGTGGACGACGAACACCTGACCGTTGACCTGCCCGGCGGCGGGCGAGGCGAGATAGCCGACCAGGGGTGAGACATGCTCGGGCGCGAGCGGGTCGATGGACCCGGACCCCCCGCCCTCGGCCTCGTCTTCCACGGGACCGCCCGCCGGTGCCGTTGCCGTTCCCGACGCCGTTCCCGAAGCCGTTCCGGTCGGTACGTCCGCGAACACATCCTCGGTCATACGGGTCCTGGCGCGCGGGCAGATGGCATTGGCCGTCACCCCGTACTTGGCGAGCGCGAGCGCCGTCGACGTGGTCAGGCCGATGATCCCGCCTTTGGCGGCCGCGTAGTTGGGCTGCCCCGGTGACCCGGCGAGGAACGCCTCGGACGAGGTGTTCACGATCCGCCCGTGCACCGGTCCGCCCACCGCCTTCGACCGCTCGCGCCAGTGCACCGCCGCGAAGTGAGTGGTGTTGAAATGCCCTTTGAGGTGCACGCGGATCACCGAGTCCCACTCGTCCTCGGTCATCGAGAAGATCATCCGGTCCCGCAGGATGCCCGCGTTGTTGACGAGGACGTCGAGCGAACCGTACGTATCGATCGCCAGATCGATCAGACCCCGCGCCTGGTCGAAGTCGGCCACGTCACCGGTGTGGGCGACGGCCTGCCCGCCCAGGGCCCTGATCTCCTCCACCACCCGCTCCGCCGGGCCCGAGGACGCACCGCCCGAGCCGTCCCGGCCCGGCTGCCCGAAGTCGTTGACCACCACCCGGGCGCCCAGGCGCGCCAGTTCGAGGGCCTCGGCCCGTCCCAGCCCGCGCCCGGCGCCGGTGACGACGGCGGTCCTGCCGTCCAGACTCATCGCAGCTCCCGTCAGATCTCGATGCAGGTGCGCAGCGCTTCGCCCGTCCGCATCTGGTCGAGTGCGTCGTTGATCTCGGCCAGCCGGACGCGGTGCGTGATGAGTCCTTCGAGGTCGATGCGGCCCGCCCGCCAGAGGGCGATGGCCCGCTCGTACGACCTGAGGACGTCGCCGCCGCCGTAGAGCGATGGCAGCACCCGCTTCTCGTCGAAGAACAGCTCGAACATGTTGAACCGGAGGAAGTCGTCCATCGCGCCGGCACCGACGACGCAGAGGGTGCCGCCGCGCCGGGTCGTCTCGTACGCGGTGCGCGCGGTGGCCGACTTGCCGACGACCTCGAAGACGTAGTCGAAGCCCTCGCCCGAGGTGATCCGCTCCTTGGCGTCCTGAAGGGCCTCCGGCGCCACGGCCTCGGAGGCACCGAAGCGGATCGCGGCCTCGCGCCGCCCCTCGACGGGATCGACGGCGACGATCTGCGCGGCGCCCGCAGCCCGTGCGCCCTGGATGGCGCTGATGCCCACACCGCCGCAGCCGATGACGGCGACCGACGAACCGGCTTCCACCTTCGCGGTGTTGAGCGCCGCGCCGAGCCCGGTGGTGACGCCGCAGCCGATGAGGGCGGCGACGTCGTACGGCACGTCGTCCGGGATCGGTACGGCCGACATGGCGCTGATCACGACCTCCTCTGCGAAGGTGCCGGTCCCCGCGAAGCCGAACACATCGCCGCCAGGTCGCTTGAAGTTGGGGGTTCCGGCGCCCAGGAAACCGGTGAGGCAGAGATGGCTCTGGCCGCGCTTGCAGGACGGGCAGCTTCCGCAGGCCGGAAGCCAGCACACCAGCACGCGGTCCCCCGGGCTGATACCGGTGACCCCGTCACCGACGTCGATGACCTCACCCGCGCCTTCGTGACCCGGGACGAAGGGGGCGGGCTGCGGCAGCACGCCGTTCATCGCTGAGATGTCGGAGTGGCACAGCCCGGTGGCCCGGATGCGCAGCTTCACCTTTCCCGGGCCGAACCCGACGGCCTCGACGTCGTCGTGGACATCGAGCTTGTCCTGCCCTGTCTCGTGCAGTACGGCTGCGCGCATGGGGTGCTCCCTTCCGGGCGGTTCGGTTCGGGCCGTCTTGCGGCGCCGGTTCTCGGCGGTCGTGCTGGGGTCGGTGGCGGACGGTCGTGCGGAAGTCGGTTCCAGCGCACGGTTCCGGAGGTCGTGCTGGGGTCGGTGGCGGACGGTCGCTCTCGGGGGTTCGTTGCGGGGCTCGCCGCGCGCCCGTGCCCGTACCGGACCCCGCGAACTACCCTGCGTGGCAGGTGAGTTCGGCTCGACGGGGGCAGCACACAGGAGGCATCGGGCAACGAGCGAGCCCGGTGCGCCGGGCGACGGTGTTCAGGAGTGCCGGACGACGGTGTCGCCGAGCACCGGTGCGTCGTCCCGGTCGGCGACCGTGACCTCGGCCTGGACGCTCCCCTCCCCCCGCCACATCCGGATCCGCAGGGTCTCGCCCGGGAAGACGACTCCGGCGAAGCGCGTCCCGTACGAGCGGACGCGCGTGGCGTCGCCGCCCAGCGCGGAGTCGACAACCGCCTTGAGCGTAATGCCGTAGCTGCACAGCCCGTGCAGAATCGGCCGGTCGAACCCCGCGCGCTTGGCGAAGTCCGGGTCCGCGTGCAGCGGATTCCAGTCGCCGGACAGCCGGTAGAGCAGGGCCTGGTCCTCACGGATGGGGCGCTCGACGGCGAAGTCCGGGGCGCGCGAGGGGACGTCGAGGCGCTCGGAGGGCCCGCGCTCACCGCCGAACCCGCCCTCGCCCCGTACGAAGATGCGGGTGTCACTGGTCCACAGCGGCCCGTCGTCGTCCTCGGCATCGGAGCGCAGCACGATGACGGCTGCCTTCCCCTTGTCGTACACGGCGGCGATCCGCGAGGACTGGACGGCCTTGCCCGACACCGGGAGGGAGCGGTGCAGTTCGATGTGCTGGCCGCCGTGCAGGACGGCCGCCAGATCGACGTCGATGCCGGGAGAGGAGAGCCCGCCGGCCGCCGCGAGGGCGCCGCCGGCGACGGTGGCGAAGCTGGGCAGCACCTGGAGACGGCTCTCCAGGGTGTACCGCAACTCGTCGGGGTGGATCGCCGCGTTGTCCCGGTCCGGGGAGGAGCCCGCTCCGACGCCGAGGTGGTAGAGCAGAACGTCCTTGTGGTTCCAGGCGAGGTCGGTCCTGCGTGGTTCGGCCGTGAGGGCTTTTCCGACGTCGATGGGCATGCTCGGTGCTGCTCCTTCGCCACGGTGGTATCGAGGAGGGGTGCGCGGCCCGCGGAGGTCCGGTGGAGCCGGTGGAACGTGGAGCCGGGTCGGGTGGAGCCGGTGGAACGTGGAGCCGGGTCGGGTGGAGCCGGGTCGGGTGGAGCCGGTGGAACGTGGAGCCGGGTCGGGTGGAGCCGGGTCGGGTGGCGCCGGTGGAACGTTGGGCCGGGTCGGGTGGAGCCGGTGGAATCGTTGGGCCGGTCGGACGGTGAAGACGTGGTGGGCGCGGACGACGACGGTGGACGAGGCGATGCGGGACGGGAGACCCCGGCGCAGCCGTCCGCACCGTCGGTCGCACCGGGGTCGTATCCGGTCGGCGGGGAACGCGCCCGCACTCTCGACGTAGAACGCGTTCTAGCCGATGGCCCCCATGTATAACGCACCCCTTGCCCCAAGGGAAGGGTGCTGACGGAACGTCAGATCGACAAGGAGCGTGCGGTCGCCGCGCACGCACCCGGCCCCGCCGTGTCCGCAAGCACCCCCGACGCCGCACCACCCCGTACGAACCGGGGGCAAGGACGTGGTCGAGCGCGGCGGAACGGAGGCGCGCGACGTGACAAGGTGACGCCGACGATCCCGAACGCCCACCTCGGCGTAGGATCGGGCAAAATCGGCGGATCCACAGTGCAATGGATGGAACCGTCCCGAACCGCCCGGACCGGCCGGAGATGCCAGGGAGCCCACCATGATCAGAGTCCTGTTGGCCGAGGACCCGGGCATGACACGCGGCGCGCTGGCCCATCTGCTCGGCATGGAGCGGGACATCGAGGTCGTGGCCCAGGTCGGCCGCGGCGACGAGGTCGTCTCCGCCGCTCTGACCACCATCCCCGACGTCGCGTTGCTGGACATCGAGCTGCCGGGCCGAAGCGGCCTGGAGACGGCCGCCGACCTGCGCGACGAGGTCCCCGGCTGCCGGGTCCTCATCCTCACGACGTTCGCACGCCCCGGGTATCTGCAGCGCGCGAGTGAGGCCGGAGCCGCGGGCTTCCTGCTCAAGGACGGGCCGGTCGAGGAGCTGGCCGAGGCCGTGCGCCGAGCGCTGGCGGGTGAGTCGGTCATCGACCCGGCCCTCGCGGCGGCCGCACTCGGCACCGGACCGAACCCGCTGACGGTGCGCGAGCGCGAGGTGCTCGCGGCTGCGGCGGACGGCGCGAACGCAGCCGGTATCGCGGCGGCACTGTCCGTCTCCGAGGACACCGTCCACCGCCACCTCTCCTCCGCGATCGGCAAGACCGGAACCCGCGATCAGGGGGAGGCGGCCCGGGCCGCCCGTCGCAACGGCTGGCTCTGACCGTCCGCGCCACCGGGCGCCGCCGTCCGACGTACGCGGCGGTCTCCTCCCCCCGGACCGTACTGGGGGCTCCGTCCCCACCCCGGGGAATCCCGCACCGGGCCCATGAGGCAGCATGGACGACCGCGGCACGTCGGGGGCTACGCGCCGCGTCACGGAGCATCGCCGGAACACCACCGGGACACAGCCGGCACGGAAGCGGGAGAGAGCGCATGGCACCGGGCCCCAAGCCGGAGACGATGGCCGCCTTCGCGTCGGCCAAGGGCTTCATGCCGGTCGACGAGGGACTCGCCCTCCACACCGCCGCGGCCGAAGCGGCCCGCCTGGGGCTCCCGCTCCTCGAGGTCGGCACGTACTGCGGCCGCTCCACCATCCTCCTCGCCGACGCAGCCCGCGAGGCCGGGGTCGTCGCCGTCACCGTCGACCACCACCGCGGCTCCGAGGAGCAGCAGCCCGGCTGGGAGTACCACGACCCGACCGTGGTCGACGCCGAGGTCGGCCGCATGGACACCCTCCCCGTCTTCCGCCGCACGCTCCACAAGGCAGGCCTGGAGGAGCACGTGGTCGCCGTCGTCGGCCGCTCCCCGCAGGCCGCCGCACTCTGGGGCACGCCCCTCGGCCTGGTCTTCATCGACGGGGGCCACACCGACGAGCACGCCAACGCCGACTACGAGGGCTGGGCCCCGCACATCGCGGACGACGGCCTCCTGGTCATCCACGACGTCTTCGCCGACCCCGCCGACGGCGGCCAGGCTCCGTACCGGATCCGCTGCCGGGCGCTGGAGTCCGGCGCATTCACCGAGGTCTCGGCGACCCGCTCGCTGCACGTCCTGCGGCGTACGGCTCCGGGCATCTGAACGGGCCACTGGTGGCTCCCCCGCCAAGGTTCGCCCCGCTCGCCGCCCTGGCACGGCCGCCCGCCGCGTCGCCGGATCAGCGGAGCAGGCCCACTGCGCGACCGATCCGGCGCCTTGCATCCGATCGCACCAGGACGCCTCCCCACCGGGCAAGCCTCGGCGGGTGCGGCACTAGCATCGCGGTCGTGTCGAACGGATCACCCCCCGCACCGCGCGGCGCCCTCGGCGGCGCCGTGCTCCTCGCGCTGGCCGCACTCGCCGTCTCCTGCGGCTCGGGGCCGGGGCAGTCCGGGGCGACGGAGGGCGACGGCGTACCGCCGGCCCGCGAGTCCGCGTCCTCGCCCGGAGGCGACACCACGGACGACACCCCGGACGACGACGGGGACGACGGGTCCCCGTCCTCGGGTCGCGGCCCGCTCTCCGGGAAGGTCGTCGTGATCGACCCGGGCCACAACCCGGGCAACCGCAAGCACGCGGGAGAGATCGGCAGGAGTGTGGACATCGGCACGGGCCGCAAGGAGTGCGACACCACCGGCACCTCCACGAACGACGGCTACTCCGAGGCGTCCTTCACCCTCGACGTCGCGCGCCGCATCCGCAAACTCCTCGAAGCCGAGGGCGCGACGGTGAAGCTCACGCAGGACGGCTCCCGACCGTACGGCCCGTGTGTCGACGAGCGCGCCCGGATCGGGAACGAGGCCAGGGCCGACGCCGCCGTCTCCGTCCACGCCGACGGCTCCGCCACCGGCAACCGCGGCTTCCACGTCATCCTTCCCGCGAAGGTGAAGGAGGGGTCTGCGGACACCGGGAGGATCGTCGGTCCCTCGCGCGACCTGGGCGAGCGGATCGCGGCCGCGTTCATGAAGAGGACGGGCAGCGCCCCGTCCAACTACGTCGGCGACAAGGGCCTTGACGTCCGCTCCGACCTCGGCGGGCTCAACCTCTCGAAGATTCCCAAGGTGTTCATCGAGTGCGGCAACATGCGCGATTCGCGCGAAGCCGACCGGCTGACGAGCGCGAAGTGGCGCCGGCGCGCCGCGCAGGGCATTGCCGACGGCATCGGGGCCCATCTCAAACAGTGATCTCTCACGATCATCCGTGATCTCTCGTCATGACTCCGGACGACTCGGGACCACCGTAACCGGCAGGACACCCCCGGGAACCGAGCGCTAGATTCATCCGTACGATGGGGGCCACCCCCGCGCCACGCCCCGCGCGTTCCGGCGAAGCGACAGCTCGTGACGAGACCGACTAAGGACATGACGTGAATATCCGCTCCCTCACTCGAGGCGACGGCGTGGCGATCGGAGCAGCGGTGTTGCTCTTCATCGCCTCGTTCCTCGATTTCTACTCCTGCGACGGCGCTTACTGCGGGGAGGTTCCCAACGGCTGGGACGACAAGCTCTTTCCCGTGCTGCCCTCGATCTTTCTGGCGGGTCTGATCGCGGCGGGCCTGATCGTCGCCTCCCGGTTCCAGCCCGCAGGGAAGAAGCTCGCCGGTCTGGGCCTGGACCAATGGGGCACCGCGCTGGCCGTCTTCGCGGCGTGGAGCGCGCTGTGGACGCTGATCGGCGGGCTCGACTTCGACAAGGGCATCGGCCAGATCCTCGGCTTCATCGCCGCGCTCGCGCTCGCAGCGGGCGCGGTGCTCAGCCAGACGCTTCCGGCGCTCAAGGCCCCGCTGCTGGGCACGCCCGGCCCGCAGGCCCCCTCCCCGTACGGCGCGGGCCCGAACCCGGGATACGGCTACCCGGCGCAGCACGGCGCCCCTACCCCGTACGGCGCGCAGCCGGGTGGCCAGCAGCCGTACGGCGGGCAGCAGCAGGCCGCGCCGCAGCCGGGGCCCGGAGCGCCCCAGCCCGGTGGTGAGTTCGCACCGTTCTGGTTCGCCGTGCCCGTGGCCCGCCCGCTCTACGCGGAGGACGGCTCGCCCACGGCGATCGCCGAACTGGCGCCCGGCACCTGGTACCTCGCGGTCGACCAGCGCGGGCAGGCGCTCGTCGCCCAGACCCAGGACGGCCGTCGCGGTGTCCTCCAGGACACCACGGGCATCCAGCGCGGCTAGACCAGGCCGTGCCGGCCGTGCCCGGCCCAGCATCCGGCCCGGCCCAGAATGGCCCGGCACCTGCGGCCCCTCGCCCTCGAACTCGCGGCGGGGGGGGCCGTTGCCTTGGCGGAGCCCGCCCCGTACAGTCCCCGTGGATTCGGCACTTCTGACGCTCCGTCAGGAATGAGGGCGGAAAACGGCTTCCGGGAGGTACGGCATGCGACTCGGCCTCGCACTCGGCTACTGGGGACGCGGCCCCGACCCCGGGCACGTCGAACTCGCCGTCGAGGCCGAGCGGCTCGGCTACGACTCGGTCTGGACTGCCGAGGCCTGGGGGTCGGACGCGTTCACCCCCCTGGCGTGGATCGCCGCCCGCACCTCCCGTATCCGGCTCGGCACCGCGGTGGCGCAGATGGCCGCCCGCACTCCGACCGCCACGGCCATGCACGCGCTGACGCTCGACCACCTCTCCGGCGGACGGATGATGCTGGGGCTCGGGCTCTCCGGTCCGCAGGTCGTCGAGGGCTGGTACGGGCGGCCGTTCCCCAAGAGCCCGCTCACCGCGACCCGCGAGTACGTCGAGGTGATCCGGCAGGTCCTGCGCCGCGAGGGCCCGGTGGAGCTGGACGGGCGCTTCCACCCCCACCCGTACACCGGACCGGAGGCCACGGGCCTGGGCAAACCGCTGAAGCCGATCACCCACCCGCTCCGGTCCGATCTGCCCGTTCTGCTGGGCGCGGAGGGGCCGAGGAACATCGCCCAGACCGCCCGGATCGCCGACGGCTGGCTCCCGCTGTACTGGTCCCCGATGCGGACCGACGTCTACGAGGCCTCCCTGACGGAGTTGCGTGAGGGGTTCGTGATCGCCCCCATGGCACGGGCGCAGGTGTGCGACGACGTGGCCGAGGGCCTGCTGCCCGTGAAGGCGATGCTCGGCTTCTACATCGGCGGAATGGGCCATGCCGCCCGCAACTTCCACGCGGATCTCATGGCGCGTATGGGCTTCGAGGAGGAGGCGCGCCGCATTCAGCAGCTCTTCCTGGAGGGTCGGCGGGAGGAGGCGATCGAGGCGGTGCCGGACGCGTTCGCGGACGAGATCTCCCTCGTCGGTCCACGCCAACGTATTGCCGAACGCCTGGAGTTGTGGCGCAAGGGTCCGGTCACGGACCTGCTGGTGACGGCTCCCGACCCGCTGACACTCCGGACGCTGGCGGAGCTGAACGGCTGGGCAGCCTCGGCTTGAGGCAGATTCGGCTTGAGGCAGATTCGGCTTGAGGCAGATTCGGCTTGAGGAACGCCGTCTACCGGTGGACCCGCCGGACCCCGACCAGTGTGCGATGCCCGCTTCCCACAGATCGGGGTCCCGAGCACCAGGAGGCTCCCGGTCGGCCGCAGCGCCACGGCCGCCGGGCCGGAACGGCGCCCCGCCCGGTCAACCGCGGTCCGCCGTCAGTCCCAGCTCGCCCGCTCCAGCCAGAAGCGCAGCAACGCCGCGTCCCCCAGGACCTCGACGCGGTCGCTTCCGCCGGCAACCGCCGGTAGAACACGCGCAGTACGTCGGCGAGGGGTCCGCGGACCGCGACCGTCGCCTTGGCGTGTGCGCGCCGCCATGTGAAGCCCCCGGGGCCGAACTCGATGAACCATTCGGCGTCCACACCGGGGGGCGCGTCCGTGGCATGCAGGTGGATGCTCCGGCCGGTGCCGCGGAGCTCGGCGAGCGCGGGGTCCTCCGCCGTTGCGCGGAAGTTGCTCAGGATCTCCAGCCACTCGTCGATGGCGTCCGCCGCGACGTCCGGTTCCACCGCGAACGGGCGGTCCACGGTCCGCTCCGCGTCCGCCCGGTGGACCACCGTCTCGTGCGTCATGCGCCGGGCCCAGAAACCCGCCGTACGCTCGGGGGCCCAGGTCCACACGGCGGTATCGGGCCCGGCCTCCCTCAGCGCGGAGGCCAGCAGTTCGGCGCCCTCGGCGAGCCAGGCGTCCAGCGCGGACGCGTCGCCTCCGTCCGGCCCGGAAAAGCCCGGAACCTCCTCTTCCGGGACGTCACCGGCCGCCCGTGTCCGTACGATCGTCCCGGCCCAGCGGTGGGCACCTCCGACATGGCGCGCCAGGTCGCCCAGCGTCCAGTCGGGGCAGGTGGGCACGGTCGCCGACAGGTCGGCGCCACGGACGGCGTCCCTCAACAAGCCCGTCTGAACGGTGATTTCCGAGCAGTAGCGGTCATGTCCCAAAAGTGTCATAGCGGCACCATATGCACACATGACCGAAAGGCAAGCGGGTTTCCGGGCTCTGGTTGCGGCAAGGCGGGATGTATGTCCAGACGTACTTCAGGAAACACCGCTGCAAGGATCGTCGTGGTCGTCGCGGATGTCGCCGCCGTGATACTCGGCCTCTGGATCCTCATGTCCCTACTCGACGCCAACCGGTCCAACGACCTGGTGAGCCTCGTGCAGGATGCGGCCGGCTGGCTGGCCGGCTGGTCGCACGACCTGTTCACCATGGACGCCGAATGGCTGCGGACGGTGCTCAACTACGGGCTGCCCGCCGTGGTCTATCTGCTCATCGGTCATGCCGTGGCCGGTCGCTTCCGTCGCGTCTGACGGCGCAGGCGACCGCTCACCGCCGCGTACGGACGCGCCGGCGCCGCAAGAGAGCACCGGCCCTCGTCCCCCGTCCCCGTATCCCGCCCAGCGGCACCGCTCGGCGAGCACGTCCGGCACCAATCGGGGTCTTGCGCCCGCTCAGCAGCAGTCCGGCTCCAGTCCCGACGGCAGCCGCTCGGCACCGAACACCGCCGTGGTCGCCTCGTCCCCACCGAGCGCGGCCACCGCGAGGAGCAGCGAACCCGCCGTCCACGTGGTGAGCTCCTCCGGCCACACGGCATCGTCCTCGAAGACGTACCCGGTCCAGTACATGCCGTTCTCGGCGCGCAGGTGCTGGATCCAGCGGAGAACGTCCACAGCACGGTCCGACTCGCCCATCGCCCAGAGCGCGAGGGCGAGTTCGGCGCTTTCACCGCCGGTCACCCAGGGCCGGTCGGAGACACAGCGCACACCGAGACCGGGGACGACGAATCGGTCCCAGTCCGCCTCGATGCGCTCTTTGGCCGGTACTCCGGTGACGGCCCCGCCGAGCACCGGGTAGTACCAGTCCATCGAGTAGCGGTCCTTGTCGAGGAACCGCTCGGGGTGGCGCCGTATCGCATGGCCGAGCCAGCCGGCTGCCAGCTCCCAGTCGGGCTGGGGCTCCTCGCGGTGCTCGGCGACGGCCAGGGCACAGCGCAGCGCCTGGTGGATCGAGGAGCAGCCGGTGAGCAGCGCGTCGGTGACGGGCGTTCCGTCGTCCTCGCGCTTCCAGCCGATCTGCCCGCCGGGTTGTTGCAGTTCGAGCACGAACTCCAGGGCCGCGCGGACCGTGGGCCACATGCTGTCGAGGAAGGCGTCGTCCCCGGTGGAGAGATAGTGGTGCCAGACGCCGACGGCGATGTAGGCGACGAAGTTGGTCTCCCGGCCGCGGTCGGTGGGCCGGTCCGCGGCCCCGTCGGCGTACGCGGCATACCAGGAGCCGTCCCGGTTCTGGTGTCGGGCCAGCCACCGGTACGCGGCCTCGGCGCGCCCGTGCTCCCCGGCCGCGTCCAGGGCCATCGCCGCTTCGACGTGGTCCCACGGGTCGAGGTGGTGCCCGCGGAACCACGGTATGGCGCCGTCCTCGCGCTGCCCCGCGCGGATGCCCTGGACCGTCTGCGCCGCCTCCTGCGCGGTGAGCACTCCGGGCAGGACCAGCCGCTCCGTGCGCCCCGGTGACGTCACTGGGCGGCCGCCGCGGCCTCGGTGAACTCCTCGCCGAGCGAGGGGGCGTGGGGCTTGGTCGCATAGGCCACGAAGCTCTTGCCGATCAGCGGGTTCAGCGCGCTTTCGGCGACCCGGGTGGCGAGGGGCTTCTTCATGATGTCCCAGACCAGGAGCCGGTGGTACGCCTTCACCGGCAGTGCCTGGTCGTTGTCCACGCCGAAGGCGCACTTGAGCCACCAGTACGGCGAGTGCAGGGCGTGGGCGTGGTGCGTGCCGTACGGGCGCAGTCCCGCCTCGCGCATCTTCCGCAGCAGTTCGTCGGCGCGGTAGATGCGGATGTGGCCGCCCTCGACCTCGTGGTAGGCGTCGGAGAGCGCCCAGCAGATCTTCTCCGGACCGTAGCGCGGCACGGTCACCGCGATTCGCCCGCCCGGCTTGAGGACGCGCACCATCTCGGCGAGCACGCCCTTGTCGTCGGGTATGTGCTCCATGACCTCGGAGATGATCACGACGTCGAAACTGTCGTCGGGGAAGGGCAGGGCGAGCGCGTCGCCCTCCATGGCGGTGGCGACCGCACCGGCGGGTGCCTCACCGGCCTCCTCCATGGCCGCGAACCACTTCGCGACCTCGCGGATCTCCTCGGCGTTGCGGTCGAGCGCGACGACCCGCGCTCCGCGCCGGTAGCACTCGAAGGCGTGACGGCCGGCGCCGCACCCCAGATCCAGCACTCGGTCGCCCGCGGCGAGCGGGAAGCGGGTGAAGTCTACGGTCAGCAATGCCTTCTGCTTTCTCTGGCGGCTGCGGGGAGGTGGCGTGCGGTGGCTACGGAACGGGGGCGCGGGCGGATCGGGTCGCGATGGCTTCGCGGTAGCGCTCGGCCGTGCCGATGGCGGCCTGCCGCCAGGTGAAGCGGGCCAGGACGCGCTCCCGGCCCGCTGCTCCGAGCCTGCGCCGCAGCGGCTCGTCGTTCAGCAGCCGGCCCAGTGCGGCGGCCAGCGCTCCGGCGTCGCCCGGCGGTACGGCCAGACAGCTCTCGCCGTCGCGGCCCGCGACTTCGGGGATGGCGCCGCCGGTGGTGGCGACCAGCGGGGTGCCGGTCGCCATGGCCTCGACCGCGGGCAGCGAGAATCCTTCGTAGAGCGAGGGGACGCAGGAGATCTCGGCGCCGCGCACCAGGTCGACCAGTTCCGCGTCGCTGATGCCCTTGACGAACTCGACCGCGCCCGCGAGGCCGTAGCGCTCGATCGCGGCGGCAACGGGTCCGTCGTCGGCCCGCTTGCCGACCACGACGAGGTGGGCGTCCGGGTTCTCCGTGCGCACCTTGGCCAGCGCCTCGATGAGATGGATCAGGCCCTTCAGCGGTACATCGGCGGAGGAGGTGGTGACGATGCGGCCGGGTATCCGGGGCACGACCGGATCCGGCGAGAACAGATCGGTGTCGGCGCCGATGTGGACCACGTGGATACGGTCCTGGCGCACTCCCAGATGCTCGACGATCTCCTGGCGGGAGGAGCCGGAGACGGTCAGCACCGACGGCAGGCGGCGGGCCACGCGCCTCTGCATGCGCGTGAAGCCGTACCAGCGGCGGACGGAGAAGCGGCGCTTCCAGCCGCGCGCCGCGTCGAGGTCCAACTGCCGGTCGACGGTGATCGGATGGTGGATGGTGGTGACCAGGGGGAATCCGAGCCGTTCCAGTCCCAGCAGCCCGTAGCCGAGCGTCTGGTTGTCGTGGACGACGTCGAACCTGCCGCGGCGGGCGGCCAGATGGCGGCGGGCCCGGAGGCTGAAGGTCAGGGGTTCGGGGAAACCGCCGGTCCACATGGTGGCCACCTCGAGCGCGTCGATCCAGTCGCGGTATTCGCCGGGCTTCGGTGTGCGGAACGGGTCCGCCTGGCGGTAGAGGTCGAGACTGGGCAGCTCGGTGAGAGCGACGCCGGTGTCCAGGACCGGGTACGGCTGGGCGCCGATGACCTCCACCGAGTGGCCGAGGCGGGCGAGTTCCCGTGAGAGGTGGCGGACGTAGACGCCCTGACCCCCGCAGAACGGGTTCCCTTTGTAGGTCAGCAGCGCGATGCGCAGGGGGCGGTCGGCCGGACCCGGCTCCAGCCCGGCCGGGGGGCGAGGCGCGGTTTCCCGTACGGCCTCAGCGGTCACTCTCGGCCCCCTTCTCAGCTCCAGTTCCGCCGGAGCGTAACCGCTCGCGTTAATGTAGAACAAGTTTCAGACTTGATCGCGCAAGGAGCTTCGAATCTACCCGCAGGTAGCCGTCCCGGAAGGTCCGGAGCAGGTGATTCGCGCCACGGCGCACCCCCTGCCATGCTGTCCGCCCGGAGCCCGCCCGCCGCAATCGACGACGAACCATACGGAAGTCACGGAATGGGACAAATGACCACGGAACCCAAGCCGTCCTCCCCGCCCCTGACAGAACGCCAGGAGGCGCGCCGCCGTCGGATCCTGCACGCCAGTGCGCAGCTCGCCAGCCGGGGCGGCTTCGACGCCGTGCAGATGCGCGAGGTCGCTGAGCTCTCCAGCGTCGCCCTCGGGACGCTCTACCGCTACTTCCCCTCCAAGGTGCACCTGCTGGTGGCCACCATGCAGGACCAGCTCGGGCATCTGCACGAGACGCTGCGCAAGCGACCGCCGACGCAGGAGGAGCCCTCGGCGCGGGTGGCGCAGACGCTGATGCGCGCCTTCCGCGCGATGCAGCGCGAACCGCACCTCGCGGATGCCATGGTCCGCGCTCTGACGTTCGCCGACCGCTCGGTGAGCCCGGAGGTGGACACGGTCTCCCGGCTCACCACCGCGATCATCCTGGACGCGATGGGGCTGGAGGGCCAGCCGACGCCCGAACAGCTCTCCGCGGTCCGGGTCATCGAGCACACCTGGCACTCGGCACTCATCACCTGGCTCTCCGGGCGGGCCTCCATCGCTCAGGTCAAGATCGACATCGAGACGGTCTGCCGGTTGATCGACGTCACCGCACCGCGGTAGCGGGACTTCGTTAGCCGGACCGCGGTAGCCGGACCTCGTTAGCCGGACCGCGGTAGCCGGGCGAGCCCGGTAGCGGGCCCGCGGTAGCGGGACTTCGTTAGCCGGACCGCGGTAGCCGGGCGAGCCCGGTAGCGGGGCCGGGGCAGCGGGAGCTCGTTAGCCGGACCGCGGTAGCCGGGCGAGCGCGGTAGCGGGGCCGGGGTGGATGCACACTCGACGCGGGCCGCAGGCGACGGACGTATGCGCCGCCACCGGCCGCCACCACGCGGCTCCGTACGGTACGGGTCAGGTCCGCGCGCAGCCTGCGTCCGCACCGTACGGGGTCAGGGGTCGCGGGCGCTCTCGCCGTACCGCGTCAGGGCCGGACGTCACCCTTCGTCGGGCGGGAAGACCGGCTCGCCCGAGTCCGCGAGCCGGATCGCGATCGCCTCGACCGGACACCCCTCGGCCGCCGCGAGCAGCGCTTCGGACGCGTCCGTGTCCGCCTCCGCCGGATGCGACTGGCGTGCCGAGTCGAGCCGGAAGCCGCCGGGCGCGCTGCTCACGCAGAGCCCGGAGCCGATGCAGACGGAGCGGTCCACCTCGACGCGCCAGCGGTCCCCCATCAGCCCGCCCCTCCGTGCCCGGCGGGCAGATGGATCATCTTGTGCTCCAGGTACTCGGCGAAGCCCTCCGGCCCGAACTCCCGCCCCAGACCGGAGTTCTTGTAGCCGCCGAAGGGGCCCAGCATGTCGAGGCTGAAGGTGTTGACGGAGTACGTGCCGGTGCGTACCTGCCGGGCGATGTCGATGCCGTGCTCCACGTCCGAGGTCCAGACGCTCCCTGACAGGCCGTAGTCGGAGTCGCCCGCGATCCGTACGGCCTCCGCCTCGTCCTCGTACGGCAGCAGGCAGATGACGGGGCCGAAGATCTCCTCACGGGCGATCCGCATGGAGTTGGAGACGCCGCCGAAGAGCGTCGGCTCGACGTACCAGCCGCGCTCCAGCCCCGCCGGACGGCTGCCGCCCGTCAGCACCTTGGCGCCTTCCTCCTGCCCGAGCCGGATGTAGTCGAGCGACCGCTTCTGCTGACGCTGCGCCACGAGCGGCCCGACCTGGGTCGCGGCGTCGAGCGGGTCCCCGACGGTCAGCGCCCCGGCCGCCGTCGCGAACCGCTCG
This sequence comes from Streptomyces sp. NPDC051776, assembly GCF_040681345.1. Lineage (NCBI taxonomy): Bacteria > Bacillati > Actinomycetota > Actinomycetes > Kitasatosporales > Streptomycetaceae > Streptomyces > Streptomyces sp. NPDC051776. Next base: position 12,307 of record NZ_JBFAYQ010000047.1, on the reverse strand, counting down.
GCGATCTCGTCGTAGTGGCTGCGCGGCGCGAGGATACGGGTCTGGGCGACGCACGCCTGTCCGTTGTTCATCCAGGCGTTGGGGACGATCCCCGCGACCGCGGCCTCCAGATCGGCGTCCGGCAGGATCACCGCGGCGGATTTCCCGCCGAGTTCGAGGGTCACCCGGGTCAGATTGCGGGAGGCGACCTCCATCACCCGCTTACCTGCCGCGACCGACCCGGTGAAGGACACCTTGTCGACCCCGGGGTGGCCGACCAGGTACTCGCTGACCTCGCGGCCGGCCGGAAGGATGCTCAACACGCCCTTGGGCAGGCCCGCTTCGGCCACGATGTCGGCGAGCAGATAGGCGTCGAGCGGTGTCTCGGGCGACGGCTTGAGGATCACCGAGCAGCCGGCGAGCAAGGCGGGCGCGAGCTTGGCGGCGGCCACGAACTGCGGCACGTTCCAGGGCACGACGGCGGCGACGACACCGACGGGCTCGCGGCGTACGAGGATCGGCCCGAGCACACCCTGCCGCGGCTCCTCGAAGGTGACGCCCCTGGCCACGGCGATGGCCGTGTCCCACACCATCATCGCGCCGAGCGCCTGGGCCAGGACGCTCCAGGAGTACGGCGAGCCGTTCTGCGCGCTGATGACCCGGGCGATCTCCTCGTGCCGTACGGCGATGGCGTCCTTGATCCGCGTGACGACCTCGATCCGCTCCTCCAGGCTCGCCCGCGGCCAGGGCCCGTGGTCGAACGCCTCCCGGGCGGTCTCGACGGCCCGGTTCACATCGGCGGCGGAGGCATGCGGTACGCGCCCGATGACCTGCTCGGTGTGCGGTGAGACCACCTCGATGGTGTCCGTGCCCAGCGGGTCGACCAACTCCCCGCCGATGTGGAGCTGTCCGTGCTCGATGAGGTCGGTCATCGCCCATGCCTCCCGCGGATCGGGCCTCTCTGACACCGTTTCAGAACTGATACCAGTTCCAGTTCCAGGAGTCCACGGAGGGGACCGAAACGCCCCGAGCAGGGATTTCGCGCCCAGGCCTGCATTTCCGCCGACCGACCGATGGAGACGGCCGGTTGGCATTCGCCTGGTGCGGCCGCCCAACACGCCCCGGAAGCGGCAGGTCCGGCGTACGGAAGTCACCGGGCGGGCCGTTGCCGGAAGCAGCCGGGGAGCAGCAGCGAGCCCTGCGGAAGTGGCGCAAGCGGCTCTCCCGACTTGCACGTGCACGCCGGTGAAGCACCACCGGGCGTCCTCCGGGGTCTCGGGTGGCGGGCCGGTGTCCCGGCGGTGGAGCTTGCGGTCCCTCCCGGCCGGACGCTGCGACCGGGAGGGACTCAAGGGTTCCTCCAGAGGCCCATTGCGGCAGCAGATTGGAACCGGTTCTAGTTATAGTGATCCCCGCACGTGCGGGCCCGCGTCGTGCGATGTGCGAGAGGGGACTTCATGACGCAGGGGACACCCGTAGTCACGGATCACGGCGGCGGCGTCCGGAGCATCGCGGTTCCCATTCCGGACAATCCCCTGGGCCACACCCTCGTCCATCTCCTCGACACCGACCGCGGCCCCGTCCTCGTCGACACCGGCTGGGACGACCCGGAAGCCTGGGACACGCTCGTCGCGGGCCTGGCCGCGTGCGGTACGGCGGTCGAGGAGTTGCACGGCGTGCTCATCACGCACCACCACCCCGACCACCACGGTCTGTCCGGGAAGGTGCGCGAGGCGTCCGGTGCGTGGATCGCCATGCACGCCGCGGACATCGAGGTCGTACGGCGCACCCGCGCCGCCGAACCGGCCGCCTGGCTCGACTACCTGACCGCCCGGCTCGCCGCCGCCGGCGCCCCCGAGGAGCACCTTGCGCCACTGCGGAAGGCGCGCGCCTCCGGGAAGGCGCGCGCGCTGCCAAGCAACCGCGCCGCCCTGCCCGACCGGGACATCGTCCCGGGCGAGTTGCTCGATCTGCCGGGCCGTCGGCTGCGAGCGATCTGGACACCCGGACACACCCCGGGGCATGTGTGCCTGCACCTGGAGGAGGCCCATCCGGCGGCCGGGCGGGTGGGCAACGGCCGTCTGTTCTCCGGCGATCACCTGCTCCCCGAGATCACCCCGCACATCGGCCTGTACGAGGACCCGGACGCCGATTCCGGCGCCAGTCCTCTCGCCGGCGCCGACCGGGACGACCCCCTGGGCGACTACCTCGACTCCCTGATGCGTATCGACCGCCTCGCCCCGGCCGAGGTGCTGCCCGCCCACCAGCACGCGTTCACCGACGCGCCCGCCCGCGTACGGGAGTTGCTGACGCACCACGAGAGCCGACTGACCGACCTCCTCGCGCTGCTCACCGAACGTCCCCTCACGCTCTGGGAACTCACCGAGCGGATGGAGTGGAACCGCCCCTGGGAGCAGATCCCCTTCGGCTCCCGGAACATCGCCGTCTCCGAGGCCGCGGCCCATCTCCGGCGCCTCGTGAAGCAGGGCCGTGCCGAGCCCGTACCCGGCAGCGACCCGATGACCTATCAGGCGGTTTGACGCCGGATGGCGGGAGTCTGCCCATCACCGGCCCGCGCGCCCCCGCGGGCGTACGAGCGATACGGGTGGATACGGGCGGAACAGTCCCCGGACCTCGGACGACCTCCCTCGAAGGGCTTGCGGAAGGCCGGTAGAGTATGCGCGTCGATATCGCATCCCACAGGGGAAAGCTGGTGCAAATCCGGCACTGACCCGCAACCGTGAGCCGCCTCCGACGGCGGCGAGTCGGAACGCCCTGCCGGATGTGAACGGCTCACGTCACCGTACGTGGCGCGCCCCGCGGCCACGGCCGGTGACCGGCACTGTCGAGGAATACGGAGCCGGAGCCCGGTGCCCCGCCGCGTGCGAGATCCCGCACGCCCCGCGGTGCGCAGCGGATCCGCTGCCCGCACCCGCCCACCGAAAGGCACCGTCCGTGAAGATACGCCGCAGCCGGGATGCCCGGCCGTCGAGAGCCCGCCGCAGCACCGCGCGCCGGGGCGCGACAGGTGCCGCCGTCCACCGGGGCGCCGCCGCGCTGGCCGCCTCCGCCGCGCTCTGCCTGGCCGCGGCACCGGCAGCGCGCGCCGACGACCCGTCGGCGAAGCCTTCGCCGACGGCGAAGCTGCCGTCCGGTCTGTACGGCACCAAGGACCCGGCGTACGACGGTGTATGGCGGCAGTCCGTCGCCCTCCTCGCGCAGGACACGGCGGGTGTCACCCCGGCACGGAAGGCCGTCGACTGGCTGGCCGGACAGCAGTGCCCCTCCGGGGGTTTCGCCCCGTACCGGGCGGACGCGGCCGCGAAGTGCGACGCGAAGACACCGGTCGACAGCAACGCCACCGCCATCGCCGCCCAGGCCCTGGCCGCGCTCGGCGGCCACGGCGCCGAGGTCGGCAAGGCCGTGGACTGGCTGAAGTCGAAGCAGAACGAGGACGGTGGCTGGGCTTACGCCCCCGGCGGCCCGAGCGACGCCAACTCCACGTCCGTGGTGATCGGCGCTTTCGCCGCCGCGGGTGAGAAGCCCGAGGACGTCAGGTCCCCGAAGGGCAAGTCGGCGTACGACGCGCTGATGTCGTTCCAGCTCGGCTGTGACGCCAAGGGCGTCGAAAGCGGCGCATTCGCCTACCAGCCCGACAAGAAGGGCCGGTTGGCCGCCAACGCCGATGCCACGGCCGCCGCCGCCCTGGCCGGACTCGGCAAGGGCCTGGCACTTGAACCGCTCGGCAAGGACGACAACGAGGACGTCACCGCGCTGGACTGCGCCGAGACGGACTCCAAGGACGCGCGGGAGCCGGACGAGGCGGCCGGCGGCGCGGCCGCGTACCTGGCGTCCGCCCTCAAGAAGAATGGCCATCTGTCCGCGCTCGCCCCGGGCGCAGAGACGCCCGCGCCCGACTTCGCCAACACGACGGACGCCGCCCTGGCGCTGGCCGCCGGCGGCCACAAGGACGCGGCCGAGGTCCCGCTGCGGTGGCTGGAGCGGAACTCCTCGGCCTGGGCCAAGGGCAACCCGGCCGCGCTCGGCTCGCTCGTCCTCGCCGCGCACGCGGCGGGCGCCGACCCGCACGACTTCGGCGGGACCGACCTCGTCCGGCAGCTCAACGCCACCGGGCCGAAGCCGGAGGGCACCCAGCCGGCGAAGGGCGCGCCCGGTGGGCAGTCAGGCGACTCCGGCGACGGCGGCGTCAGCGACAGCGTCTGGTGGATCACCGGCGTCGGTCTGGTCGCCGGCGTCGGCATCGGTTTCCTCATGAGCGGCCGCAAGAAGACGTGACCGGGAGGACCAGGCAACGGGCACGGCCGCCGCGGGGCGCACGACGCACGGCGGCCTGCCCGGACATCGCAGCCACCGCCGCCACCGCAGCCACCGCCGTCATCGCTACGACGGCCCTTCTCGCGCTCGGGGCCGGGACCGCACACGCCGGGAACGGCTACCGCTACTGGTCGTTCTGGGAGCGGGACGGCGCACGGTGGACGTACGCCACCCAGGGCCCGGCCACGCTGCGGCCCGACGACGGTGACGTCCTGGGCTTCCGCTTCTCCGTGAGCGAGAACTCCGGGGACGGCGCGAAGCCGCGCGGCCGGGCCGAGTTCACAGCGATCTGCTCGGACACGCCCGCCAAGTCCGGTTCAAAACGCGTCGCCTTCGTCCTCGACTTCGGTAAGGCGACCGACGCACCCGGTGGTGAGACCCAGCCGCAGGGCCGCACTGAGTGCGCCCGGGTCGCCGAGGACGCCTCGTCCGCGGAGGCGCTCGCCGCAGTGGCGAAGCCGTTGCGCTACGACTCCGCGGCCATCCTCTGCGCGATATCGGGCTACCCGGAGAAGGGGTGCGCCGAGCAGGTCTCCGGGGACGGATCCGGCACGCGGCAGGACGGCAGGGCGCAGCAGGACGGCGACGCGAAGTCGGACGAGGCGCAGGGGCGGAGCGAACGCTCCCGCCACCGGCCCGATGCCGGCGGGCCGTCCATCGGTCCGATCGCCGGAGCCGCGGCCGTCGCCGTCCTGGGCGCCGCGGCGTTGTGGCAGGCGCGCCGCCGCCGATGAACGCCCGGCACCTCCCCGTACGCCCGCAGCGCCCGCGCGTGCCCGCGCGCCCCCGGCCTGCCGTGGCCTCGCGCGGCAACACACTGCACGCCGGGGCCTGGTGGCTCTGGGCCCTCGGACTCGCGACCGCCGCGTCACGGACCACCAATCCGCTGCTCCTCGGCCTGCTCCTCGTCGTCGCCGGGTACGTGGTGTCCGTCCGCCGCACCGACGCACCCTGGGCGCGCAGCTACTCGGCGTTCCTCAGGCTCGGCGTGCTCGTGATCGCGATCCGCCTGGTCTTCTCCCTGTTCCTCGGCTCGCCGGTGCCCGGAACGATCACGCTCATCACCCTTCCCGAAGTCCCGCTCCCCGGCTGGGCGCAGGGTGTGCGGATCGGTGGCCGGGTCACCGCCGAGGGCGTGGTCTTCGCGCTGTACGACGGCCTCAAGCTCGCCGCCCTGCTCGCCTGCCTCGGTGCGGCGAACGCCCTCGCCAACCCGGCCCGGCTCCTCAAGTCCCTTCCCGGCGCGCTGTACGAAGCGGGCGTGGCCGTCGTCGTCGCCATGACCTTCGCGCCGAACCTCGTCTCCGACGTGCTGCGGCTACGTGCCGCCCGCCGTCTCCGCGGCCGTACCGACAAGGGACTCACCTCGCTGCTGCAGATCGGACTGCCGGTGCTGGAGGGTGCGTTGGAGCGGTCGGTCGCCCTGGCCGCCACGATGGACGCCCGGGGCTACGGCCGTACGGCCCAGGTCCCGCCCGCCGTCCGGCACACCACCACCGTGCTCACGCTCGGCGGCCTGCTCGGGGTGTGCGCCGGGACCTACGGTCTGCTGGCCGCGCAGGGAGCGGGTTTCGGCCTGCCCGTGCTGCTGGCCGGAGTGGCCGCGGCGCTGGCCGGGCTGCGCCTCGGCGGCCGCCGCGCGGTCCGCACCCGCTACCGGCCGGACCGCTGGGACCTGCGCGCGTGGCTGGTGTCCGGGTCGGGAGCTGCGGTTGCGGCCGTGCTGATCCGGTACGGCTCCGTGGACCTCGCCGCCCTCCACCCCTCCGTCGTCCCGCTCACCGCGCCTCTCCTCCCGCTGCGGCCGGCGGCGGGCGTGCTGCTGGGACTGCTGCCGGCGTTCGTCGCCCCGGCTCCGCCGCGGCGGGTCCGGGCACGCTACGGGGAGCGGGATCGCGCGGCCGGCCGGCCGCCGGGCACGACGCCACTGCGGAGCGGCAGAGCACCCCACGGCAGCACAACACCCCACGGCGGCACATCACCCCGAAGCACAGCATCCGGCGACGGCGGAGAACCGCAAGCCCGTATCGCAGCCCAGGGCCGTACCGCAGCCCAGGGCCGTACCGCAGAAGGCGAGTCCACATGATCCGGTTCGAGCAGGTGTCCGTCGTCCACGACGGCGCGCCCGACCCTGCGATCCACGGCGTCGACCTCACCGTCCCCGAGGGCGAACTGTGCCTGCTCGTCGGACCGTCCGGAGTCGGCAAGTCGACACTACTGAGCACCGTCAACGGCCTCGTACCGCACTTCACCGGCGGTACGCTGCACGGCCGCGTCACCGTGGCCGGCCGGGACACCCGTACGCACAAGCCGCGCGAACTGGCCGACGTCGTGGGCATGGTGGGGCAGGACCCGCTCGCGCACTTCGTCACCGACACCGTCGAGGACGAACTCGCCTACGGCATGGAGTCCCTGGGCATGCCCCCCGATGTGATGCGCCGCCGTGTCGAGGAGACGCTCGACCTGCTGGGCCTGGCCGACCTGCGCGAGAGGCCCATCGCCTCGCTCTCCGGCGGCCAGCAGCAGCGGGTCGCGATCGGCTCGGTCCTCACCCCGCACCCGCGGGTCCTCGTCCTCGACGAACCGACGTCCGCGCTCGACCCGGGCGCGGCCGAGGAAGTCCTCGCCGTGCTCCAGCGGCTCGTGCACGATCTCGGCACGACCGTGCTGATGGCCGAGCATCGGCTGGAGCGCGTCGTTCAGTACGCGGACCAGGTGGTGCTGCTGTCCGCTCCCGGCGAGCCGCCGGTCTCCGGCGACCCGGCCGAGATCATGGCCGTCTCCCCCGTCCATCCTCCGGTGGTGTCCCTCGGCCGTCTGGCGGGCTGGTCGCCTCTGCCGCTGTCGGTCCGCGACGCACGGCGCAAGGCGGTGGCGCTGCGCGAACGGCTGGCCGGGCAGATGCCGCCCGCCGCCTCGTTGAGCGGGAGCAGACCCACCCGCGCACACACCGGCGAGGGTCGTACGGACCGGGGCCGACCCGCTGTCGACGCCTCCGGACTGTCCGTACGCCGGGGCAGAATTGAGGCGTTGCGCCGCGCCGACCTGACGGTGCGGCGCGGTGAGACGGTGGCGCTCATGGGCCGCAACGGCGCGGGCAAGTCGACACTTCTGGGCACGCTGACGGGTCTGCACGCCCCGGCGGCCGGTTCGGTACGCGTCGGCGGCCTGTCGCCGCACCGGAGCAGCCCGCGGGATCTCATCAGCCGTGTCGCCCTGGTACCGCAGGAGCCGCGGGACCTCCTCTACGCGGACACGGTCGCGGCCGAGTGCGCCGCGGCCGATGAGGACGCGAAGGCCGAACGCGGCACCTGCCGCGCGCTCGTCGCCGAACTGCTTCCCGACGTACCGGACTCGACGCACCCGCGCGATCTGTCCGAGGGCCAGCGCCTCGCCCTGGCCCTGGCGATCGTGCTCACCGCCCGCCCGCCGCTGATCCTCCTGGACGAACCCACGCGCGGGCTGGACTACGCGACGAAGGCGCGGCTGGTGGAGATCCTGCGCGGGTTGGCGGCGGAGGGCCATGCCATCGTCCTGGCGACGCACGACGTGGAGCTTGCTGCCGAACTCGCCCATCGCGTGGTGATCCTGGCCGACGGAGACGTGGTCGCCGACGGGCCGACGGCCGACGTCGTGCTCTCCTCCCCCGCATTCGCCCCGCAGGTGACGAAGATCCTCAGCCCGCAGCGCTGGCTGACGGTCGGCGAGGTACGCGCGGCCCTGGAGGCCGCACCATGAGTCCTCCGGCACTCAACTCCTCTCGTGGCGGCCGCCATACCGGCATCCGGGCGGGCCGTCCCGTCGTCCTCGGCCCCCGCGCCGCCCTCGCGCTCTGCATCGTCTCGGGCGTCGGGGTCGCCTCGTTCGGATGGCCGTTGCTGGCCGACAGCTCATCCGGGCTCGCCCATGCCCAGGACGCGCCCTGGCTGTTCGCGGCACTGCTCCCACTGCTCGTCGCCGTCGTCGTCGCGACGATCGGCGACACCGCGAACGGCGGGGGTCTCGACTCCAAGGCCGTCGCCATGCTGGGCGTACTGGCCGCGGCCGGGGCGGCGTTGCGTCCCCTGGGGGCAGGAACCGCGGGACTGGAGCCGATGTTCTTCCTCATGGTGCTCAGCGGGCGAGTCCTGGGACCCGGCTTCGGGTTCGCGCTGGGCGCGGTGACCATGTTCGCCTCGGCCCTGCTGACCGGCGGAGTCGGGCCGTGGATGCCGTTCCAGATGCTTGCGATGGGCTGGGTGGCGATGGGCGCCGGACTGCTCCCCGGCGCCGGGGGCGCACGACCCGCGGGCGCCGGAGCGCGGTGGCTGCGCGGTCGCGGCGAGCTCGTCCTGCTCGCCGCGTACGGGGCCGCCGCCTCCTTCCTCTACGGCACTGCGATGAACCTCCAGGGCTGGCCGTACATCAGCGGTATGTCGTCGGGCATTTCGTTCGTCCCCGGCGATCCGGTGCACGAGAACCTCGTCCGTTTCGCCGCCTACTGCGCCGCCACCTCGCTCGGCTGGGATCTGGGACGGGCCGTGCTGACGGCGGTCGCCACGCTCACCCTGGGCTCCGCTGTGCTGGGGGCTCTGCGCCGGGCGACGCGGCGCGCCGCGTTCGACGTGCCGGTGGTCTTCACCGAACCGGCTCCGCCCGCAATGCCCGAGGCGCCCCGCCAGGACTGACGGCGTGATCGACCGCGCTACCACTTCCCTTCCGCGGTTCCGATGACCAGGATCGGCTGTCCAAGTTCTTGTCCTTTCCCGACCATGGCGTGTCGTCAGCGAATACTCGCGGGCTTCCATCGCCGCCCTATCTTTGCCAGCGAATGGGGGAGAGCGAACGTTGCGTTCATGGCTCACCGCTACCCGGCCGGGGAGCGAATTCGTGTGACAGACGGGCCCCCGACGCACGGTCGGCTGCGCTGCCGTGGACGGAGCGGATGACCACATTCCCGCCCACGGCCCGTCCCCCGGTCCGCCGCCGAGACCACGGCACCCTCGGTGTGCTCATCGAGCAGAGCAGGCAGCGCTTCTGCCGCGTCTTCTTCCGACCTCGCACAAGGGATCGCAAGTGGCGCTTCTACGAGGGCCTTTGCGCACTGTGCACGATCTGGATCAGGTTGCCGCACGTGTCGTCCAGAACGGCGGTGGTGTCCGGGCCCATCTCCAGCGGCTCCTGCGTGAAGTGCACTCCGAGCCCGCGCATCCGGTCGAACTCCGCGTGTACGTCCTCCACGGCGAAGGAGGCGGCCGGGATGCCGTCCTCGACCAGCGCCGCCTTGTACGGCTTCACCGCGGGATGGCCGTCGGGCTCCAACAGCAGTTCGGTCCCGTCGGGATCCTCCGGCGAGACGACGGTCAGCCACCTGTCCTCGCCCACCGGTACGTCGGTCTTCTTCAAGAAGCCCAGCATCTCCGTGTAGAAACGCAGGGCCTTGGCCTGGTCGTCGACGAAGACGCTGGACAGGTGGATCTTCATGGGGTGCTCTCCGGTGCATCGGGCCTGAGCCACCGGGTCACGATGTGCTCAAGGGGTTCGGTGTCGAGATCGTGGAATTTGAGGTTCCTGCCTCCCCCGCCAGTAGGCAAGACCGTGCCGGGTGGTGAGGGTGTGGGGGTGGTCATCGCCCAGCACCCGCACCCGGTCGGCGAGAAGCTCCGCGAACGCCGCCGCGGCCCCGGCCGCATCCCCCGCCTTCCCCCGCCAGTAGGCGAATTGCCCCGGACGGCGAGGGTGAGACGCGGCAGCAACTACGAGATCCGGCTACTGACCGCCGAAGCCGAGCACAGCACAGCACAGCACAGCACATGAACCAACTGGGCCAGGTATCAACGACAACGATGCAGATTCGCCCCGGCTCTCTCCATGACGTATTCATCGCTCTGACCGGACGCGAGCAGGAAGAGGAAGACTGATGCCCAACCTCGCCTCCTTTCGCCAGCTTTCCCTGACCAGTGCGCGCGAACTCGCCCGCGACCCGGTGAACATCGGTATGTCGATCGTCTTCCCGCTCGGCTTCATCCTGCTGTTCACCTTCCTACCCGACGTCGCTCCCGCACCGGGCGCTGCTCCGGTCGACAGTCTCGTCTTCGGGCTTCCGGCGGTGCTCCTGCTGGCCATGACTTCGCTCGCCACGACCGGGACGGCGGTACCGCTGACAGTGCTGCGGCAGCGCGGGGTACTGCGCGCCGTCGGCCTCACACCAGTGACACGACTGGCCTTCGTCACCGCGCTGGTACCCGCACGCGCCGTAGTCGTGGGCGCCGAGCTGGTGCTGGTCGGAGCAATGGCATCTGCAGGCGGCGCACTGAACACAAGCCATCCCGTCCTGCTGCTGTGGACGTTGCTGCTGTGGACGTTGCTGCTGTGGACGTTGCTGCTGTGGACGTTGCTGCTGTGCTGCCTCACACTCACCGCACTGGGCTACTTCCTGGGCGGTCTGTTCGCCTCGCCGGAGCTGGTGACTCCGGTGCTCGGCCTCGCCGTTCCCGTCGTGCTCATACTCAGCGGCGTCCTGCTACCGGTAACACTGTTCCCCTCCCCCATCGCAGAGGCGGCCGAGTTCCTTCCGTTCACCTACATGGGAGACCTGCTGAGGCACACGCTCACCGGGCTGCCTGCGCAGTATTCCACCCTCTACAGCAGCGGGCTGCTGCTTTTGACCAGTGCGGTCCTGACCGGCTTGACAGCGATCACTTTCCGGTGGCAGGAACGCGAGCGTTGACCACTCCACGGAGCCCGCTGTGTCAACCACCCGGCGGCGGTCACGGGCGCCGACTTCAAGGCCGCGCAGCTCCAGGCCGCCGCACGGTTCGGCATGACCATGAGCTTGACCGGGTCTGCACTCGGCGCCGAGCACCGAGCGGTGGTTCGCCGAGCTGACGAACAAGCAGATACGGCGAGGCGTCCACTAGAGAGCCCAAGCACTGGAGGAAGACATCCGCAGCTGGATCGCCGCATGGAACACCGATCCCCAAGCCCTGCGTCCGGACGAAGACCGCGGACGAGAAGACCGCGGACGAGCGCATGTCGAACGGCTCGCCGGCCATCCGAACGGAGTTCCCGTCTCGGAAGCCTAGCCCAGCCGCTGAATGATCGTCCCCGTCGCCAGCGCGCCGCCCGCACACATGGTGACGAGCGCGAACTCCTTGTCCGCCCGCTCGAGTTCGTGCAGCGCCGTGGTGATGAGCCGGGCGCCCGTCGCGCCCACGGGGTGGCCGAGTGCGATGGCCCCGCCGTTCACATTGACCTTCTCCAGGTCCTGGTCGAAGACCTGCGCCCACGACAGCACGACCGACGCGAACGCCTCGTTGATCTCGACGAGATCGATGTCCGCGAGCGTCATCCCCGCCTTGCCGAGCACGGCCCTCGTCGCGTCGATGGGCCCGTCGAGGTGGAAGTGCGGGTCGGCTCCGACGAGCGCCTGAGCCACGATACGGGCCCGCGGCTTGAGCTTCAGAGCCCTCGCCATCCGCTTGGACGCCCACATCACGGCCGCGGCCCCGTCCGAGATCTGCGAGGAATTGCCCGCCGTGTGCACGGCTGTCGGCATGATCGGCTTCAGCCGGGCCAGCGCCTCCATGCTGGTGTCGCGCAGCCCCTCGTCCTGGTGGACCAGGCGCCACATGCCCTGCCCCGCCGCCTGCTCCGCCTCGGTCGTGGGCACCTGCACCGCATACGTCTCACGTTTGAAACGTTCCTCGGCCCAGGCCTGCGCGGCCCGTTCCTGGGAGAGCAGCCCGAGGGAGTCGACGCGTTCGCGGGACAGGCCGCGGTGGCGCGCGATCCGCTCGGCCGCCTCGAACTGGTTGGGCAGGTCGACGTTCCACTCATCCGGGAACGGCTTCCCCGGCCCGTGCTTGGAGCCGCTGCCGAGCGGCACCCGCGTCATCGCCTCCACACCGCAGCCGATGCCGATGTCGATGACACCGGCCGCGATCATGTTGGCCACCATGTGGTTGGCCTGCTGCGAGGAGCCGCACTGGCAGTCGACCGTCGTCGCGGGCGT
>NZ_JBFAYQ010000046.1:0-50902 GCF_040681345.1 Streptomyces sp. NPDC051776 | reverse complement strand
ACGGCGAGGAACTGGGCTACACCGACCCGCCGGTCCGAGGCCACTCCTTCGAGTTCCGCATCAACGGCGAGGACCCCGGCCGCAACTTCCTTCCCGCCCCCGGCACCGTCGCGCTCTTCAGCCCGCCCGCCGGCCCCGGCGTCCGCCTGGACGCGGGGGTGGAGTCCGGCTCGGTCATCGGCCCGGCCTGGGACTCCCTGCTGGCGAAGCTCATCGTCAGCGGCGCCACCCGGCAGCAGGCACTGCAGCGCGCCGCACGTGCCCTGGCGGAGTTCCAGGTGGACGGCATGGCCACGGCGATCCCCTTCCACCGCGCGGTGGTCGAGGACCCGGCGTTCGCCCCCGAACTGGGCGGCTCCGCGGGGCCGTTCACCATCCACACCCGCTGGATCGAGACCGAGTTCGTCAACGAGATCAAGCCGTTCGCCGCTCCGGAGACGGAGGAGGCGGAGGGCGAGACGCGCGAGACCGTGGTCGTCGAGGTCGGCGGCAAGCGGCTTGAGGTCTCCCTGCCGTCGTCGCTTGGCGTCTCCGCGGCCCCGGCCGTCACGGCCGGCAAGAAGCCCAAGCGCAAGGCGACCAAGAAGGCCGGTTCCGCCGCCTCCGGCGATGCCCTGGCCTCCCCGATGCAGGGCACCATCGTCAAGGTCGCCGTCGAGGACGGCCAGGAGGTCAACGAGGGCGACCTGGTCGTCGTCCTCGAGGCCATGAAGATGGAGCAGCCGCTCAACGCCCATCGCTCCGGCACGATCAAGGGCCTGACGGCCGAGGTCGGCGCCAGCATCTCCTCGGGCGCGGTCATCTGCGAGATCAAGGACTGACGACGGCCGCCCCTCGCGGCGGCAGCCACGGACCGTGAGAACCGCGGGGCCCCACCGTTGACGCGTTGACGGTGGGGCCCCGCCGTCATGTCGGGTGCCGTCGCCGCGTCTTCGGGCACCATCCCCGCGACTTCGGGCACCATCCCGCGCCTTGGGGCTCCGTCTCCGCGATCTTGGGGTTCCGTCGCCGGCGAGGGAGCGGCTTCGCCGACATCTTCTCCGGTCGCCGTACCCGTTCGCATCCGCTCGGAGGCGTCCTCCGGATGGCGGTGGCATGCTGGACGCAGACGGCGGGACGGGCACGGCGGGATGGAGGACGGGCGATGGCGACGGAGACCGAGCGTGCGGCCGCGCGGGAGACCGGGGATCCGGTGCAGGCGCCCATACGCCCGATGCGGGCCGATGCGCGGCGGAACTACGAACGCCTGCTCTCCGAGGCGCGTACGGCCTTCACCCAGCACGGCACGGACGCGTCACTCGAGGACATCGCCAGGCGCGCCGGCGTGGGCATCGGTACGCTCTACCGTCATTTCCCTAACCGTTACGTCCTGATGTGCGCCGTCTTCCAGGGCGAGGTCGACGGACTGCTGGCGTTCTCGCGGGAGTTGCTGGATGCCGACCAGCCGTGCGGCGCGCTGGTGCGGTGGCTGCGGGCGATCATCGCGCATGCCAGCACGTACCGCGGCCTGGCGCGGGCGCTGATGAGCGCCTCACATGACTCGAGTTCGGCCCTGTCGCGATGCAGTGTGCCGATGCGGGAAGCGGGCAGCGCTCTGCTCGTGCGGGCGCAGCAGGCCGGTGCCGTGCGGAGCGACGTCGAGATCGCCGATCTGATGCAGCTCACCAATGCCATTGCGCTGGCCGTCGAGGAGAGCCCGGGGGATCCGGCGCTGGCGGACCGACTGCTGACGCTGACGCTCACCGGGCTCAAGGGAGCGGAAAGCAGGGCCGGTTGAATCCAGGACCCAGACGGCCGCTTGAATGCGGAACCCACGGCCGGTTGAGTCCGGGACCCACAGGGCCGCTTGAATCCGGGACCACGGCCGGTTGAGTCCGGGGACCTCCGGCGGGTTGATTCCGGGGCCCGTGGGACCGCCGTACGGCTCGCTGCCCGAGGTTCAGCGTCGACGGTTTCCTCTGCGCCCCCGCGAATGACCCGACCCCCCGCGAGCCCGGCCCCGCGAACCCTGCGAATGACCCGGCCCCCCGCGAGCCCGTAGCCCTGCCGACCCCGCGGCGGACCCTCGGTCTCCGTCGCGAACGCGCCACCACGGGACACTCAGTCGCGGCTCACCGTGGTGCGCGAGGTGCCCTGCCCGGACCGGCTGGTCCCCCGACCCGCCGGGCCGGTCCACGGACGAGGCGCGGCCGGTTACCTGCGCCGTGGCGAGAGGTCCGCGACCCTGCCGCTGCCGATGGCAGCCTGCTGGTCCGCCAGACCGCCCGCGCTGCGCAGTTGGGGACCGCCGGGCCCCGGCGGATGGCTCCGCCGCTGCCCCGGCAACGGCAGTTCATCGCCGTTCTTCGCTCCCGGCGGTCCCATCCGGCGCGGGCTGCGCGCTGCCGGACCGGTTCCCTCGTGACCTCCCGGCCCGGAAGCGGCCGAGCCGGGGCCGGCGACCGCGATCTGCACGCCCTGGTCGGCGAGGGCTTGCAACTCGGTGGCGGCTCGGTCGTCGTGGAGCGGCGGCTCATCGGTGACCAGCCGCGTGATCACATCGGTGGGCACCGTCTGGAACATGGTGTCGGTGCCCAGCTTCGTGTGGTCCGCGAGGACGACGACTTCGCCCGCGGCCTGGACGAGCGCCCGGTCGACGCTCGCGGACAGCATGTTGGACGTGGACAGTCCGCGCTCGGCGGTCAGTCCGCTGCCCGACAGGAAGGCCCGGGAGACCCGGAGCCCCTGGAGGGACTGCTCGGCTCCGCTGCCCACCAGGGCGTAGTTGGAACCGCGCAGCGTGCCGCCGGTCATGACGACCTCGACCCGGTTGGCGTGGGCCAGGGCCTGGGCGACCAGCAGCGAGTTGGTGACCACGGTCAGGCCCGGCACCCGTGCGAGCCGGCGGGCCAGCTCCTGGGTGGTCGTCCCCGCACCGACGACGATCGCCTCGCCCTCCTCGACGAGTCCGGCCGCGAGGTCGGCGATGGCCGTCTTCTCCGCGGTCGCTAGATGGGATTTCTGCGGGAAGCCGGACTCCCTGGTGAAACCGCCCGGCAGCACCGCACCGCCGTGGCGGCGGTCAAGCAGTCCTTCTGCCTCCAGCGCGCGCACGTCTCGCCGTACGGTCACTTCTGAGGTCTGGACGACGCGGGCGAGCTCACGGAGCGACACCGCTCCGTTCGCTCGCACCATTTCGAGGATCAATTGGCGACGTTCTGCAGCGAACACGAAACTGACAGTAACCCCAACGACCGTCTTGTTTCAGCAGTTTGCGCCGAATAGCAGAAGTTGTTCGCAACAAGGGGCGCGGAATGGTATAGAGCGGGTCAGGCTTCGCGCTGCGCCTTACGGGTGAGCAATTGCCGCGCGGTCTCGCCGATCGAGCCGGAGAGCGAGGGGTAGACCGTGAAGGTGTTGGCGATCTGTTCCACCGTCAGGTTGTTGTCGACGGCGATCGCCATGGAGTGGATCAGCTCGCTGGCGCGCGGCGAGACGACGACGCCGCCCACGACGATGCCGGTGCCCGGGCGGCAGAAGATCTTCACAAAGCCGTCCCGGATGCCCTGCATCTTCGCGCGCGGGTTGCGCAGCAGCGGCAGCTTCACGACGCGGGCGTCGATCAGACCGCTGTCCACGTCCGCCTGGGAGTAGCCGACCGTGGCGATCTCGGGGTCGGTGAAGACGTTCGCCGAGACGGTTTTCAGGTCCAGTGGTGCGACCGCGCTGCCCAGGAAGTGGTACATCGCGATCCGGCCCTGCATCGCCGCGACGGACGCGAGCGGCAGGATGCCGGTGCAGTCCCCGGCCGCGTACACGCCCGGCGCGCTCGTACGGGAGACCCCGTCGGTCCAGATGTGGCCGGACTCCTTGAGGCGGATCCCGGCCTCCTCAAGGCCCATGTCGGCCGAGTTGGGGACCGAGCCGACCGCCATCAGGCAGTGCGTGCCGCCGATGACGCGGCCGTCGGAGAGCGTGACCTCGACGCGGTCGCCGACGCGCTTGGCGGACTGGGCGCGGGAGCGGGCCATCACGTTCATACCGCGGCGGCGGAAGACGTCCTCCAGCACGGCGGCGGCATCCGGGTCCTCGCCGGGGAGCACCCGGCCGCGGCTGGAGACCAGGGTGACCTTCGAGCCGAGCGCCTGGTACGCGCCCGCGAACTCGGCACCGGTCACACCCGAGCCGACCACGATCAGCTCTTCGGGAAGCTCGTCCAGGTCGTAGACCTGCTTCCAGTTGAGGATCCGCTCGCCGTCGGGCAGGGCGTCCGGTATCTCCCGCGGGTGGGCGCCGGTCGCGATGAGCACCGCGTCGGCCGTCAGCGTCTCCCGGGATCCGTCATCGGCCGTCACCGTCACCTGCCGCGACCCGTCGGGCGCCTGGGCCGGCTCCAGCCGTCCGCGCCCGCGCACGACACGGCCTCCGACCCGGGTCACCGAGGCGGTGATGTCATGGGACTGGGCGAGCGCCAGGCGTTTGACCCGGCGGTTGACCTTGCCGAGGTCGACGCCCACGATGCGCGCGGGCGTGTCCACGTACGGGGTGTCGTCCGCGACGATGATCCCCAGCTCCTCGTGGGAGGAGTCGAAGGTGGTCATCACCTCGGCCGTGGCGATCAGCGTCTTCGACGGGACGCAGTCGGTGAGGACCGACGCACCGCCCAGACCGTCGCGGTCGACGACGGTCACCTCTGCGCCGAGCTGTGCGCCGACCAGCGCTGCTTCATAGCCGCCGGGTCCGCCACCGATGATCACGATCCGAGTCACATGCTCCATTCTCCCGCACGGCACCGGGAGCCACTCAACGGGGGGCTCGGATGACGTTCCGATGACTTTCCGATCACGCGTCGACGGGTGTCCGGTCGCGCGCGCCCGCTGGGCCCGTCCCCGCGTACCTGCACCGGGGCGTACGGCCGGGCGGTACGGGCCCGTTGTGCGCGCCGCCGCCGAGCGCGTCATCCGTACGACCGGGCACCCCGGGAAACCCCGGAGCCACTCCCGTACTCTCGAAACATGTCGCTCTACGCCGCGTACGCCGGCAACCTCGACGCGCGGCTGATGTCCCGCCGCGCCCCCCACTCGCCGCTTCGCGGCACGGGCTGGCTCTCCGGCTGGCGGCTCACGTTCGGCGGCGAACAGATGGGCTGGGAAGGCGCGCTCGCGACGATCGTCGAGGCACCGGCCGCCGAGGTCTTCGTCGCGCTCTACGACATCGCGCCGATGGACGAGGACTCCTTGGACCGCTGGGAAGGCGTGGGACTCTCCATCTACCGGCGCACACGGGTGCGGGTGCACACGCTCGACGGCGACATGACGGCCTGGACGTATGTCCTCAACGGCTACGAGGGCGGGCTGCCCTCAGCACGCTACCTGGGCGAGATCGCCGACGCGGCGGAGTCGGCGGGAGCACCGCACGACTACGTGATGGGGCTCCGCAAGCGGCCCTGCTGAACCCGTCCGGGGGGGGCCGCCGCGCATCTCGGCATCCGGTCCCGTTTCCCGCCATCCGGACCGCACACAGGGCACCCGACTCCCGTACGACCCTTGCGCCACACGACCGAAACCGGTTTCCGCCAGTGCGGATGCGTCCAGTGTCCGGAGTTCGTCTACGCGCGTAGGCGTTTACCGGCTACCCTCATGCGCGTGAACGCATCTGTTTCTTCGGACATCCCCGGCGCCCCCGACGCCGATGCCGCCGCCGCCCGCCTGCGGGAACTCACCGGTGCCGACACCCATGACGTCGCGCTCGTCATGGGCTCCGGCTGGGTCCCCGCCGCCGAGGCGCTCGGGGCGCCCGAGCATGAGTTCCCGGTCACGAACCTGCCGGGCTTCCCCCCACCGGCCGTCGAGGGCCACGCGGGGAAGGTGCGCTCCTACCGGATGGGCGACAAGCGCGCCCTGGTCTTCCTCGGCCGCACCCACTACTACGAGGGGCTCGGCGTCGGCGCGGTCGCCCACGGCGTACGGACCGCCGCGGCGGCAGGCTGCAAGACCGTCGTGCTGACCAACGGCTGCGGTGGCCTGCGCCCCGGGATGCGCCCCGGCCAGCCCGTCCTCATCAGCGACCACATCAACCTCACCGCCACCTCCCCCATCGTCGGCCCCAACTTCGTCGACCTCACCGACCTGTACTCCCCGCGCCTGCGCGCGCTCTGCAAGGAGATCGACAGCTCGCTCGAAGAGGGCGTCTACGTGCAGTTCCCCGGCCCGCACTACGAGACCCCGGCCGAGATCACCATGATCCGGACCATGGGCGCGGACCTCGTCGGCATGTCGACCGTCCTGGAGGCCATCGCGGCCCGGGAGGCCGGCGTCGAGGTGCTGGGCATCTCGCTGGTCACCAATCTCGCGGCCGGGATGACGGGTGAGCCGCTCAATCACGAGGAGGTGCTCCAGGCCGGACGCGACTCCGCGGCCCGTATGGGGAGCCTGCTGGCACAGGTCCTCGGCCGGATCTGAGCCCGTTGCCTGAGATTCCTCCGCAGGGCCGGGTACACATCCGGCATTCGCGAAAACCGACACAGGAGCGCATCACCGTGGCAGTCGCACGCGACACAGCGGAGCTTATGGACCGGGCCCGTGCATGGCTGGCCGAGGACCCCGATCCGGAGACCCGCGACGAACTGGTCAGGCTGCTCGAGAGCGTGGACCCGGCCGACGTCGAGGACGGAGCGGAGACCGAGGCGCTCGCCGAACTGGCCGACCGCTTCGGCGGCACCCTGCAGTTCGGCACGGCAGGACTCCGAGGCGAACTGGGCACGGGACCGATGCGGATGAACCGCGCCGTGGTCATCCGCGCGGCCGCGGGCCTCGCCGCGTATCTCCGCGGCAAGGGGGCCCCGTCGGGGGACGACCCCGGCCTGGTCGTGATCGGACACGACGCGCGCTACAAGAGCGCCGACTTCGCGCGGGACACCGCCGCCGTGATGACCGGTGCCGGACTGCGCGCCGCGCTCCTGCCGTACCCCCTGCCCACGCCCGTCCTCGCCTTCGCCATCCGGCACTTGGGCGCGGTCGCGGGCGTCGCCGTCACCGCCAGTCACAACCCGCCGCGCGACAACGGCTACAAGGTCTATCTCGGCGACGGCTCACAGATCGTGCCGCCCGCGGACGACGAGATCGCGGCAGAGATCGCGGCGGTCGGCAGCCTGAGGGACGTGGCGCTTCCCGAAACGGGCTGGGAGACGCTCGGTGACGAGATCGTGGACGCGTACGTGGCCCGTACGGACTCCGCGCTGACCGAGGGCACACCGCGCGACGTCCGCGTGGTCTACACGCCCCTGCACGGCGTGGGCCGCGACACCTTCGTCGCCGCCTTCACCCGCGCGGGCTTCCCCGCCCCCGTCGTCGTGCCCGAGCAGGCCGACCCCGATCCGGCGTTCCCGACCGTGGCCTTCCCCAACCCGGAGGAGCCGGGCGCGATGGACCTCGCGTTCGCGACCGCCCGCTCCGAGCGCCCGGACATCGTCATCGCCAACGACCCGGACGCCGATCGCTGCGCAGTCGCCGTGCCGGACGCCTCCGTCGAAGGGGGCTGGCGGATGCTGCGCGGTGACGAGGTGGGGGCCCTGCTCGCCACGCACCTCGTGCACAAGCGGGCCGGCGGCACGTTCGCGACGACGATCGTCTCCTCTTCGCTGCTCTCCCGGATCGCGGCCGCGGCCGAGCTGCCGTACGAGGAGACGCTCACCGGCTTCAAGTGGCTGGCCCGGTCCGACGGGCTGGCTTACGCGTACGAGGAGGCGCTCGGCTACTGCGTCGACCCTGGAGGCGTCCGCGACAAGGACGGCATCTCGGCGGCGCTGCTCGTCGCAGAACTGACGGCGGAACTGAGGCAGACGGACCGCACCCTGCTCGACCTGCTCGACGACATCGCCGTCGAGTACGGGCTGCACGCCACGGACCAGCTTTCCGTCCGGTTCGAGGACCTCTCGCGGATCGCGGCGGCGATGGAGCGGCTTCGCGTGGAACCTCCGGCGGCGCTGGCCGGGCTGACGGTCACCTCGGGCGAGGACCTCTCCAAGGGCACGGACCGGCTGCCGCCGACGGACGGTCTGCGGTACCTGCTGGCCGGGGACGACAACCGGGGCGTGGAGGGCGCGCGCGTGGTCGTCCGCCCGAGCGGCACGGAGCCCAAGCTCAAGTGCTACTTGGAGGTCGTGGTCCCGGTGGGCGGCCAGGACGAACTGGACCGTGCACGGGCGACGGCCCGGACGGTTCTGGAGGAGTTGAAGCGGGACCTGGCGGCGGCCACCGGTATCTGATCCCGCCGCCGCCCCGCCCCGCTCACGTCCCCCGTCCGCGGCCCCGGCCGCACCGTTGGACGACGGAGGGCTGCGGCGTTCCGGGGATCAGGTCCGCTCCCGCGCCGGAGCGATGGCACGACGTCTCCGGACGGTTGGCACGCCGTCTCCGGACGGTTGGCACGCCGTCTCCGGACGGTTGGCACGACGTCTCCGGACGATTGGCACGCCGTCTCCGGACGGTTGACACGACATCCCGGTTCCATTGACGCAACGTCACCCGACAGCTGACGCGGTCCCCTCCGGGCGCCGGACCCGCTGAGAGCCGGGCCTCCTGGGAGCCGGTCCCCCCGTGAGCCGGGCCCGAGGCCACAGGCGCAGGGCGCTCCGGTCAGCCGACGGCGAGGAGGACCGCCAGCAGCAGCGCTCCGGCGGCGCTCGGCGCGATGACCTCGTACGCCCAGCGCACCACCGGCTCGCCCTGCGCGGCGTCGTCCTCCGCATGCAGCTCGGCGAGTTTGCGGAGTTCGACGATGGCTTCGTCGGACGGTGCCTGGCGCACATCGGACAGCGCCTCCGTGCCGTACTGGTCCTGCGCCGCCTCGCGGTCCGCCCGGCGCGCCGCTTTCTTGCGCGCCCGCAGGGAGACCGGGATCGCCCAGAGCTGGTACTTCCGCCCGCCCGCGAAGACCTCGCTGGACAGCGATGCCCGTACGTCCTCCACCGACGCCCAGGGCAGAGAGATGGTGCGGAGCGGATTGCGCACGCGGAGCCTGCGGGTGCCCGCGAACACCGCGGGCCGCACGGTGTATGCCGCCAGCAGCGGCACGACGAGCAGAAGCGCGGCCAGAGCCAGCCACGGCGTACGGCCCTCTCCGCGGAACACCGCGTCGATGCCGAGCCAGCAGGCGAGGGCCAGCATCAGCACGCCCCCGGCGATCCCGGCGGGCGAGCGGTAGATGCGGTCGGCGTACTGCGGCTCCTCCTGCCGAGGCGCGGGCTCGGGGGTGGTGGCGTCGTCGGGGCTCGTCATGGGCCCGATTCTGCCCGATCGTCCGGATGCCGGAGATTGCGGTCCGGTCTCGGATTGCGCACGGCGGCCGACACGGGCGATGCGGACCCGAGCGCGAGGGGGCGCATGACTCCTCCCTGCTCGCGGATGCGGCGCTCGATGCGGCCGCCGCCCGGCAAGCTGACGACCCCGCAGAGCCCCTACGCCGGCGTGCGCTGACGGCCGCGTCGCCGTCACCCCGTCACTCCACCTCCGCCAGGACCTCCCCCAGCCTGCCCAGCCCCTCCGCGATGCGGTCATCCGGGAGTCCGTACGACAGGCGCAGATAGCCGTTCGCGCCGAATGCCGTTCCCGGGGCGAGGGCGATCTGCGCGTGGTCGATCAGGGCCGTGGCCAGGTCGTCGGAGGTGTCCAGCCGCGTGCCGTACAAGGTGCGGCCGAGCAGGGCTCCGGCGTCCAGGAAGAAGTAGTGCGCACCCTGCGGTTCCGTGGCGCCGACGTGGGGAAGCTCGCCGAGGAAGCCGCTGACCAGGCCGTGCCGGTGGCGCAGTACGGCCCGGATCTCCGAGACGAACACGTCCTCCTCGCCGCGCGCGGCGGGCAGGACGCCGTGCTGGACCGCGCTGGCCGCGCTCGACATCGTGTGGTGCTGCAGGTCGGCGAGGGCCGCGATCACCCGCTCCGGCCCGTACGCGTAACCGGCGCGCCAGCCGGGCACGGCGAAGGACTGCGAGAACGAGCCGAAGCTGACGACGTGGTCGCGGGCTCCGGCGACGAGGTGGACGGGGTGGGCGTGCACGGCGCCGGGCAGCACCAGGTCCCCGTAGCACTCGTCGAACAGGATCCACAGATCGTTGCGTACGGCCCAGTCGGTGATCTCGGCCAGCCGGTCGGGAGGATAGACCGCGCCCGTGGGGTTGTTGGGAGTGTTGAGCACGATCATGCGCGTACGCGGCGTGCGGAGGGCCTCCAGCCCCTCGACCGTGGGGACGAAGCCGGTGTCACGGGTGGCGACTCCCACGGGATTGGCGCCGACCAGCCGGATCTGGGCCATGAACGTCCCCCAGGCGGGCTGCGGCACGAGCACGTCGTCGCCGTGGTTCAGCAGGGCCAGACAGGCCAGATGCAGCCCGTGCCGGGCGCCCGCCGTCACCAGCACCTGCGGCGGTACGCACACGATGCGGCGGGTGCGGGAGATCCGGCCGGAGAGCGCGGTGCGCAGCTCATGCAGTCCGGCGGTTCCGGTGCAGCGGTGCGTAGGCCCCTCCAGCGCGGCGGCGAGGGCGCGGCGCAGGGAGGCCGGCGGCTCGAAGTCCAGCTCCCCGGAGGCGAAGTCGATCAGGTCGGAGTCCGGCCTGCGCCAACGGGCGGAAGCCGCGCGGGTGTCGGCGCGGACGGGCCGGAATCCGAAGATCCGGCCCGCCGCGTCCGACAGGCTCACACCTGACCCGTCACGCCCGCGCCGACGACGATCCATCCGATGTCCCCGGGGCCGTCGCCTGCCGCTCCGGTGAGGGCCGTCACGGCGGCCAGGGCGAAAACACCGGCGATCGCGAGTCGGAACAGGCTGCGGGGCATACGAAGCTCCTTGCGGTCGGCAACAGGGGGACGGAGAGAGTCCATATCGTGAGCCGGAGAAGTCCACGAAGTGGACGGATTTCCCACTTGATGCTTTCCGTTCGTCATGGCTAGCCTCAAGGCCGCGAGGGGGTCGTGAATTGTCCGTGCAGAAACACGAACCGGGGGACGGCGCACCGAAAGCCGGGGCGGAGGGGCCAGCCGGATCCGCGACGGCGGACTACACGCTGCTGGACGAGGACCTCCACATCTACCGCACGGCCCTCGATCTCGGCGGTACGTGTCCCGGCCAGACCGATGACTCCGCGCTCGAACGCCTGGTGCGTCTGGGCCTGCTGGCCGCTCCGGAAGCCCCGGGCGGCCGTTACGAGCCGGTCAATCCGGCGGCCGCGCAGAGCACGCTAGTGGCGGATCTGATGAGGGACGCCCAGGATGCGATCGAGCGCATCTGCCGGATCCGTGCAGCCCTCGCCCCGGCCGAGGCCGTCTACCGCGAGCAGTTCGGCGCGAGCCGCGGCGCACTCGTCGAGCACACCGGTCTCGCGAACATCAACGAGTCGATCCGCGCGGCCGCACAGGACTGCTCCTCGGAGGTGCTCACCTGCCAGCCCGGCGGCGGCCGGCCCCAGGAGGTACTGGAGGAGTCGCTGCCCGCGACCTCGTCCATGCTGGAGCGGGGGGTACGGATGCGCACCATCTACCAGCACTCCGCCCGCGCGAGCCCGGCGACCCAGGAGTTCGTACGGACGATCCAGGAACAGGGCGCGGAGGTCCGCACGTTGGACGAGAGCTTCGACCGGCTCATCGTCTTCGACCGCCGACTTGCCTTCATTCCCGGCCCGTTGGGGCGCACGGATCGAAGCACGGCGGTGGAGATCCGCTCCCCCGCCGTCGTGGCGTTCCTCGCGGACCTCTTCGACCGGGCGTGGCTGCGGGCGACGCCCTTCACCCCGCCCACCCGCGGCCGCCGGACGTCGGAGATCTCCAACGACCTGGGCCTGGCCATCCTGCGCCATGTCGTCGCGGGCGACACGGACGCGGTGACGGCCCAGCAGCTGGGCATCAGCGTCCGCCGCTGCCAGGAGTACATCTCACAGATCTCCACCCGCCTCGGCAGCCGCAGCCGGGCCCAACTGGGTTACCTGGCGGCGGTGTCCGGGCTCCTGGAGGAGCGGGCGCCGGGGTAGCGAGTCAGCGGCCAGGGGCCACGCGGGGGGCCAGGGCACGCCGGGGGCAACGGACGCCACCGGGTCACCCCGGGGGCGGAGGACGGCCGCGGGTCACACCGGGGGCAGCGGTCTGCGGAGCACGCCGTACACCGACCACACCACCGACACGAGCGGTACGGCCACGACCGCGCCCAGCACACCCGCCGCGATGCCGCCGGACACCACCGAGAGGGCCACGACCACGGGGTGCAGCCGTACCGCCCAGCTCATGACGAGGGGGTGCAGCACATGCCCCTCGATCTGCCCGATCACGACGATCAGGAGCACCACGACCCCGGCGACCAGCGGCCCTTGCGACGCCAGGGCCACCACCGCCGCGACGGCGAGCGCCACGGGCGAGCCGACCAGCGGAACGAAGGCGGCGAAGAACTCCAGCAGGGCGAGCGGCAGCGCGAGGGGCACCCCGAGGAGGAAGAGCGCGATGCCGACGAGGGTGGCGTTGATCGCCGCGACGAGCACGATGCCGCGCGTGTACCCGGTGAACGTCCTCCAGGCGGCCGCCCCCGCCCGCTCGACCGGGCGGCGGAGCCGCACCGGCAGCTGGCCGCGCAGCCACCGCCACATCCGGTCGCCGGAGTGGATGAAGAAGACGGAGCAGAACAGCGCCAGTGCGAGGCTCGTCAGGACTTCC
Source organism: Streptomyces sp. NPDC051776 (assembly GCF_040681345.1). Taxonomy (NCBI): domain Bacteria; kingdom Bacillati; phylum Actinomycetota; class Actinomycetes; order Kitasatosporales; family Streptomycetaceae; genus Streptomyces; species Streptomyces sp. NPDC051776. The sequence continues at coordinate 38,228 of NZ_JBFAYQ010000046.1, read as the reverse complement.
ACGGCCCGCCCCGCGCCCGTCAGCGCGGTGCTGATCAGCGTCGTCCGGTGGCTCGAGAGGAAACTCCCGATCCGCTCCTGGAGGTCCGAGAGCGCTTCGGGCCGGACCCTGAACGGCGGGCCCTCCAGCCAGCGTTCGATCCTCGCCACGCCGCCGCCGAATTCGCGCCGCAGCTGCGGCCACTCCCCCGCCACGCCCTCTCCGACGAGCGAGAGCGCGGTCAGGAACAGCAGCAGGCTCCCGGCCATGCCGACGGCAACGGCCGCCGCACGGGGCATCCACCGGCCGAGCAGCCCGACCAGCGGCCGCAGCAGAGCGGTGATCACGAGGGCGAGGAACACCGCCACCGCGACGAGATGGAACCGCCCGAGCACCGAGAAGACGGCGTACACGGCGACGCCCACGACGATGAGCCGCCACGCGTAGGCCGCGGCCAGGCGCAGTGCGGGAGAGACCCGCCCGGTGCTGTCGTCCCCCGCACCCGCGCCCGTACGCGCGCGGGTGCGGCCGGGAGGAGGGAAGGAGCGGGTGCGCATCCGGTCCTCACCACCTCACGCCGCGGATACGCAAGACCTCCTATCACCGGCGGGAAGCGGTGGAACGCGACGGCCGCACATTCCCCCCAACGGGGTGGCCCGATGGAACAGCCGGACCCGCCCCGCCGTCAGGTGTGAAGCCCGCCCCGCCCTCTCTGCGAGGTGGCCCGGTAGTGACAAGTTGCTACGCGCGTAGATATGCTCAGCTGGTGACCATGCCCACCACTGTTCCCGCATACGGCACGGAAGCCGCCGAGCGGCTTGCCTCCATGGCGGACGTGACCGCCTCCGAGGCCGCCCTGCGCCGCTTCCTCCACGGCCTGCCGGGGGTCGACGCGGTCGGTCTGCAGGGCCGCACCGCGGCTCTCGGCACCCGCTCGATCAAGACCACGGCGAAGGCGTACGCCATCGACCTGGCGATCTCGATGATCGACCTGACGACGCTCGAAGGCGCGGACACCCCGGGCAAGGTCCGGGCGCTCTGCGCCAAGGGCATCGCCCCCGATCCCACGGACCGCACCGTCCCCAAGGTCGCCGCGATCTGCGTCTACCCCGACATGGTGGCCACCGCGAAGGAAGCTCTCGCCGGTTCCGGTGTACACGTCGCCTCGGTCGCGACCGCCTTCCCCTCCGGCCGTGCCGCCCTGCCCGTGAAGCTCGCCGACACCCGCGAGGCCGTCGCCGCGGGCGCCGACGAGATCGACATGGTGATAGACCGCGGCGCCTTCCTCTCCGGCCGCTACCTGGAGGTCTTCGAGGAGATCAGACAGGTCAAGGAGGCCTGCCGGCGTGATGTTGGGACTCCCCCCGCCACCTCCGGGGGTACCCCCACCCGGAAGGCGTCCGGGGGAGGCGGTGCCGCCCACCTCAAGGTGATCTTCGAGACCGGTGAGCTCCAGACGTACGACAACGTCCGCCGCGCCTCCTGGCTCGCCATGCTCGCCGGTGCCGACTTCATCAAGACCTCGACCGGCAAGGTGGCCGTCAACGCCACCCCGCCCGTCACGCTCCTCATGCTGGAGGCGGTCCGCGACTTCCGGGCCGCCGTCGGGGTACAGGTCGGAGTGAAGCCCGCGGGCGGCATCAGAACCTCCAAGGACGCGATCAAGTACCTGGTGATGGTCAACGAGACACTGGGCGACGACTGGCTCACGCCGGACTGGTTCCGCTTCGGCGCGTCCAGCCTCCTCAACGACCTGCTGATGCAGCGCCAGAAGCTGAGCACCGGGCGCTACTCCGGTCCCGACTACGTGACGGTGGACTGATCCGACATGAGCCCAGCATTCGACTACGCACCCGCACCCGAGTCCCGCGCGGTCGTCGACATCGCCCCGGCCTACGGGCTGTTCATCGACGGCGAGTTCCGCGAGGCCGCGGACGGCAAGGTCTTCAAAACCGTCTCGCCGTCCTCCGAGGAGGTCCTCTCCGAGGTCGCCCAGGCCGGCGCCGATGACGTCGACGCGGCGGTCACGGCGGCCCGTACGGCGTTCACCGCCTGGTCGGCGCTGCCCGGCAGCGAACGGGCCAAGTACCTCTTCCGTATTGCCCGCATCATCCAGGAGCGCTCGCGGCAGCTCGCCGTCCTGGAGTCGCTGGACAACGGCAAGCCGATCCGGGAATCCCGTGACGCCGATCTCCCGCTGGTCGCCGCGCACTTCTTCCACTACGCGGGCTGGGCCGACAAGCTCGCTCACGCAGGCTTCGGCCCCGACCCCAGGCCCCTGGGCGTCGCCGGCCAGGTGATCCCGTGGAACTTCCCACTGCTGATGCTGGCGTGGAAGATCGCTCCGGCCCTCGCCGCGGGCAACACCGTCGTCCTCAAGCCGGCCGAGACGACGCCGCTGTCCGCGCTCTTCTTCGCGGACATCTGCCGTCAGGCCGGTCTGCCCAAGGGCGTCGTCAACATCGTCACCGGTGACGGCGCGACCGGCGCCGAACTGGTGGGCCACCCCGGCATCGACAAGGTCGCCTTCACCGGGTCCACGGAGGTCGGCAAGGCGATCGCCCGTACGGTCGCGGGCACCGACAAGAAGGTCACCCTCGAACTGGGCGGCAAGGCCGCCAACATCGTCTTCGACGACGCCGCCATCGACCAGGCCGTCGAAGGCATCGTCGGCGGCATCTTCTTCAACCAGGGCCACGTCTGCTGCGCCGGTTCCCGCCTCCTCGTCCAGGAGTCGATCGCCGAGGAGTTGCTGGACGCGCTGAAGCGCCGGATGCAGACCCTGCGCGTGGGCGACCCGCTGGACAAGAACACCGACATCGGCGCGATCAACTCCGCCGAGCAGCTCGCCCGGATCCGTGCGCTCGCCGACGCGGGCGAGGCGGAGGGCGCCGAGCGGTGGGCCCCGGCCTGCGAACTGCCCAGCGCCGGCTACTGGTTCGCGCCCACGCTGTTCACCGGTGTCACCCAGGCGCACCGCATCGCCCGCGAGGAGATCTTCGGCCCGGTCCTGTCGGTGCTGACCTTCCGCACTCCGGCCGAGGCCGTGGAGAAGGCGAACAACACCCCGTACGGCCTGTCGGCGGGCATCTGGACGGAGAAGGGCTCGCGCATCCTGTGGATGGCGGACCAGCTCCGGGCCGGTGTCGTCTGGGCCAACACGTTCAACAAGTTCGACCCGGCCTCCCCCTTCGGCGGCTACAAGGAGTCCGGCTACGGCCGCGAGGGCGGTCGGCACGGTCTGGAGGCCTACCTCACCCCGTCGAAGCCGAAGGCGAGCGAAAAATGAGCGCAGCTGACCGACTCAGCGTCTTCAAGACCTACAAGCTGTTCGTCGGGGGCAAGTTCCCCCGGTCCGAGAGCGGGCGGGTGTACGAGGTGACGGACTCCAAGGGCCGGTGGCTGGCCAATGCCCCGCTCGCCTCGCGCAAGGACGCGCGGGACGCGGTCGTCGCGGCGCGCAAGGCGTTCGGGGGCTGGTCGGGCTCGGACGCGTACAACCGCGGGCAGATCCTCTACCGCACCGCCGAGATGCTGGAGGGCCGGCGCGACCAGTTCGTCGCGGAGGTCGCGGACGCCGAGGGCCTGAGCAAGGCGAAGGCGACGGCCCAGGTGGATGCGGCGATCGATCGCTGGGTCTGGTACGCGGGCTGGTCGGACAAGGTGGCCCAGGTCGCAGGCGCGGCCAACCCGGTCGCGGGTCCTTTCTTCAACCTCTCCACCCCCGAGCCGACGGGAGTTGTGGCCGTGCTGGCGCCGCAGGAGTCGTCCCTCCTCGGCCTGGTGTCGGTGATCGCCCCAGCGGTCGTCACCGGCAACACGGTGGTCGTGGTGGCGTCGGAGAAGTCGCCGCTGCCCGCCCTCTCCCTGGCCGAGGTGCTGGCCACCTCCGACCTGCCGGGAGGCGTCGTCAATCTGCTCTCCGGCCGCACCGGGGAAATCGCCGGGCCGCTCGCCGCGCACCAGGACGTCAACGCGATCGATCTCGCGGGGGCGGACGCCGACCTGGCGAAGGAGCTGGAGACGGCGGCGGCGGAGAACCTGAAGCGGGTGTTGCGCCCGTCCCGTACGGACTGGACGGCGGACCCGGGCACCGACCGCATGCTGGCGCTCCTGGAGACCAAGACGGTCTGGCACCCCATCGGCGTCTGACCGCGGCGTCGACCGCCCCCGGCACCGGGGCGAGCCGCAGGCGTACATGAGCGAGCCCCGCCTCCTTCGAAGGCAGCGGGGCTCGCTCATGTACACGGGGCACGGGTACGGCGCGGCGCCCGGGGGTGCCCTACCGCGCCGAGCCGCCGGGCAGCTTCTGCGCGACCGGTTCGAGCAGCTGCGCGTCGTCCATGGACCGGCCGCGGGTGACGCCGTCCGTCACGGACCGGCTGCCGACCGGTCCAATGCCTGTGACCTCGGTGCCCACTTCGTGGTCGAGCGGACCGACGCCCGTGTAGACCAGCGGGTTGAGCAGCGTGGTCTTCGCCGGTGTGGTGACACCGGCGATGCCGTGCCTGGTGCCCTAGCGCAGCGATGTGCCGGGGTCGGCAAGGGAGTTGGTGACAGGGTTCCCGGCCGAGGCCGGGATGACCTCACCGCGCTGTCCGCCGTCGCCGTGTCCGTGTCCGAGCGCGTCGTGCAGCGGGCTCGCGCTCGCCGCACCCCCCGCAGCGAGCGCCGCTCCGGCGGCGGCCACGACGAGGCCGGCACGCAGCAGAGCGCCGGGAACTCCCTGGACCCGGGCTGCCGCAGGGGACTTGGAGCGTGTGTGAGAGGCGATGGGCCACCTGCCATTCTCTTATCGCTGCGTGATCGAGCGATAACGCACCGTAGTTGAACCAAGACTCTGTGCGCGAATGTCCTGCCCCAGCCGGTCGCAACGGCGCACGTATGCGCGACAATGGGCTCCCGTGACCTCCCACCCTCGCTCCGCGCGCGTCGTGCTGCTCACGGGCCCGTCGGGTTCCGGCAAGTCGTCCCTGGCCATCGGGTCCGGACTGCCGGTGCTCAACCTCGACGACTTCTACAAGGAGGCCGGGGACCCGACGCTTCCCCTCCTTCCCGACGGTTCGGGCACCGACTGGGACTCACCGGCGTCCTGGGATGCGGAATCCGCGGTCGCGGCGATCGAGGATCTGTGCCGCACGGGTCGTACGAAAGTCCCGGTGTACGACATCTCCACCAGTGCGCGCAGCGGAGAGACACTGCTGCGGATCGACGGTGCGCCGCTGTTCGTCGCGGAGGGTATCTTCGCCGCCGACGTGGTGGGGCGGTGCCGCGAACTGGGGCTGCTGGCCGACGCGCTGTGCCTGCGCGGCCGCCCCTCGACCACCTTCAGGCGCCGACTGATGCGCGATCTACGGGAGGCGCGCAAGCCGGTGCCGGTGCTGCTGCGACGGGGGTGGCGTCTGATGCGCGAGGAGCCGGAGATCGTGGCACGCCACGCGGCACTCGGGGCCCACCCGTGCGGCAGGAAGGAGGCGCTGGAGCGGCTCGGGGCAGCCGCGGCAGGGCGCGTCTTCGCCGCGATGGAGCGCACGCGCTCGACAACCCTGCACTGAGGAACGGCCGGTGGCGCGGCGCAACCCCATAGCCGCCGGCTCGAACGGCGGCACCCCCACAGTCGCCGGCCCGAACGGCCGGGCACCCCACAGCCGCCGGCCCCACCTCCGCGAGCCCAGCCGCGCACGCACTGCCGCACACAGAAGTGCGGGACCGAGTGGACCCCCCGGCCACTCGGTCCCGCTTCCCTCTCCCCGCCGGTCCCCCGACCTCGGCGGGCCCCCGTTCCCCCGTGCTCCCCCGTGTTCCCCCCCCGGCTCCCCTCCCCGGGTCTCAGGCGACCAGCTCGCCGAAGGATTCCTGCTCGCTCCGGCCGAAGCTGAGCGCCTCGTCCTCGCGCAGCCGGCGGAGCGAGCGCCAGATGCTGCTCTTCACCGTGCCGACGCTGATGTCCAGAATGTTCGCGATCTCCGGGTCTGTACGGCCCTCGTAGTAGCGCAGTACGAGCATCGTGCGCTGCAGTTCGGGCAGCCGGGCGAGCGCCTGCCAGAGCACTGCGCGCAGTTCGGTGCCGCGCATCGCGTCCTGGTCGCCCACCGTCTCCGGCAGTTCCTCGGTCGGGTACTCGTTGAGCTTCCGCCGCCGCCACGCGCTGATGTGGAGGTTGGTCATGGTGCGGCGCAGATAGCCGCCGACCGCGGCCTTGTCACTGATCCGGTCCCAGGCCCTGTAGGTGGAGAACAGCGCGTTCTGCAGCAGGTCCTCGGCCTCGTACCGGTCACCGGTCAGGTGGTAGGCCGTCGCGTACAGGGAGGCGCGGCGCTCCTGCACGTAGGCGGTGAACTCCGCCTCCGACAGGCTCTCCCGTCGCGCCGGCTCCTCACTGTGCGGCTCTCCCCCGTCGCTCCCCCCGTCACGGACCCCCCCGTCACGGATCGTGGTGGCGTCGATGGCCTGCGGGTACCCCCAGCGGTGGCTTACGGAGTACGGCCTTTGACGCCCGGCGCCGCGAGCGCACCCCCGCCCGCTCACGGCACCGGACTTCTCTGCCCCGGACTCGGTCCGCGGGCGAACAGCGCTCCGGGCACCGTCGTGGAGCCGGGTGACAACTGCGCTGGTGGTGCCGGCGTGCAGTGTGTTCATCTCGCGCCCCCCGTCGATGGAGTCTGGTGTCGAATTCCGGTCCCGGGCAGGTCGCCTTCCCGGTGCCCAAAAGACTGCCGGGCCAGTTTCATCGCGCTGTCCGCCGACTGTCACAGCCGTGTTACAGGGGTGACTGGTGCGAGAAAGTCACCGTCCGCGCCCCCGGTACGAAGGTGGTGAGCGGAACCGACCCGGACCTTCGGTCGAACTCCCGGCACTCCTTGGGCCAGAATGACCACCGTGCCTTTCCTGTTGCTGATCGAGGACGACGACGCCATTCGCACGGCCCTTGAACTCTCCCTGAGCCGCCAGGGCCACCGCGTGGTGGCCGCGGCCTCGGGCGAGGACGGCCTGAAGCTGTTGCGCGAGCAGCGGCCCGACCTGATCGTGCTGGACGTGATGCTGCCGGGCATCGACGGGTTCGAGGTGTGCCGCCGGATCCGGCGCACCGACCAGCTCCCGATCATTCTGCTGACCGCACGCAGCGACGACATCGACGTCGTCGTGGGCCTGGAGTCGGGCGCGGACGACTATGTGGTGAAACCGATCCAGCCCCGGGTGCTGGACGCGCGGATCCGCGCGGTGCTGCGCCGCGGGGAGCGCGAGTCCAACGACTCGGCGACGTTCGGCAACCTGACCATCGACCGCTCGGCGATGACCGTCACCAAGAACGGCGAGGACCTGCAGCTCACGCCGACCGAGCTGCGACTGCTGCTGGAGCTGAGCCGCCGGCCCGGGCAGGCGCTCTCCCGCCAGCAACTCCTCCGGCTGGTGTGGGAGCACGACTACCTCGGCGACTCCCGGCTCGTGGACGCCTGCGTGCAGCGGCTGCGGGCGAAGGTCGAGGACGTACCGTCGTCGCCGACCCTGATCCGTACGGTGCGCGGCGTGGGATACCGGCTGGACACGCCGCAGTGACCGCCCGAGCCGCCCGCCCCCGCACCGCCCCGGAGGAGACGACGCCGTGAAGGATGCGTCGCCGCCGGGCCGGGTGCGGGGCTGGGCGGCCAGCGTATTGCGCCTGACCAGCCTGCGCCTGCGGCTGGTGGTGGTCTTCGCGCTGGTCGCACTGACCGCCGCCGTGTCCGCGTCCGGCATCGCGTACTGGCTGAACCGGGACGCCGTGCTGACCCGGACGCAGAACGCCGCCCTGAACGACTTCCGCAAGTCGCTGGAGGACAATGCCGGTTCGCTGCCCCTGCGCCCGCCCTGCGACCAGCTCCAGCACGCCGCGAACCGGATGGCGAGCACCACCCAGCACTACGAGGTGGTCCTCATCGACAAGGAGAGGGACGGCAGCGACTGCGCGGCGCCCTCCGACTCCGGCGTGTTCACGCTCAACGTGGTGCCCGCCGCGCTGCGCAAGGCGGTGAACAAGCAGCGTCCGCCGGACGAGGGCGACGGGTTGCCGTACCACCTGTACTGGCAGCGGATCACCATAGGCGGCGACCCGTTCCTGGTCGGCGGCGCGAAGGTGATGGGCGACGGGCCGACCGGATACATGCTCAAGTCGCTGGCCTCCGAGCGCGACGACCTCAACTCGCTGGCCTGGTCGCTGGGCATCGCCACCGGGCTCGCACTGATCGGCTCCGCACTGCTCGCCCAGGCCGCGGCCTCGACGGTGCTGCGGCCGGTGCAGCGGCTCGGGGAGGCCGCCAAGCGCCTCGGGGAGGGCAAGCTCGACACCCGGCTGCGGGTGTCGGGGACCGACGAACTGGCCGATCTCTCCCGGACGTTCAACAAGACGGCCGAGTCCCTGGAGCATCGCGTCGAGGAGCTGAGCGCCCGCGAGGCCTCCAGCCGCCGCTTCGTCGCCGACATGTCGCACGAGCTGCGCACCCCTCTGACGGCCATCACCGCGGTGACCGAGGTGCTGGAGGAGGAGGCGGACAACCTCGACCCGATGATCGAACCGGCCGTACGCCTGGTGGTCACCGAGACCCGGCGCCTCGGTGATCTGGTCGAGAATCTGATGGAGGTCACCCGGTTCGACGCGGGCACCGCGCGCCTGGTGCTGGACGACGTGGACGTCGCGGACCAGGTGACCGCATGCATCGACGCGCGGGCCTGGCTGGACGCCGTGGAACTGGACGCGAAGCGCGGCATCGTGGCGCGCCTCGACCCGCGCCGGCTCGACGTCATACTGGCGAACCTCATCGGGAACGCGCTGAAGCACGGGGGCTCGCCCGTGCGGGTCGCGGTCCGTACGGGCGCCGAGGACACCGACGCGGCCGAGCTGCTCATCGAGGTCAGGGACCACGGCCCCGGCATCCCCCAGGACGTGCTGCCGCATGTCTTCGACCGCTTCTACAAGGCGAGCGCGTCCCGGCCTAGGTCCGAGGGCAGCGGGCTCGGCCTGTCCATCGCGCTGGAGAACGCGCATATTCACGGCGGCGACATCACCGCCTCCAACTCCCCCGAGGGCGGAGCCGTGTTCACGCTGCGTCTGCCGATGGACGCCTCGCGACTCGCACCGGACACGGAGAGCGACCGCGACGGGGGAGGCGGACGATGAGGCGATGGCTGCACCGGGCCACGGCCGCGGCGCTCGCACTCGGCGTACTGAGCGCCGCGGGATGCGGCATCCGCGGCACATCCGTGCCCGTGGACGCGGGCGCCGCGCCGTCGCGCGCGTCCTGCCAGGTGTCCGGCGACGGCCCGGGGGCGGACTTCGCCGGCTCGGTGCCGGTCCACGTCTATCTTGTCTGCAGCACCCAGCTCCTGCCGGTCGACCGTGCGGTACGCATGCCCGGTGACCGGTACTCCACGGACCGGCCCGCTCTCGCCCGCGCCCTGCTGGAGCAGTTGCAGGACCAGCCGACCGCGGCCGAGCAGGAAGCCGGGTTCGCCACCGAGGTCGTCAACGACCTGACCGTCACCGCCGCGCACGAGGGGGACCCCGGGGGGACCGTGCGGCTGAGCCGGCTGCCCGATGAGCTTCCGCCGTACGCACTCGCGCAGATCGTCTGCACCTACGCGGAGACGCCCGTGGCCGAGAAGCGGGGTTCGGTGTTGCTCGGTGGCCCGTCGGACGACGAGCCGAAGCGCTACCGGTGCACGGACAGCCTGCGGACCCGGCCGGACGTGGCACAGACCACGGGCACTCCGGTGGGGTGACCGCGGAACCGGGCCGCCTCCACCGCGCGTCCCTAGGTTATGTGCACCGTTTTGGCTCCGGCGACCACCTCGCCTTCCGCTTCCGCGCGGCAGGGCTGTTTCTCCTCGTCGCACATCTCTCGGTCGTCGGCTGGCTGACCCTCCGGCCCCGCAGCGTCCCGTGGGTGCCGGCGGCCAATCTCCGCCCGCTGGCGACGATACGGGCGGCGCTCGCGCTGGGCCCCTGGGAGGCCGTGACGGTCCTCGGCCCCTCGCTCCTGCTGCTCGCACCGCTGGGGGTGCTGCTGCCGATCGCGACGGGGCGGCTGGCGGTGCGCGGCCTGGGTACGCCGACGCACACGGTGTTCACCGGGTTCATGATGTCGCTGGCCATAGAGCTGCTGCAGACCGATGTGCCCGGCCGCACCCTCGATGTGGATGTGCTGCTGCTGAACACGGCGGGGGTGACGGTCGCGTACGTGCTGTTCGTACCGCCGTTGCGAGGCCTACTGCTGATCCGCCGCAGATCCTCGACCCGTACGGCGGCTCCCCTCTCCCGGGAGGAGGGGAATCAGGGGCCCACCCCGACGATCCCCAGGGTCGGGATCGCCCCCTAGACCGACGCTTTTTCCCCTTCGCGAACTTACCGTTGAGGTGTCACCTCGATACGACGATTCGCGAAGGAGCCCTCATGGCCGCCCTGGTTCGCCCCCGAGACGGACGGATGATCGGCGGAGTGTGCGCGGCGCTGGCCAGGCGTTACGACATGTCCGTGACCACGGTACGCGTGGTCTTCCTGGTCTCATGCCTGCTGCCGGGACCGCAGTTCCTGCTCTACCTGCTGCTCTGGGCGCTGCTGCCGTCCGAGGACGAGGCCCGTACGGCCTGGTGAGCAGCCACGGCGCACGCTCCGGAAGCGCCGCGGCGGCCCGCGCCGCCGTGAGGCCCACCGCCGCCCGTGACGACCCGCGTCGCCGTGACGGCCCCGCCGCCGCAACCCTTCGGTCCGCACCTGCACATGACGCATGGCCGCGCCCCCACCCGTAGCTCGTACGGGCGGGGGCGCGGCCGTGTCCACGCGGGGTGGAGTCGGGATCAGCCGACCGGGAGCTGGCCACCACCGAGGCCGCCCAGCGGAGTCGAGCCGACCGGCAGACCGCCGAGCAGGCCGGTCTTGGTGTCCTTGGTGCCCTTGGTGGACTTGATGGCCTTGCCGTTGGCCTGGGGAGCGGCGGGGGTGCCGGCCAGGCCCTTGGCGACGGGGATGCCGGCCAGGCCCTTGGCGATAGGCAGCGCCGAGGCGGCCCGGCCGAGGCCGTCCTGCCCGGCCCCGGGGGCCTGGGGCGCGGACGCGGGCACGTTCTTGGTGACCCCTCCCAGCGGCATGCTCTTCAGCGCGTTGCCCGCCGGGGCGGCGGCGGAGGCCGAGCCGGCAGCGGCAGCGGCGAAGGCGGCGCCGAGCACGGCGACACCGAGGGTCTTGGCGGTTCCCTGCTTCATCGAATTACGTCCTCGTGATGGGGAAGTTGCTGTTGCGGCCGGCGGGACTCGGGCATGGCGGAGAAACGGCTACGCACGGACCGTGACCGCAGGACTCCGAAAAGTAGCCACAGGGCGGCACTCGCCGCAAACGACGGAAGCGGCCGGGTGGCGAACACCCCGGCCGCTTCCCGGACTTCCGCCCCGGGGCGCCGATCAGCCCTCCACGGATCCGGAGTCGCTGGTCACAGCCGGTCCGGCAGGGCTCTGCCGGAACAGCCACTCCGCCTTCAACTCCGCATACCCCGGCTTGATCACGTCATTGATCATGGCGAGACGTTCGTCGAAAGGAATGAAGGAGGATTTCATGGCATTGACGGTGAACCACTGCATGTCATCGAGCGAGTACCGGAAGGTCTTCACCAGGTGCTCGTACTCGATGCTCATGCTCGTACCGCTCATGAGCCGGTTGTCGGTGTTGACCGTGGCCCGGAAGTGGAGCCGGCGGAGCAGCCCGATGGGGTGCTCCGCGTACGAGGAGGCCGCGCCCGTCTGGAGGTTGGAGGTCGGGCAGAGCTCCAGCGGGATGCGCTTGTCCCGCACGTACGAGGCGAGCCGGCCGAGCTTGACCGTCCCGTCGTCGGCGACCTCGATGTCGTCGATGATCCGCACGCCGTGACCGAGCCGGTCGGCGCCGCACCACTGCAGCGCCTGCCAGATGGACGGCAGGCCGAAGGCCTCGCCCGCGTGGATGGTGAAGTGGTTGTTCTCCCGCTTCAGATATTCGAAGGCGTCGAGGTGGCGGGTGGGCGGGAAGCCGGCCTCCGCACCGGCGATGTCGAAGCCGACGACACCGAGATCGCGGTAGCGGTTGGCGAGTTCGGCGATCTCCAGGGCGCGGGCCGCATGGCGCATCGCGGTGAGCAGGGCGCCGACGCGGATGCGGTGCCCGTTCTCCCTGGCGCGGCGCTCGCCCTCGCGGAAGCCGTCGTTGACGGCCTCGACGACCTCTTCGAGGGTCAGCCCTCCCTCCAGGTGCTGCTCGGGCGCGTAGCGGACCTCGGCGTAGACGACACCGTCGGCGGCCAGGTCCTCCGCGCACTCGGCGGCGACCCTGACCAGGGCGTCGTGGGTCTGCATGACCGCGCAGGTGTGCCGGAAGGTCTCGAGATAGCGTTCCAGGGAGCCGGAGTCGGCGGATTCCCTGAACCAGACGCCGAGCTTGTCGGGCTCGGTCTCCGGCAGTCCGTCGTATCCCGTCTCACGGGCCAGCTCGACGATGGTGCCGGGGCGCAGACCGCCGTCGAGATGGTCGTGCAGCAATACCTTGGGGGCCCGGCGGATCTGGTCCGGGGTCGGTGTGGTGGTGGTCTCGCTCGTCATTTCCGCACTCTACAGCCTCTCTGCCTACGCGCGTAGAGCATGGTGCGTCATACCGACCGGATACACAACCTTGACCGCGCGCGAGGTTTTGGCACGGCCCGGTTCTGACATCTTCTGTGACATGGCTCAGCAAACGGTGCCGGTGCGGGACGCCCGGCTGGGGCGGGCGGTGGGGGCGACGGGTTCGGGCGAGACGGTGCACGGAGTGCTGCTCCTGCTGCCCGCAGGCGAACCGGAGAGCACACGCAGACCGTCTCCTGTCACTGCGGCGGCCGCGCGCCCCCTGGCTCGGCGGCTCGCCCGGGAGGGCCGTGACCACGGACTGGTGACCCACGTCGTGCGCTACCGCTACCGTGGCTGGAACGGCGAGGCCTCCCATCCGGTCGAGGACGCCCGCTGGGCCGCGGACGAGGCCGTACGGCGCTACGGCGAGGTCCCGGTCTGCCTGGCCGGTACGGACATGGGCGCACGTGCCGCCCTGCGCGCGGCCGACCACCCGGCCGTCAACTCCGTCCTGGCGATGGCACCTTGGCTTCCGGGGCAGGAGTCACGGGAGGGTCCCGATCCGGTCAAACAGCTCCTCGGGCGTCGTGTCCTGCTCGTCCACGGCACGAATGACGAGCGGACCGATCCGCAGCTGTCGTACCGCTACGCGGAGCGCGCGAAGAAGGTCAATCGCGACGTCTGCCGGTTCGAAGTCCACACGGACGGCCACGGATTGAGCCAGCATCGCCCAGAAGTCCACTCCCTCGCCGCTGACTTCGTCCTCGGTTCGCTCTTCGCCCGCGCCTTCAGCCGCCCGGTCGCCGACGCCCTGGCGGCTCCCCCGCCACTGGGCCTGCGGATGCCGCTGGCGGCGGGCTTCGGCTCCCCGCTGCGGCACTGAGGGCAGGGGCCGGCCCCCCATGACGACCGCGCCCACGCCGGGAGTCCGCTGGGTGCCCTCGGCCCGGCCCCCAGCGCATCGCCGGTGCCGTACCCCGAGCGGCCTTCGAGCGAAGGCTCCGATTCCCGGCCGGAGCGGGCCGGGGACCGGGCCCTCGGTCGCACGCCCGGTCCGCCTCAGCGCGGAATCAGTTGACCGCGCCGGGAGAGCAGGAAGCGCTTGAAGGCCGCTACCGGCGGTGTGTCCGGGCGCCCCGCGAGCCAGGCGACGCCGATCTCCCGCACCGCGCGCGGCGCGGTGACCGTCAGCTCCGCAACTCCCGGTCGCGGTACGGCCGGTGGTGGCAGGAGAGCCACCCCGAGACCGGCCGCCACCAGTCCGCGCAGCGTCTCCGCCTCCTCGCCCTCGAACGCGATCCGCGGGGTGAACCCGGCCTCCGCGCACAGCGCGTCGGTGATCCGCCGCATGCCGTAGCCCGGTTCCAGGGTGACGAACGCCTCGTCCGCCGCCTCGGCAAGGCGGATGCGACGGCGCGAGGCGAGGCGGTGGTCGTCGGGGACGACCAGGCGCAGCTTCTGCTCGTCCAGGCGCCGGGCCACCAGGTCGGGGTCGTCCGGGATCGGGGACGTCAGGCACAGGTCGAGGCCGCCCGCGCGCATACGGGCGAGCATGGCCTCGCCGTAGTTCTGGACGAGTTGGAAGCGGACGCGGGGGTGCTGGGCACGGAAGGTGCGCAGCAGGCCGGGTACGGTCTCGAAGCCGAGGGTGTGGAGGAAGCCGAAGGCGACCTTGCCCGCGGCCGGGTCGGCGTCCTCCCGTACGGATTCGGCGGCGCGCTCGACTTCCGCCAGCGCGCGTTCGACCGAGCCGAGGAACGAGCGGCCGGCGGGCGTGAGCGAGAGCGTACGGCCGTGCCGGGCGAACAGGGTCACGCCCAGGTCCTGTTCGAGCCGGACCATGGCCCGGCTGAGCGTCGACTGGGGCACGGCCATGCGCTGTGCGGCGCGGGTCACGTGCTCGTACCGCGCGACCCCCGCGAACTGCGCGAGGCGGGGCGCGAGCAGGGCGGACCACGAGTCCGGGGCGAGTTCCGCCGTCCCGGACTCATCTGTTGCCTGGATGTCTTCTTGGTTGCTGTTCCGTGACACGCGCGGCTCTGAACTGCGTTCATGCACCATGGGAACGATTATGACGACTTCATGCATTGGACGCATGAGGCGGGGGTCCGTACGTTGAAGACATGCCTCCTGCACATACCAGGGCGTCCACCACCCGCGTGGGCGCCTCCCCAGCCCTGTCCCCTCACGAAGAACCGAACTCCGAAGCCACCAAGCTGCGTCCCGGCGGCCCCGGCTATCGCCGGATGAACGCCGCCCTGTTCGCGGCGGGAGTCGCCACCTTCGCGCTCCTCTACTCCACCCAGGCTCTGCTGCCCGCCATCTCCGCCGGATTCGGCGTGACGCCGGACGCGGCGAGCTGGACCGTCTCCGCCCCGACGGCCGCCCTGGCGCTGGCCGTGCTGCCGCTCAGCGCGCTGTCCGAGCGGTTCGGGCGGCAGGCGATGATGACCGCCTCGCTCACCGTGGCCGCGGTCGTCTCGCTGATCGTGCCCTTCGCGCCGGACCTCGGCACACTGGTCGCCCTGCGCACGGTCCAGGGCGTCGCGCTCGCCGGGATCCCCGCGTCCGCGATGGCGTACATGGCGGAGGAGGTGCGTGCGAAGGCGCTCGTCGGCGCGATCGGACTGTTCGTGGCGGGCAACAGCATCGGCGGCATGTCCGGCCGGATCGTCACCGGCTGGGTGGCGCAGATCTCGGACTGGCGGGCGGCGCTCGCGGCGGTCGGTCTGCTGGCGGTGATCTGCACGGTGGCCTTCCGGCTGCTGCTGCCGAAGTCGCGGCACTTCACGCCGTCAACGGTCAGCCCGCGGGCGTTGGCCCGTACGGTCCGCGGCCATCTGTCCGACCCACTGCTGTGCCGGCTGTACGCGATCGGCGCGCTGTTCATGACCGTCTTCGGCGCTGTCTACACCGTGATCGGCTACCGCCTGGTGGGAGAACCGTTCAACCTCCCCCAGGGCGTGGTCGGTTCGGTCTTCCTCGTCTACCTCGTCGGCACGGTCTCCTCGGCCGCGGCCGGACGCCTCGTGGGCCGTCTGGGCCGGCGCGGCGCGCTGTACGCCGCGGTCAGCACGACGGCCGCCGGCCTGCTGCTGAGTCTGTCCGGCACGCTCGCCGCGGTCCTCACCGGACTGGTGCTCATCACCGCCGGCTTCTTCGCGGGCCACGCGGTGGCGTCCTCGTCCGTGAGCCGGGCGGCGAAGTCGGGGCGCGCGCAGGCGTCGGCGTTGTACCAGTCGGCGTACTACCTGGGCAGCAGCGCGGGCGGTGCGCTGGGCGCGCTCGCCTTCCGCACGGCGGGCTGGGAGGGCACGGTCCTCCTCGGCCTGGTGGCCGTCCTCACGGCGGCGGGCATCACGATCTACGCGACGCGCAAGGCGCTGGCCGAGCGTCGCGCCCGTGCCGCGCACCCGTCGAACGGCTGCGCCGGCCCGGCCCCGGCGCGGTAGTGGTCCGCGGGCCTCACGGAGAACACGCAAGGCCGACCGCCGAATTCGGCGGTCGGCCTTGCGCACGCTGGATGTGTGTTTGCTGCCGAACGTGACCGGCGGGGGGCCACCGGTCCCGTCTACCCGTACGGGGAAATCGCAGGTCAGGCCAGGCGGTCCAGCACGACCGGGGTGGGCTCGAACGCCGCGTCCGCCGGGGCCACCAGCACGCCGCCCTCCAGGGCCTCCAAGGCGTAGGCGAACTTCTCCGGGGTGTCGGTGTGGAGGGTCAGCAGCGGCCGGCCCGCCGCCACCGGGTCGCCCGGCTTGGCGTGGATCTCCACGCCCGCGCCCGCCTGCACCGGGTCCTCCTTGCGGGCGCGGCCCGCGCCGAGGCGCCAGGCCGCCAGGCCCACCGCGTACGCATCGAGGGCGGCCAAGCGGCCGGACTCGGACGCGGTGACCACATGCTGCTCGCGGGCGGCCGGCAGGGTCGCGTCCGGGTCGCCGCCCTGGGCCGCGATCATGCGGCGCCAGACGTCCATCGCCGAGCCGTCCGCCAGTGCCTTCGCCGGATCGGCGTCTGGCAGGCCGGCAGCGTCGAGCATCTCTCGGGCGAGGGCGAGGGTGAGCTCGACGACGTCCGCCGGGCCGCCGCCCGCCAGGACCTCCACGGATTCGCGGACCTCCAGGGCGTTGCCTGCGGTGCGGCCGAGGGGGGTCGACATGTCGGTGAGCAGGGCGACGGTCTTCACGCCGTGGTCGGTGCCGAGGCCGACCATGGTGGAGGCCAGTTCGCGGGCGTGGTCGATGTTCTTCATGAAGGCGCCGGAGCCGACCTTTACGTCCAGCACCAGCGAACCCGTACCCTCCGCGATCTTCTTGGACATGATCGAGGAGGCGATGAGCGGAATGGCCTCGACCGTGCCGGTGACGTCGCGAAGGGCGTAGAGCTTCTTGTCCGCGGGCGCGAGACCGTCCCCCGCCGCGCAGATGACGGCGCCGGTGGAGCGGAGGACGTCGAGCATCTCCTCGCCCGACAGCTGCGCCCGCCAGCCGGGGATGGACTCCAGCTTGTCGAGCGTTCCCCCGGTGTGGCCGAGTCCGCGGCCGGAGAGTTGCGGAACGGCCGCTCCGCAGGCGGCGACCAGCGGGGCGAGCGGCAGGGTGATCTTGTCGCCGACGCCGCCCGTCGAGTGCTTGTCGGCGGTCGGGCGCGGCAGGGACGAGAAGTCCATGCGCTCACCGCTCGCGATCATCGCGGCGGTCCAGTGGGCGATCTCGGCCCGGTCCATGCCGTTGAGCAGGATGGCCATGGCAAGCGCGGACATCTGCTCGTCGGCGACCTCGCCACGCGTGTACGCATCGATGACCCAGTCGATCTGCGCGTCCGTCAGACGGCCGCTGTCGCGCTTGGTACGGATCACCGAGATGGCGTCCATCAGGGGTTCCATCACATGTTCCTTCGTTGGCGCTTGAGGTCCGCCAGGCCGAACGCGTAGGGCAGCAGGTCACTCAGCGGACGCGGCCCGGAGTCGGAGTCGATGAGGAGCTGCGGGCCGCCGTGCTCCCACAGGAGCTGGCGGCAGCGGCCGCACGGCATCAGCAGGTCCCCGTCGGGGTCGACACAGGTGAAGGCGGTCAACCGGCCGCCCCCGGTCGCGACCAGTTCGGAGATCAGGCCGCACTCGGCGCACAGCGCCACCCCGTACGAGGCGTTCTCCACATTGCAGCCGCTGACCATACGGCCGTCGTCGACGTACGCCGCGGCGCCCACGGTGAAGCCCGAGTACGGGGCGTAGGCCCGGGACATGAGGTCCCGGGCCCGCGTCCGCAGGGCTTCCCAGTCGTAGGAGGACTGATTCACTTGCCCTGACCCTTCCGGTACGGCCTGCCGATGGCTTTCGGGACGCGCAGGCGCTGCGCGGCCAGTGAGAGCACGAGCAGCGTGGCGACGTACGGGGTCGCGTCGACGACCTCCGTCGGCACAGTGTCGGTGAAGAAGTACCAGGCCGTCAGCAGCACCGCGATACCGCCCGCGGTCAGCGCCTGCCGCAGCCGGCCCGAGCGCAGACCCCACACCATGAGGGCGACCAGCAGCGCGGCCAGGAGCAGCAGCAGACCGTGCACGGTCTCGCCGCCGCCGCGGAGCTGGAGGCTGTCGGTGAAGCCGAACAGGCCGGCGCCCATGGCGACTCCGCCCGGCCGCCAGTTGCCGAAGATCATCGTGGCGAGACCGATGTAGCCGCGGCCGCCGGTCTGGCCGTCCTGGTAGAAGTGCGAGGAGACGACCGCGAGGAACGCGCCGCCGAGCCCGGCAAGGCCGCCGGAGACGAGCACGGCCGCGTACTTGTACCTGTAGACGTTGACGCCGAGGGACTCGGCGGCGACCGGGCTCTCACCGCAGGACCGCAGGCGCAGGCCGAAGGCCGACCGCCACAGCACGTAGAAGGTCGCGAAGAACAGGCCCACGGCGAGCAGCGTCAGCCAGGACACGTCCGTCACCAGACCGCGGAGGATGCCCGCGATGTCGGAGACGAAGAACCAGTTGTGGTTCTCGATCGAGCCCAACCACCCGGAAAGACCAGGGATGTTGAAGGTGCCCAGCGACTCCATCGGCGGGGACTGCTTGTCGTTGCCGCCCGCCTGCGCGGCCCCGCTGCCCTCGGCGCCGAACAGCAGCTTCGCCAGGTACTGCGCGAAGCCCAGCGCCAGGATGTTGACGGCCACACCGGAGATGATGTGGTCCACACCGAAGGTGACGGTCGCGACCGCGTGGACCAGCCCGCCGAGCAGACCGCCCACGACGCCCGCGACGACCGCCCACCAGGGCCCGTACTGCCAGCCGGCCCAGCCCGCGCCGAAGGTGCCGAGGATCATCATCCCCTCGAGGCCGATGTTGATGACACCGGCCCGCTCCGACCACAGACCGCCGAGACCGGCCAGGCCGATCGGCACGGCCGCGGCGAGCGCGCCGCTGTACTGGCCGCTGGAGGTGAGGTCACCCGCTCCGGTGAGGGCGCGCAGTGCGGAGAGCGCGAGGAGGACGCCCGCGACGATCAGCAGGACCACGGGGTAGGTGAGCTTCCTGCCCCCGTCCTGCTTCTTTCCGGCGGGCTCGCGCGCGGGCACCTTTGCCGTGGTCGCGCTCATGCGGACACCTCCGCGTTGTCGTTCTTACGGGCCTGGGCGGCGAGCTGGGCGCCGACCTTGCGCTGCTGGCTCTTGAGCCCGTAGCGGCGCACCACCTCGTAGGCGATGACCACGCAGAGCACGATCACGCCCTGGATCACGCCGACGATCTCCTGGGCGTAGCCCTCGAACTCGAGCTGACTGCCGGTGCGCTCGAGGAAGCCCCAGAGCAGCGCGCCGAGCGCCATGCCGACCGGGTGGTTGCGGCCGAGCAGGGCGATGGCGATGCCCGTGAAGCCGATACCGGCGGGGAAATCGGTGCCGTAGTTGTACGAGACGCCGAGCAGGGTCGGCATGCCGACGAGTCCGGCGACGACACCGGAGAGCACCATGCTGGTGACGACCATGCGTTTGACGCTGACACCGCTCGCCTCGGCGGCCGACTCGGACTGGCCGACGGCGCGGAGGTCGAAGCCGAAGCGGGTGCGGCTGAGCCCGAACCAGTAGAGGAAGCCCACGAGCACCGCGACGACGATGAAGCCGTCGACGGGGTCGGGATCGGTCGGGATCGTGAAGAAGTGGCTGGACTCGGGGAGGTTGGGCGTGTGGATCAGGTTGCCCTCGCGCTCGCCGAGACGGGAGGCGGCCAGGAAGTAGCCGATGACCGAGGCGGCGATCGCGTTCAGCATGATCGTGCTGATCACCTCGCTGACCCCGCGAGTGGTCTTCAGCAGACCCGCGATACCGGACCAGACGGCGCCGACCAGCATCGCGACGATGATGATGACCGGGATCTGGATGAAGCCCGGCAGGGTCAGCGCGCCGCCGACGACCGCGGCGAAGAAGGCCGCGATGCGGTACTGCCCGTCGACACCGATGTTGAACAAGTTCATCCGGAAGCCGATGGCGACGGCGACCGCGGACAGGTAGTACGGGATCGCCTTGTTGATGATCCAGACCTGGCTGTCGCTCTTCGACCCGTAGTCGACCATCACCTGGAACGCGTGGACCGGGTCGTCGCCGTCCGCGACGAGGATCAGCGAGGTGATGACGAGCGCGGCGACGATCGCGAGGACGGGCGCGGCGAGCCCGAGGATCAGCCGGTCCTTGTCGAACTTCAGCTTCACTTCTCGCCCCCCTCGTCCTCGTGGTGCTCGAGGTGGCCGCGGGCGGCGCCGGTCATGGCCGAACCCAACTCCTCCGGGGTGATGGTGGCGGGGTCCGCGTCCGCGACCAGGCGGCCGCGGTACATGACCCGCAGGCTGTCCGAGAGCCCGATGAGCTCGTCGAGGTCGGCGGAGATCAGCAGCACCGCCAGGCCCTCGTGGCGCGCCTCTCGGATCTGGTCCCAGATCTGCGCCTGCGCACCGACGTCCACACCGCGCGTCGGGTGCGCGGCGATCAGCAGCTTCGGATGGTGGCTCATCTCGCGGCCGACGATCAGCTTCTGCTGGTTGCCGCCGGACAGAGAGGCCGCGGTGACCTCGATGCCGGGGGTCCTGACGTCGTATTCCTTCACGATGCGCCTGGTGTCGGCGCGGGCGCCCTTGAGGTCGAGCAGTGAGCCCTTGCTGTTGGGGCGCTCCGTGACATGGCCGAGGATGCGGTTCTCCCACAACGGGGCCTCCAGCAGCAGCCCGTGGCGGTGCCGGTCCTCGGGGATGAACCCGATGCCGTCCTCGCGGCGCTTGCGCGTCGGCGCGTGCGAGATGTCGACCCCGTCGAGCGTGATGACACCGCCGTCGGGATCGCGGATGCCCATGACCGCCTCGACCAGCTCGGCCTGGCCGTTGCCCTCGACACCGGCGATGCCCAGCACTTCGCCCTTGTGGATGGTGAGGCTGATGCCGGAGAGGACGGCGCGTACGGCACCGTCGGCGTCGGTGGCCGACAGGTGCAGGTCGGAGACCTTGAGCATCGCGATGTCGGTGACCGTGGACTCCCGCGTCTCCGGCGAGGGCAGCTCGGTGCCGACCATCAACTCGGCCAGCTGCTTGGGCGTCACGTCGGAGGGATGCACGGAGGCAACCGTCGTGCCGCGCCGGATGACGGTGATCTCGTCGGCGACGGACAGGACCTCGCCCAGCTTGTGGGAGATGAAGATGACCGTGAGGCCCTCTTCCTTCAGCTCCCGCAGGTTGTCGAAGAGCGCATCGACCTCCTGGGGGACGAGGACGGCGGTGGGCTCGTCGAGGATGAGCGTCCGGGCGCCGCGGTAGAGGACCTTGAGGATCTCCACGCGCTGGCGGTCGGCTACGCCGAGGTCTTCCACGAGCACATCGGGGCGGACGTTCAGCCCGTACGCGTCGGAGATCTCCATGACCTTCGCGCGCGCCTTGGCGCCGATGCCATACAGCTTCTCGGCGCCGAGGACGACGTTCTCGAGCACCGTGAGGTTGTCGGCCAGCATGAAGTGCTGGTGGACCATGCCGATTCCGCGCGCGATGGCGTCGGCCGGGCTGTGGAAAGTGACCTTCTCGCCGTCGACCGTGATCGTGCCCTCGTCCGGCTTCTGCATGCCGTAAAGGATCTTCATCAGGGTGGACTTGCCGGCGCCGTTCTCACCCACGAGGGCGTGCACGGTGCCTCGTCTGACGGTGATGTCGATGTCGTGGTTGGCCACAACTCCGGGGAACCGCTTGGTGATCCCTTGAAGTTCTACGGCAGGGGCGCTCTCTGCCGGGGTGCTGCTGCTGGACGCTTTGATGGCGCACTCTCCTCGAGGGAAGGAGCCGTGTTCTTGGGAGGGCGGGAAGGCGACGGTATCGCGAATACGGCGCGCTACGCGCGTAGTGTTCGGGGCGAGGGTGCGGGCTCGGCAGAGAGGCGTTTCCCCTCTGCCGAGCCCGTGGGACCGGTCAGAGCAGACCTGGGATCAGGGGCTTTCGTTGACCTTGACGTCGCCGCCGACGATCTTCTTCTTCGCGGCGTCGATCTTGCTCTGTATGTCGT
Organism: Streptomyces sp. NPDC051776; assembly: GCF_040681345.1. Taxonomy (NCBI): domain Bacteria; kingdom Bacillati; phylum Actinomycetota; class Actinomycetes; order Kitasatosporales; family Streptomycetaceae; genus Streptomyces; species Streptomyces sp. NPDC051776. Next base: position 16,134 of record NZ_JBFAYQ010000046.1, on the reverse strand, counting down.
CGATGTAGCCGCCGGACGTGGCCAGGCTCACGCCGTCCTTGGAGAGCGGGTAGGCGTTGGTGCCGGTGAGCGGCTTGCCGTCCTTGACGCTCTTGATCACATCGAACACGGCCACGTCGACGTTCTTGACGACCGAGGTCATGATCGAGTCCTTGTACTTGGCCAGACCGGGCTGTTGGTACTGATCGGAGTCGACGCCGATCGCCCAGGTGCCCTTCTTGGCGTTGATCGCCTCGATGGAACCCGCACCGGACTGGCCGGCAGCGGTGTAGATCACGTCGATGTTCCGGTCGAGCATGCCCTTGGCCTTGGAGTTGGCCGCGGCCGGGTCGTTGAAGCCCTTGTCGTTGTTGGCGTACAGGTACTCCGAGCTGACCTTGACATCCTTCTTGGTGTCCTTGACGCCCTGCTCGAAACCGGCCTGGAACTTCTGGATAAGCGCGTTGTTCACACCGCCGATGAAGCCGACCTTGTTGGTCTTCGTCTTCAGCGCGGCGGCGACACCGGCGAGGTACGAGCCCTCGTGCTCGGAGAAGACGATCGAGTCGACGTTCTTGCCCGGTGAGACGGAGTCGACGACCGCGAACGTGGTCTTCGGGAACTCCTTGGCGACCTTCGTGATCGACTTTCCGTAGTTGAAGCCCACGCCGATGACCGGGTTGTAGCCCGCCTCGGCGAGCGAGGTCAGCCGCTGCTCACGGTCGGCCTCGGTCTCGTTGTTCTTGGCCGTCAGCATCTTCGACTTGACGCCGAGTTCCTTCTGGGCCTTGTCGACACCGCGGGCTGCGGATTCGTTGAACGAGTGGTCATCACGGCCACCGACGTCGAAAGCAAGGCCGACGCCCTTGTTCTTGCCCGCGTCGTCCTCGGTGGACGACTCGCCGCACCCGGCGGCGGTGAATGCGAGTGCCGCGGTTGCGATGCTCGCGGCAGCGATCTTGGCTATCCGTCGCAAGACGGCACCCCTTCACTTGCTGGATGCGCACTGACCGGCGCTGGTTCGCGGCATCGTAACGCGCGTAGATGTCAGATAAAGGTCTGGTTCGAAGCCGTTATCGATTCGACGCGAAGCACACCGACGAAACACCTACGGACGGTGAAAATGCCTACGGACGGTGGCCGTCGAGGAGCGCGGCCGCCGTGAAAAGCTCCACACCGACCGTGATCGCTTCCTCGTCCACGTCGAAATCGCCGCAATGCAGGTCCCTCCGGGTGGTGTCCCCGACGGGACGCACACCGAGCCGGGCCATCGCACCGGGCACATGCTCCAGATACCAGGAGAAGTCCTCGCCACCGAGGCTCTGCTCGGTGTCCTCGACCGCGTACGGGCCCCGCCGGACGGCCATCGCGTCGCGCAGCAGCTCGGTGCTGCCCGGCTCGTTGACCACCGGCGGGACGCCGCGAATGTAGTTGATCTGCGACTTGGCCCTGTGCAGGGTCGCAACCTCGTCGATGGCGGCGTGCACCAGGTCGGGGGCGGCGCGCCAGGCCGGAAGGTCGAGGCAGCGCACGGTGCCGGAGAGCTCGGCGTGCTGCGGGATGACATTGCAGGCGTGACCTGCCTGGATACGGCCCCAGGTGACGGCCAGGCCCGAACGGGCGTCGATACGGCGGTTGATCAGCGCGGGAACGTCCGTGGCGACCTTCGAGGCGGCCGTGACCAGGTCGGTGGTCAGATGCGGGCGCGCGGTGTGTCCCCCGGGGCCGTCCAGCGCCACCTCGAGGCGGTCGCAGGCGGAGGTGATCGGGCCCGTCCGCAGGCCGACCACGCCGACCTCGACCTTGGGATCGCAGTGGACGGCGAGGATCCGTCCCACGCCGTCCAGCACGCCCGACTCGATCGCGTCGGGAGCACCGCCGGGCAGCACTTCCTCGGCCGGCTGGAAGATCAGCCGGACCGGGTTCGGCAGGCGGCCCTCCCGGGCCAGCTCCGCCAGGACCAGCCCTGCGCCGAGGACGGCCGTGGTGTGCACGTCGTGCCCACAGGCGTGGGCCCGGTCGGGCACGGTCGAGCGGTACGACACCGTCTTGGTGTCCGGGATCGGCAGACCGTCGATGTCCGCCCGCAGCGCCAGCATCGGCTGAGCGCCGTCCCAGCCCTCGGTGCCGATGTCGCACACGAGCCCGGTGCCGACGGAGAGGACCCGCGGCTCGAGACCGGCCTGCTCGAGGCGGGCCATGAGGGCGGCGGTCGTACGGAACTCCTGATGGCCCAGCTCGGGGTGCATGTGCAGATCGCGACGGAAGGCGATGAGCTCGGAGCGCAGGGCGTCCGGGACCGTCCCGGGAAGCTCGGGATGCGCGGACGGGGCGGCGTCGGTCTCGGGGGACATCAGTTGGTTCACCCTCTGAAGAATACGACTGCCGCCCGGGCAACTGTCCGTCGATCAACAAAAGTTCAGCCGGATGGGGCGGAAAAAGATGGAGCGGGCCGCATGAGGGGACCCGCCGTTGGGTATGACGAGAGGTTCACTTCCTCAGGGCGCCGCCACCGGCACGGACGGCAGTCGGTGCACGTCACGGGCGGTTCCGGTGACCCCGGACAGGAAGCCGTGGGCCCGCGGGGAGGCCGTATCGGTCAGCCAGGCCGGATCGATGTCGCAGACGGCGACTTTCACCTCCGTACCCGCGAGGGCGAGCGGGAGGGTGTGGACGACGGTCGACGGGAAGCTCAGGACCGTCCGCCCGATGGGGCCGCGCCGGGCGATCAGCTCCAGCGGCAGATCGGGCCGTACGATCTCCAGCCCCGCCGCCTCGGAGAGCCGCTTGAGCTTGTCGGTGCCTTCACGGCGGTGCGCGAAATAGCGCGTCGCGCCGTGCGTACGGGCGAGGGAGCGCACCGCGTCGATGTAGCGGTCGAGGTCCACGACGCCGGTCTCGGCCAGCGAGGTCCCGACCAGGTCCGCGCCCCGGGTGAGTGCGGGCGGTCCGAAGCGCGCCCGGGTCCAGGCGAAGTCGTTGGCGGTGACGGTGACACCGGCGGGCGGCTCGACGGGCATCGAGCTGAACACCTCGACCGTCCTGCGGCCCTCGCGGGGCGTGAGCCTGCGGCGCGCCACCGCGGACACCGGAGCGAAGACGGCGTCGCGCGCCCCGCGGCCGCGACCGGTGCGGTGCCAGCGCACCAGGCGTTCGCCCCGGGCGAGCTGGGAGACGAACTCCATGGTGGCGGTCCCGTCGTCCACGACGACCAGGTCCCGCGCGCCGGTCAGGGTCAGCAGGAGCTGGACGTACCGGGAGAACGGGTCGCCGATGACGATCCGCCGGGCCCGGCGCAGCGCGGGCGTCAGGGCACCGATGGTCTGGAACGGTGCGGCGGCCCCGCCGCGTGCGTCCTCCCAGCGGACGGTGAACCCCTCGTCCCTCGCCAGCTCCGCCATCCGGCGAAGCTGGCCCCGCGTCATGGGGTCGTTCGGGGAGAGGACGACGACCGTGACGGTGCCGAGGTGGGGGGAGGCGGCCAGGTCGCCGGTGGCCCGGTCACCACCGTCGCTCCCGGCCTGCTCGGGCGCGGCGCGCCGGGCGTCGGCGTACGACCACTCCAGGACGTTGAGGAGCTGGACGGGGCTCTCGACGAAGGCAAGGGTCTCGCCGGCGCCCCGTAGGCCCGGGGCACGCGTGGAGCACGCAAGTGCGGAGGCGGGGGCAGGCGGGAGGGAGCCCGGGGAGGCGGGGGCCTCGGTGCTCTGCTCATGACCGCCCGAGTCCCGGACGGGCCTGCCCGGGACAGGGCTCCCGGGCACGCCTTCCCCCGGCTGGTCCCGGAGCCCGTCGCCACCGGCAGGCGTACGGGGCGCGGCGGTGCCGGGCGTACGGGGTCCGGTGGCCGTGCGGGGCCCGGCCGTTCGGGGTCCGGCGGTGACGGGCGTACGGGGTCCGGCGGTGACGGGCGTACGCCGCTCCCGGGCCACGTCCGTCCCGCCCGCCGTACCCGCGGCGTCCGCCGTTCCGGCCGCATGTGCGGTGGCTGCCACACGCGCCTCCTCCGCCGCGTGAGCCGGGCCCCGGGGCCCGTCCGGCGTACGACGGCCCCGGTCGGCCGGTCCGTGCGGTTCCGCCCGCCGTGGCGCGTCGACGGGCCCAACAGGTGCGCTCACCGCGGTCACCTCGCGTTCTCGCGCCGGTCCGCCCCGCTGCTGCGGGGCGGACCGGCTGGGGAGGCGGGGACGAACCCCGTCCACATGCCTTGCGCGGATCCCCACGCCCTCGGATCAGACCGCGGCCGGTTCGCGAATCTCGGTCTCGGCCTCGGCGATGACACCGGGGACGCGGCGGAGCTTCTTCATCGGACCGAGCTCGCTCTCGTAGACCTTCTTGATGCCGTCGCCCAGCGAATCCTCGATCGTGCGGATGTCGCGGACGAGGCGCTGCAGGCCCTGCGGCTCGACCGAGGCGGCCTGGTCCGATCCCCACATGGCGCGGTCGAGGGTGATGTGGCGCTCGACGAACGCGGCGCCGAGGGCGACCGCGGCGAGGGTGGTCTGCAGGCCGGTCTCGTGGCCGGAGTAGCCGATCGGCACGTTCGGGTACTCGGCCTGGAGGGTGTGGATCACCCGCAGGTTGAGCTCCTCGGCCTTGGCCGGGTACGTGCTGGTGGCGTGGCAGAGAAGGATGTTGTCGCTGCCCAGGACCTCGACCGCGTGGCGGATCTGCTTCGGGGTCGACATCCCCGTCGACAGGATGACCGTACGGCCGGTGGAGCGCAGTGCGCGCAGCAGCTCGTCGTCGGTGAGCGAGGCCGAGGCGACCTTGTGGGCCGGGATGTCGAACTTCTCGAGGAAGGCGACGGCCTCCGTGTCCCACGGGGACGCGAACCAGTCGATGTCCTTCTCCTTGCAGTACGCGTCGATCTGCCGGTACTCGTCCTCACCGAACTCGACGCGGTGGCGGTAGTCGATGTACGTCATCCGGCCCCAGGGGGTGTCCCGCTCGATGTCCCACTGGTCGCGCGGGGTGCAGATCTCCGGGGTGCGCTTCTGGAACTTCACGGCGTCGCAGCCGGCGTCGGCGGCCACGTCGATGAGCTTGAAGGCGTTCTCCAGCTCGCCGTTGTGGTTGATGCCGATCTCGCCGGTGATGTAGACGGGACGGCCCGGTCCGGCGATCTTGTCACCGAAGGTGCGAAGGCGCGGGGTGGTGCTCATCTAAGACAAATCCTTCTCTAGAGGGAGGGGCCGAGAATCCAAGAGGCGATCTCCCGGACCGCCCCGTTGCCACCGGGGGTGGAGGTGACCGCGCGTGCGGCGCCGCGCACGACGTCGTGCGCGCCGGAGACCGCGACCGGCCAGCCGACGAGGCCGAAGCACGGGAGGTCGTTCACGTCGTTGCCGACGTAGAGCACGCGTTCAGGGGCGATGCCCTGCTCCTCGCACCACTGCTTGAGTGCGAGGTCCTTCCGGTCGATGCCGTGCAGCACGGGGAGTCGGAGCTTCCGTGCCCGTGCGGCGACGACCGGGTTCTGCTCCGTGGACAGGATGAGCATGTTCAGCCCGGAGCGGCGCAGCGCCGCGATGCCGAGGCCGTCGCCCCGGTGCACGGCGACCATCTCCCGTCCGTCGGAGTCGACGAGCACCCTGTCGTCGGTCTGGGTGCCGTCGAAGTCGAGTACCACCGCGTCGATGTCGTCGCGGGTGGGGAGCGCGCCGGGGCGCGGCGCGTCGAGGAGGGGCGCGAGGGCGCGGGCGCGCGCCAGGTCGTGCGGGTCGTCGACCTCCAGCACGCGCGCGGGGTCGGTCCGTACGAGCTCGGTACGGCCGAAGAAGCGGTGCCCGGCCTCGCGGAAACCGGTCGCGTCCATGGCGTACGCGGCTCCGGTCTCCAGCAGGTCCTGCGGGCGGTCCTGGCGGCGCGGACGGTACGACTTGTCGTGGTTGATGCCCGTGGCGGAGCCGCTGTCGGCACCGGCGCCGCCGGCCGCGTCCGTCTCGCCCACGCCGCCGCCGTCCCGCCAGACGAAGCCGTGGAAGGGCGCGACGGTCAGCGCGCTGTCGGCGCCGCCCTCGACGATCGCGGCCGCGACGCCGTCGATGTCCTCGCGGACGAGGAACGGGCTGGTGCACTGGACGAGCAGCACGGCGTCCACCGCGCGGCCGTGCATCGCCTCGTGCGCGTCCATGGCGTGCAGCACGGCGGCTTCGCTGGTCGCGGTGTCGCCCGCGATGGCTGCGGGCCGCTGCACGACGTCGGCGCCGGCGCCGCGCGCCGCGGCGGCGATGCCCGGGTCGTCGGTGGAGACCACGACATCGGTGACGACCCGGCTCGCCAGGCATTCCCGGACGGCGCGCACCACCATGGGCACGCCTCCGACAGCGGCGAGGTTCTTGGCGGGCACGCCCTTCGACCCGCCTCTCGCGGGGATGACGGCCAGCACGGTGGGGGGCATCGGGGCTCCTTCGGGGAGTTCGGGGGCTTTCGTCGGCGCAGCCGGGACGGTGTCGGTCACAGCTCCCCCATCCGCCGGATGACCGGGGCCACCCGCTGGACGCCGTGCCGGTAGGCGCCGCGCGCCACGTCCCGTACGGCGCTGCGCACGATCCGCCGTACGCCGCCGGTCTCCTCGCTCACGGCGCTTGCCCCGGGCAGGGGCTCGCCCTGGGGGCCGAGGTGGTGGCGAGCGAGGATGCCGGGCAGATAGCCGGGCGCGGTGGCGGAGGTGTAGTACGGCTCGAGGTGCGGCAGGGCCTGGGCGGAGAGCAGTGCGGCGACGCGCTCGCGCGCGACGGTGAACGCGTCCTCGTAACCGCCGTCGGCGGCGACCCCCTGGCGGCTCAGCCACAGCGCGTCGGGCTCGGGGCGGTGTCCCGCGTCCAGGTCGTCCCAGGAGGCGAGGCAGCCGGAGCCGAGGAAGTGGTGGTTGCCCAGGGCCTCGCGCACGCCGAGGTCGGTGAGGACGGCGGTGGGGATGCGGCGGTGCAGGGACTCCAGCGCCGCGGTGGAGCTGACGGTGACCAGCAGGTCGGTGCGGTCCAGCACCTCGCCCATGTGCCCATAGACGAGGCTGCAGTTGGCGGGGAGGCCGCCGGGGATCCTGGCGGCGAGCTTCTGGTACGGCAGTTCCTCGATGTGCGTGGTGTGCTCGCCGGGCTTGCTGCGCAGCTTGACCCGCACCTCGCGCTCGGGGTGCTTGCGGGCGTGCTCGGCGGCGCGGCGCAGCAGGTACATGCGGTCGGCGCGGGTGACGGGCACGGAGGGCTGGGCGGCGAAGACGACGGTGTACGGGCGGTCGCCGCAGGTGTGTCCGTCGTAGGGCGCGCCCCCGAGGAAGGGGAGCGCGGTCTCGACGACGCCCGAGGCGTCCGCTCCCACACCGCGGTAGACGGAGCGGAAACGCTCGGCATCGTGGCGGGAGTTGGCGAGCACCAGATCGGCGCCGTGGCGTAGGAGGAGGCCGTCGGCCAGCTTCTCGTAGACGACGCCGACGTAGCCGGTGACGACGACGGGGCGTTTGGTCCGGCCCTCCCAGGTGCGGGCGAGACCGTGCAGCACGGCCTGGACGGCGCCGCCGACGCAGGCGAGGACGACGACGTCGTACGTCTCGCGGCCCGTGGTCCGCAGGAACTCGACGGCGGTGACCTCGCGCAGCGAGTCCGCGTGCACGCCCACCTCGCCGAGCTGGCGGGGGGTCGGTGTCGCGCGGCCGCGCAGGAGGAAGCCGTCGAGCGCACTGTCCGATATGAGGCGATGTGCGGTGAGTGCGCCCCACTTCCATCGCGTGTCGGAATCGGCGAGCACGGCTACCCGCGTACGGTGACTGCTACTGGCTGGCACGTCGACGACGCTAGGAAGCCATTCCGATTCGCGGCCCAACTCAGGCGCAACAAAGGGTTAACAGCACATCGACGAATGGCGAATCGGGGCGCGGGAGCATCGGGTTAACTGTTCCGCCATGTTTCGTTCACCCACAGGCTCACCACAGGTCAAGACGAATGCGAGGGACGCGCCTACCGTCTCGCGAGTGGTCAAGCTCTCCGTCATCGTGCCGTTCTACAACGTGCAGACATACGCGCCCGACACCCTGAGAAGTCTGCGCGCGAACGCCGGACAGGATTTCGAGTTCATTCTCGTCGACGACTGCTCGGCGGATGAGACTCCGGAAATCCTGGACCGGGCCGCGCGCGAACTCCCGGGAGCCGTCGTCGTACGGCACGAGCAGAACGGAGGGCTCGCCACCGCGCGCAATACCGGCATCGACGCCGCGCGGGGCGAGTACCTGACGTTCCTCGACGGCGACGACTGGCTGCGGCCCGGCTACTACCGGGAACTCCTCGCCGCCATCGAGGAATTGGAGTGCGACTTCCTGCGCACCGACCATGTGCAGTGCACCGCGCGGGCCCGCTCCGTGCACCGCGTCCCGCACGGGCGCCGCAATGTCGTCATGGACCCGCGTGCGGCCATCCTGCCCGCCGACCGCAGCACCTCGGTGGACTACGCGTACGCCTGGGCGGGGATCTACCACCGGCGCCTGGCCGACGAAGGAGTTCTGCGCTTCAAGGACGGACTGCGCACCGCCGAGGACCGGCCCTGGATCTGGCGGCTGCACCGCGAGGCGAAATCCTTTGCGGTCGTAGGGCTGCTCGGTGTCCATTACCGGCGCGGGGTCGCATCGTCCCTGACCCAGATCGGGGATGTACGGCAACTCGATTTCATCCGGGCTTTCGATCAGGTCGTGGAAGAGACCGCACGGGATTCGGATGCGGACCGACTTCTTCCAAAAGCGGTGCGCACTTATTGCGCGATCATTTCCCATCATCTGGGCAGCATCGAGAGGTTCGAACCCCCCGTGGCACGCAAGTTGCGGTCGATGAGCGCGGCCGCGCTGAAGCGCATGCCGCAGGACGTACTGCAGGACGCACTCGACTCGATGGACCACGAACGCGCGTCCCGGCTGCGGCGGCTGCGCCGCCGGCCCGTGGGCGCGGAGGTGGCCGCATGATGCCGACTGCCGCCCGCCGCGCAACGTCCTCGCCCATGCCCTCCCCCTCCAAGCCCTCCCCCCGCAGGCTGTCGTCCGGCAGGACGACGCAGATCTTCTTCGCCTCCACCCTGTACGGAGCCGCCACACTCGCCGCCGCCCTCGACGCGGACCTCTTCGACCCGGCCGACCGGCGCATCCTGCTGGTCAGCAACAACGCGGCGACCCCCGAGACGACCCCCGCCCTGGACGCCATGCCGGGCTTCCAGCGGCTCCGCCGCCGCTTCGACGACGTGCTGTCCTGGAACGAGACGATCAGCCCCTTCCACCCCGGCGGCTGGTCGCCGCGCATGGACGACGTCCCGTTGTGGGAGCGCCATCTGCGGCTGCTGTGGAACCTCGGTGACGACGACATCGAGCTGGTCGTCGAGTCCATCCAGGTCAATCCCGCCCTCGCGCTCGCCCAGCTCTTCACGGGAGCGCCCATCGACGTCTACGCCGACGGCCTGATGAGCTACGGCCCGACGCGCAACAAACTCGACCCGCTGGTCGGCACCCGTATCCGCCGTCTGCTCCACCTGGACCTGGTGCCGGGCCTGCGGCCGCTGCTGCTCACCGAGTTCGGGGTCGAGCCGCTCATCGTGCCCACCGGCGCCTTCACCCGGGTGCTGGCTGAACTGGCGGAGGACTCCGGCGCCGCCGAGCTCCCGGACATCGAGTCCCCGGCTCTGCTGCTGGGCCAGTACCTCTCCGCCCTCGACATCCTCACCGGCGAGGAGGAGGAGCGGCTGCATGTGACGATGCTGCGCGGGGCCGCCGGACTCGGCCACAGGCGCGTGGTGTTCAAGCCGCACCCCACCGCCCCGGCCCGCTGGTCGCGGATGCTGGAGAAGGAGGCCGGTGAGCTGGGCGTCGAACTGACCGTGCTCGACGCGCCGTTGCTCGCCGAGGTCCTCTACCAGAAGATGCGCCCGGCCCTGGTCGCCGGCTGCTTCTCCACCGCGCTGCTGACGGCGACCGCGCTGTACGGCCTGCCGGTCGCACGGACCGGCACCGGGGTGCTGCTCGAGCGGCTCACCCCGTACCAGAACAGCAACCGCGTGCCCGTCACGATTGTCGACGCCCTGCTGCCGGAGCTGACGGACCCTGATGCGGTCACGGGCTGGACGCCACCGACCGCCCCGGAGGCCGAGGACCGTCTGACCGGTCTCCTGCGGGCCGTGGGGTACGCGATGCAGGCGCAGATCCACCCGGACCTGCGCTCGGACGCCGAGCGGTATCTGTCCACCCGCCTCGACACGCACACCTGGCGTTACTTCAAGCGGCGCCGGCTGACATCGCTGGCGCTGCCCGGCGCGATCCCGTCGCAGCTCGCGTTCCTGCCACGCAACGCCACGGTGCGCAGGGTCGCGCGCAGGGCGCGGGCCGTGCAGCGCAGGATCGCGAAGAAGCGGACGGCGTTCGGATGAGCGCCCCGGCCGGTACGACGACGCGCCCGGCGGTCGGGCCCGGCTCACCGGATTCCGCCGAAGCGGGCCCGGCCCCGGGAGGCGAACAGGGAGGATCGGCGCGGGGAGTTGCCGCCGGTGGCACCACCCGGAGCTGTGCCGCCGCACCGGGCAGGAGTCCGGGGGCTCGCAGCATACGGGGCGCGCTCCCCGCTCCCCGCCTCCGCGCCCTCGACGGGCTGCGCCTGATAGCCGCACTGATGGTCGCCTCCTACCACTTCGGCGGCCGCGACGGCGAGATCGGCGAGGCCTGGGGCACATCGCCCGACGTTCAGTTCCCGACGGCCTCGCAGTTCTTCGCATACGGCTGTCTCGGCGTCCAGGTCTTCTTCGTCATCAGCGGCTTCGTCATCTGCATGAGCGGCTGGGGTCGCCCGCTCCGCTCGTTCTTCGCCTCGCGCGTCTCGCGCCTCTTCCCGGCGTACTGGGCCGCGATCATCCTGGTGACGGCGGTCTTCGCACTTCCCTGGGTCGCGTACGAGGCGGTCTCGCCGAGCGACGCCCTGGTAAACCTGACGATGCTGCAGCAACCGCTGGGCGTCGACCGCGTCCTCGGAGTCTGCTGGACCCTCTGGGCGGAACTCCGCTTCTACGCCCTCTTCGCCCTGTTCGTCGTTCTCCCGGGCGCGAACCGGCAGCGAATCGTCCTGTTCTGCGCCGTCTGGACCCTGGCGGCAGTGGTCGCGGAGGCGGCCGGCGACCCGCTGCTCGACATCGTGCTGATGCCCGAGTACGCGCCGTTCTTCACCGGCGGCATCGGCCTCTACCTCGTCCACCGCGACCGCCGGGACACCACGGCCTGGGGCATCGTCGCGACGAGCTGGCTGATCGGCCAGCACTACGCGGTGAGCCGGCTGTGGCACCCGGCGGACCCCGAGTTCTTCTCGTACCGCCCGTCGTACGGGATCGCGGCCGTGGTGACGCTGGGCTTCGTCGCGGTGGGCGCGATCGCGCTGGGCCGCCTGCGATGGGCCAACTGGCGCTGGCTGACGGTCGCTGGCGCCCTGACCTACCCCTTCTACCTGATCCACGAACACCTGGGCTGGGTCGCGGTCCACGTCCTCCACCGCACGCTGGGCCTCCCGTCGTTCGCGACGCTGGTGGGCACGATCGCGGCGATGCTGACGCTGGCGTGGCTGCTGTACCGGTTCGTGGAAACGCCGTTGACGCCCCGGATCAAGCGGGCACTGGCGACGCGGCGGGCGTGAGGGGGCGCAGGTCGCCCCTTACTGGCAGAAGGAATGCGCTCGCACCCTCGGTCGCAGGCGAGCCCTGTGACTCAACGCGCCGTTGGCCACGATCCGCACACATGACGCGGGTAGGGCCTCTCAGGGCAGGTGAGGCAGCAGCGCCAGCCAGCCGTCGACCTCGGCGCGCAGGGGGTCGTGTTCCTCCAACTCTCCCACGACGTAGGTCAAAGGCGTCAGGACGTTCTTGATCCGCCGCAGTCGGAGGATCTCCGCCCGCTCTGCCTGCCTCCATCGAGCCGCGGCACGCGACGCCTCCGTGCGATCCGGCCCGAGCGCCTCGATGACCCGGCGACACAGGAGCCCGAGGTCCCGCGGTGAGCCGTCGTCGACGCGCCCCAAACGGCTGATCACATACGAGCGGATACTCGTCTCCTCGGCAAGAGATGCCAGCGGATCCAGCCCGCCCGCCTTCCCCTTGCGCTCCACCGCCACCAGAGCGACGCCCGCCCACCGGATCCGGAGATCCGGAGAAAGGGTCCTGTCCTGCATCTCCCCAACTCCTCTCTCACGGACCCTCTCCCAGGATGCGTTCGGCAACGGCACGTGATCAGGGTGAGCAGCCAGATACGCCTCCAGTGCGTCCAGGGGGAGACGCAACTGCTCTTCCGTGGATGGGTGTTTCGGCCCTCCGCTCGAGGAATTGTCAGAGGAAGCTGATCCCTGCGCGTTCAAATGCATCCCTACCTATCTGCAGACTCTCCAGAGATGGCAAATAATGGCCACTGTTGTTGTCGAGTTCCAGGCCGAAGTACTGCCCCCCGCCACCTGCAATATCCGCTTCTCCAGCCGTCTGCACGGGGCGGCCACCTGTGAGGACCGGATGCTTCAGCTCCACGCCGTTGACATGCTTGGGCATCACGACGAGATCGCCCTGTTCGGTGACCGCCCATTTAACTTTGCCAGAGTTGATCGCGTCATCGAACCCTTCCTCACCCACCTTCACTGGCCTGACCCCCAGACGCTCTGCATCTGCCAATTCCCCCGCCAATTTCTCGGGCATGGTGTTGGGGTAGGGACTCAGCCCGAGCGGATCGCTCCAGGTATGAGGGTTGTTCACATAGGAGGAAGGGTTGGGTGACGGCCCGAGCCCGAGTGGGTCGGGACTGGCATAGCGCGATGCTTCAGGGTCGTAGTACCGATGATAGTTGTAGTGTAGACCGGACTCGGGATCGTGATATTGACCAGGAAAGCGAAGAGGCGTATGTGCGGTGTTGCTCGACTGCCATGCGGTAATGCCCCAAAGCGACTTGCGTGCACGCCATGCCACCGCACCCGATTCATCAATGAGCTCGGTCGGAGCGCCCACTAGATCCGTGACGATAGCAAAGAAGCGCGAGTCTATTTCTTCTTGGTTCCTTGCGTCCGTCAAACGCTCGGCTTGCGCAATCGGACTGAGGCCATCGTAGTCCCAGGTGAGAGTTACCGGATGCAGCAGACCGGGGCCCTCGGTGGTTTGCTCGACCAGATTGGAGCCATCCCAGATGAAGCTCGTCTGCTCGGTCACCGTTACAGCATCGCTGGCCAGGCGTTGTTTTCCGATGCGACGGCCGAATGGATCGTAGCGATAGCGCCACACAGTTCCATCCGGCGTGATCACAGACCTCAGCCGATCCTCGGCGTCCCACGAATAACGCCAAACGTCCGGCTTGCGTGACAACCGAGTCTTCCGGCGCACGCTGATTCGCCCCGCCGCATCGTACTCGTACCGCACTCTTCCAGCCTTCGTGAGAAGGGTACCGTCGTAGGTGCGATCGCCTTGTGCGTCCTCTCCGGGGTGGCGGCCGGGCCATGCGGCGTGGATCTGATTGCCCGAGAGGTCATAGGCATATTCCTCCTGCCAGTCACGAGCACTTACCGCAGTTACGCGCCCAGCACCATCAACGCTGAAGTCAGTTGCTCCAGTCAAGAGATCGTCGACACCGAGGAGGTGACCATCCGGGCGGTACGAGTACGCACGATGCTGGACCAGTTCGCCTGCTGTACGCACAGTGCGCGCTGCCAATTTTCCTGCCGGGTCCCAGACCTGTGCGAGCGTGAGGGATTCTCCAATCAGTCGCTGGGTCTCACGCCCCGCAGCGTCGCGAGTGAAGTCGATGGTGTGACCGGAGAAGTTCAATGCCGCCCGGCGCCCCACAGCGTCATAGCGATACGACGTACGAACGTTGGCCGGTGTGACTCGCTCCGCGAGTCGCCCCGTCACGTCATAGTCCAAGGAAAGCTTTTGGCCGTTCACCCACTCAGCAACAGGACGACCCAACGCGTCGCGTTCCCAGCTGACCTCACAATCCGGGTTCTTGGCGCTAACCATCATGCCTACCCGGCTGTGCTCATATGTGGTCCTCACACCGTCAGCATGTTTGGACGTGAGCCGACCCACCGAGTCGTACTCGTAGGCAACGGTCTGTCCCAGTGGATTGGTTCGTTGCGTGACGCGACCAGTTGCGCTGCGCTGGTAGGTGATGCGGCGACCGTCAAAGTCCACCTCTGCTACAAGCCGTCCGGCGGGGTCGTACTCGTAGTCCCAGGTCAAGCCACGAGGATCCATGACCTTCCTGAGACGCAGTGAAGCATCGTGCTCGAACTCATAGCGCGCTCCGTCCGGCCCTGTCCTGGCTGTGAGAAGGTCGAAGTGGGTGTACTCGTATGTGGTGACGCCGCCGTTCGCGCCCTCATGGCGTACACAGTTTCCTTCGCCGTCGTACTCCCAAGACTCCTCGGTCCCGTCTGGAGCAAGCGTGCGGGCTATGTTCCCGGCAACTGTCCAGTAGCGTCGTGTCACCGCTCCCATAGGGTCGGTTACGACGCTCATGCGGCCGAATGCGTCGCGTTGCCCCACCATGCGATTGCCCAGCGGGTCTGTCAATTCCACCACCAGACCAGCGCGATCACAGCGCGCCTGAGTGGTGTTTCCTAGTGCGTCGGTGATGGCGGTCAGACGGCCGGATTCGTCGAAGCCGTATCGGAGGACAGCACCAGACGCATCTATGACAGCAGTGCAATTTCCGCGCGCATCGTACTCGCGCCGCCACATGGTTCCATCTGCCAGGGTCACACAGGTAGGACGCGCAAGATCGTCATACGCATAGCGGGTGGTTCCACCATCCGGGTAAGTGACCAGTAGGGGCTGCCCATTCTTGTCGTTTGCGAAACGGGTGGTGCAGCCAAGCGGATCTGTCCAGGAAACGACGTGGTGGTGGCGGTCGTACTCGGTGCGTGTCACGCCTCCGCACGCATCGATCTCGGCCACTACCTGACATGCATCGTTGATCACGAAGCGGCTGGTGGCCCCTTCGGCAGTGGTAAGCAAGGTGACCCGGAGGTCAGGCCAATCGGAGTCGATCCCGTCGTAGGCGAGGGTGACAGCGATGTGGCCGGCCTCGCCTCCTTCGGCGACACAGCGGTCCCGCTCGTCGTACTCGTACTCGTAGCGGCGCCCGTTGGTGTCCGTCCACGACGTTATGCGAAGCCGTCCGTCGTATCCGAACCGGAGGGGCAGGTCGGAGGAATTGAAGACTTCAGTGAGGTTTCCGTCGGTGTAGCCGTACCGCTTGATCGTGACGTCGGACCCACCCTCGCCCGCACCTGCCAGGGCGAGCGCTGTGACCCGGCCTTCCTCTGTCGTCAGCTTGAGGTCGTAGCCGCCCGAGTGCCGTATCGCCGTCGGGGCGCCATCCGTTTCGTAGTGGAACACGATTTCGTGACCATTGCGGTCGGATATGCGGTCCAGCCTTGCAATGCCAGCAGACGGTTTCGCGAACCAACGGGTGTGCCCCGCGACCACGTCGGTGATGCAGTAACCGCCGTCTTCATTACGAGACAGCGGCCAGCGCGGCCCATTCTCGGAGAGGACCGAGGCGTCCGGTCCTTCCGGGTGCGGATAGTCGAGGATCAGCCCATCTTCGGTGATGAAGACGACACCTTGGGCATCGATCTCCAGTCTCTGGTCCACCGTGGAAGTCCAGGAAGGACCGAACCATTGGCCTGCCGCGTATCCCGACTCCACACGACGCTCGAAGGCCAGGGGAAGCAACCCCGGAAGTTGTATGTCCGTCTGCGGCAGGAACATCTTTCCCGTTGCCATGTCGACAGGGTCACTGCCCTTGGAACGGACGACGTTCTTGAGCCGGTTGTAGGCACCTTTTGCTCCGTCGGCGAGCATGCCGCGGCCGCTTTTGGCCAGCCCCTTGACTCCGAGAGCCATGCTCTTCAGGCCGACCTTGCCCATGCTCAGTGCCTTCATGCCCTTGGCGAGTCCTCCGAGGGTGGTCAGACCCTTCATGCCGGGGATGCAGTCCAGGGCTGCGAAGGCGACGTCCCAGAGGGTGGCTTGGCCGTTGAGGTATTTGTTGAGGGTGTCGGCCAGGACGACGAGGGCGGCGATGAGGACGATCGCGCCGAGGATGGGCCCGCCGATGATCATCGCGATGATGCCGACGATGGCGACGACGACCTTGCAGACGGCGAC
>NZ_JBFAYQ010000045.1:0-54413 GCF_040681345.1 Streptomyces sp. NPDC051776 | reverse complement strand
ACCCATGGTCGCTTCCGCTGCGACCGACCGGATCGTGCCCGAGGCCATGGTGCCGTTCCGGGTCGATGAGCGGAGCGCGCAGGACAACCTGCGCGTTTGGGCCAAGTCCCGCTGGTTCGCGCCGAACAGCCTCAAAAAGGTGGGCTCCGCGGAAACCTTGCACGGGACGTACGTTCCGCACTGGACGTTCGACGCTGCCACCGAGTCCTCGCATACAGGCGAGCGCGGCGAGGAGGAAACCACCGGCAGCGGCGACGACGAGAGGACCACGGTGCGTTCCGGGGGACCATCGGTGCGGCGGCGAGGCAGGTGACTGTCCGGTTAGTGGTTGCTTCAACTCAAGCAATCCGGCGACGCTGTGGAGCAGACCGACTCCCGCGCGGCCCCGAGGTAGACGGCCGTTGGGCCAGCACAGCTCCCCCACTCAAGTGCACTTTGTTGAAGTGCCCGGCCGACGGGAGAAGTCAAGGCGGAGCCGGCCTTCAAGATGGTGGATCCTCAGTGCTGTGGCGCAGAGTTCCGCTGTCTCAGCATGTCGACCATCAGGTGTGTCTCGGCCTTCTGGGCGTCGAGCATCTTCCGGGCGAGAGCCTTCTCCTGCGGCACGCTGCACAGGTCCGTGCAGCCCCGTGCCATCGCGATACCACCTTTGTGGTGAGTGGTCATCAGCTGCAGGAAGAGCACTTCGGCCTGCTTGCCGCTCGCTTTCGCCAGCTGCTCCAACTCCGTCCGGGTGGCCATACCGGGCATCGGTGAACCCTCACGAATTTGGTGACCGCCAGGATCCTCGTGGTCCTCGTGGTCCTCGTGGTCCTCGTGATCGCCATGGCCCTCACTCCTCCCGGAAGTCATCCAGGCCATCGGTACTGTTCCGGATGCAACCTTCGGCAGTCCCCACAGGTCCAGCCAGCCCAGCAGCATGCCGCGCTGGTTGGCCTGGGTGTTGACGATGTCGTAGGCGAGCCCCCGGACCTCCTCGTCCTGGGTGCGGTCGCGGACGATGAAGGACATCTCCACCGCCTGCTGGTGGTGGACGGCCATGTCACGGGCGAAGCCGGCATCGGCCGAGTCCGGCGCGGGGATGGCCGCCGTGCCGTCATGTCCGGCCCGGTGGCTGTCGTCGCCGCCCGCGGACACGACAGCGCCCGCACCCGCGGACGCCAACAGCAGCACCGGCACGGCGGCCGTGACTGCGAGCCCGCGGGCCCTGGTCCAAGTCCGTTTCATTCGGCCAGTCCGCCCGTGCAAGTGGCTCCCGGCTCGGGTGTCTGCGGGCCCTGCGCGTACTTGGTGAGGAACTGGTCCACCCGGGGATCGTCCGCTCCATCGACCGTCACCTGCTTGCCCCAGGCGGTGAGCATGATGGCCCCGGCCTGGTCCTTCACCGGGCTCATCATCGCGTACGAGGTCCTGGCGACCTTGTCCTCGAGCTTGTGCACGTCTGCCGCTGGGGCCCTGTGGTTGTACGTCACCCACACAGCGCCGTGCTCCAGCGAGTGCACGGCGTTCCCCTCGGGGATCGGCTTGTCGTAGACGTTGCCGTCGCAGTTCATCCACCGCGGGTGGTGGTCACCGCCAACCGGCGGCTTCATCGGGTAATTCACGGGGGTGGTGAGGTGATTACGTCCGAGTTTCCTGGCGTCCCAGGACTCCTCGCCCCTGATGGGCTCATCGGTCGCCGCGGCGTTGTCCTCCGGATCCTTCGCCGCCTGCTGGGCGGTTGGTTCCCTTTTCGCCGGTGCTTGGCTGACCGCGTGGGTGCCAGGGCTGCCGAGCGTCCCAGGGCCGCTGACCGAGGCGGCCCGGACTGCCGCCGGGGTCTCCGCCGGAGCAGCCGGTGCCGGGGTGGCGAGGGCTACGAGTGCTGCCATGGCCGTAACGGCGGTCAGAGGGCTGATGACGGAAGAAACCCCGATGGCCACGGCCCTCACCTTGCCTGCGTGCACAACGCCCCCTCCTGGGTCGGTCGATCTCTGTCGATCTACGCGACGGCCCGGATTCGGTGGCCGTCACCGTTACCTCACCGCTGGTCAACGGCGCAGACACCAGACCGGACACGGGTGTCCTGTTCAGCTTGACCCGTTCAGCGGCTGAATCGCCCGTAGCACGAGGAATGCGAACCGGGGGCAGCAGCGCCGGCCGGCGGCGGAGGCAGCACGCGCAACCGGAAGGACTTCATGCTGGACCCCCGTCATGCGGGCGGACAACACGCGGACGGCACGGGCAACCTCGTGTCGGTCCGGTCTGCCATGCGGTGCCCAGGTCCCGCTCGCTGATTTCGTCCGGTGTTGTGCGCCGAGCGGTGCTATGCAGGAGCAGTGCGGTCCCAGATCTGCCGGGATGCTTCCAACGGGTAGGCGGTATCGGCGGGCGGGAGGTTCCAGAGCCTGGTGGTCTGCTGGTCCAGGGTGAAGCGCGGCCATCCTGGGTCGCCGTGTGTGGCGAAGGAGGTCCAGGCGGTGCGCAGTTGCCCGGACAGTTCACCGAAGTCGGGGGGCGGTGGTGAGCCCAGGAACCGAGTGGCGAAGCGGCTGGTGGCGTTGCCGAAGGTGAACGGGATGTCGATGCCGTGGGCGGCTCCCAGTGTGGCGCCTTCCCAAGTGAAGTCGTACAGCCAGGTGCGGCCCCCTGCGTGTGCGTGGGCCCGGGCGACCCGGGTGGTCGGCATCCGGATGAGCGCGTCGGACAGCAGGACCGTGAACAGGTCTGTGTCGGTGAGCGTCGGGTAGGCCCGGCGGTACGCGGTGCCCGCCGGTTTGCCGAGGCCGAGGGCTTCGGCGACCGCCCCCAGATCGACTCCTGCGGCGGGAAGCGGGCCCTGGCCCCGGTACTCCTCGTGCGTGAACCCGCAGACGAGATCGACATCATGGCCCGTACCTGCTTCGAGGGCGGTCCAGGGCTGTCCGGTCACCAGGTCGTCATCGACGACGGGCCCGAAAGCGGTGAAGCCGTCTGTGCGGCCGCGCAACGGAGTGTCCTGGAGCGCCAGGAGCGCCTCGGGCGGCAGGCCGGCCAGCCCGTCCCATGTCGCCGGGACCCCCGCGGCCTGCGCGATCGTGGCAGTGACCGTTTCGGCTTCTTCTCGGGTGCGGGCACCTGCCGGGATGCTTTGGGCGATTGCTCGTCGAAACAGGCCCCGTGCTGCCGGTGCGGCCATGAGAAGGACGGCGGAGGAGGCTCCGGCGGACTGTCCGAAAACGGTCACATTGCCGCCGTCACCGCCGAAGGCGGCGATGTTGTCCCGGACCCATTCCAGGGCAGCGACCTGGTCGAGCAGCCCGCGGTTGTCCGGGACACCGGGCAGGTGTCCGAAGCCCTCGAAGCCGACCCGGTAGTTGAAAGTCACTACGACGACTCCAGAGCCGGCGAGCGCGGTTGCGTCGTAGTGAGGCATGCCTGCCGAGCCGTGCTTCCACAGGCCCCCGTAGATCCACACCATGACCGGCAGGCCAGCCGCACCCGCGTCGGGGGTCCACACGTTCACCGTTAGGCAGTCCAGCCCGTCGCCGGGCCGCCACATCGCCGGGGCCCCCGGCGCCGGTGCCAGCTGCGGGGGCGCGGCCCCGAATGCGACAGCGTCCCGGATCCCGTCCCAACGCAGTGGTGGTGCCGGTGGCCGAAATCTCAGCGGGCCTTCGGGCGGCGCGGCGAAGGGGATGCCCTGGAAGCACACGATCCCGGCCCGGCTGGTCCCGCGGACCATGCCCGCGGACGTCACCACCACTGGATTCATGCGGTCCTCCCAAGCCAAGGCGGTCTCCTGGCCACGACAGGCCAACGCGATCTTACGACAGGCACCAGCGAGAGCCCCTTGCTCATTCGGCCCAGGTTGCTCGATCCGGGGTGTGCCAACAGTTTTTCGCAAAGCGACCAAGGCGGCCCACGGGCGGGGCGGGCGGCCTCCCGCCTTGTTCTCATCAGGACAACTTCCCGTCATAGTCGGGGAGTTTGTACTGCCGTTCGGCGTGGCCGCCCTGGAAATCGGTCGGCGTGTTACCGATGTTGGCGATGATCGTGTAGCCGAGGTTCTCGATCTCCAGGCGTTTACCGAGCTTCAGTTCGCCCTTTGGGGTGCCCAGTTCCCGGACGTGCGGGTTGTACAGTCCGTCGACCGGATAGCCCTCGTGCAGCAGGTTGTGCAAGGTCAGGGCGTTCGCCTCTGCGGGCCGGTGGGTCACGAACATGACGTCCACCCCCCGGGATCTGGCGAATGCGGCCAGATCACGCATCTCGGGAATGGCCGGTACGGGATGTGAGGGGTTGTAGTGCGTCTCCAGTGATGTGTTGTCGATGTCGAGCACGATCGCGAACTTCTGCTGCGTGGGTACGCGCGTGCGCTGGTCGATGTAGGTGCGCGCCTCGGCGACGACCGGCACAAGATCGCGTCGCCAGGTGTCGTAACCCGGCGCGTCCGAACCACCGGAGGGCCCTTCACGGATCAGTCGGGCGAGATCCCCGAAGCCCGGGACCCCGAGTGCGTCCTTGATGAGGTAACTGCCGCCGGACGTCAGAGGCTTCAGGCTGAGTTTCGTTCCTCTCTGCCATCCGCGCAGCGCCTGCTCCTCCACCTGTTCCGCCTCCGCCTCCGTGATGTCCCACACGGAGCCGAGGCCCTTCTGCCCGGCGCCCGGCACGTCCGTTTCCTGATGGAGGAGATTCCTCAGCGGATGCCAGTTCCGGCCCCGTACGAAGCCGCCCGGATCGAGATGCCTGGTGCCGCTCATAGCGCTTCTCAAAGCCTGCGGGACTCGGAGGGATGCCCGCCCGCCGGCGCCGGCGAGGGTGGTCGGCATGCGTGTCCCGGCACCGAATCCCGCGCGGGCAGCGCTGCTGAGGGCAAGGCGGCTGCCCGCACGGAAGCTCGCTGTGAAGACGATCCGGGAGACGCCGAGGACAACCATTTCGAGCAGTTTCGAGATGACCGCACTGATGAAGAACCCGACGATGATCTCGACCACCGTGAAGATGATCAAAAGGACCCAGGACAGGACGTCCCAGATGCGGCACTGTTGCGCTTTCGCCAACTCGTCGGCGTACTGTGCGAGTTGCTTGGCGTATTCGCGCAAACGGCGCGTGTAGTCGTTGAGCTGCACCCGTGTCTCACTCAGATTTCCGGCGGCCCGGTTCGCCGCGTTACCGGTCCACGTCTGCGCGAGCGATACCGTGTTCGTCTGAAAGACGGGCGAACCGTCGATCCGCTGTTGTACGGGGGTCAATCCGGAGAAGGCTTCCCCGGCCCTGGTATCGGCCGTGCTCCAGAAACGGTCGATGGAATCGGCGTACATCTCGTACGCCAGGGCGGCGTCGCGTATCGCCGCCGGATTGCCCGGTGGTTTTCCGCAGGGCACTGTCGTCTCCTCCTCCCGCCTCGACGCCGCCAACGGCGCGTCGTGCGATCACGATTGCTGGAACCGGTCCGACGCCTCCTTCGCCGACGCTTCCGCGGCCTGGTAGTTGGCCGCAGCGCCGCCGATGCGGTCGGCGACATTCGCGAAGAGACTGGAGACCTGGACCTCGGTGGCCCTGACCTCACCGAAGGTCTTCTCGAACTTCGCGTTGTCCTCGTCGTTGGCGAAGGCGCCCAACGCCGCCGATGCGCGCGCCCGCCACGCGTCGGCGACGGCGCCGTGGTCCCGTGCGCCGGCACGGCTGCCGAACGCCACGTCATCCAAGCCGTTCGCGTCCACCCAGTACGTACTCATTGCCACCTCCTGCGAACCCTTGCGGAACATCCTCCGCGGGCACCCATCGTCGGGAGCCAACTCGTGAGTAACATCCGCCACTTGGCCGACTTGTGAGCGGCGGCAACCGGGCAGCCACCGTCCTGGAGACGCCACGCAAGGGCGGTTCGGCAGGGTGGAGAGGCGAGTCCACCTCGACGAGGGCGACGCCGGGGAGCCGGTGCAGGCGGCCGGCACTCGAACGCAGGCTCCTGCCGCGCCCGCCCACGACGCGTACTTCTCGCCAAGGTGAACCGAGCACACCTCGCTGGGCCTATCCACGAAGGGTCATTTCTCGGAGAGCACCCGGGGCCGAATTCAGCGAGCGTTGAGACTCCCCGCCGATGCAGGGGTTGATCCCTTGGTCCCGGGCGGCATTCCGGCGGCGTGGCTGTCCTCGGCGCGACATGTTCCAGGGCCGGTGCGTGCGGCTGATCGCCTCCTGATGCGGGCCAACCGCCATTCCTTGTTTTCGGCTGTTCGGGCGGAGTCGCGTTCCGCCCCATGTCCTGAATGTCGGCATTCTCGTTGGTCGGTCATCCAAAAGCTGATGGATTCACTACAGGAGGCCGGAATGCATAAGCACGGACATAAGGTTGCCGCGGCGGCCATGGTGGTCCTGGCGGCCGGGGGGTGGTCATCGCTGGGCGTGGGAGCAGCATTCGCCGAGGACGGTCCGCGGGCTCGTGCAGAGGGTGGCTCGGCCACAGGCGGCTCCGTGTTTCAGCAGAACTCCGCCCAGTCCAGTCGGCAGAACAACAACTGCGCCAACACCAACGCCGACGATGACGAAGAGCCCCCGATCGTCACGCTGAACGGCGCGCGGGCGTCGGCGAAGTGTGTCACCGTGGACGACTCGTTCAACAAGTTCGTCAGGGTCCATCAGGGCCCGGCGGTCGCCGAGGGCGGTTCGGGTGAGGTCAGTGTGGCCCAGCAGAACACTGCTCAGCGGGGCCGTCAGAACAACAACTGTGCCGACAGCAATGCTCCAGGCCTTCTCACTGTGGACGGTGGCAAGGTCACGGCCGCCTGCATCGACCGGGACCGCTCGCACAACAAGGGCAGCGTGACCAAGACGAGAGGGGCGGCCGCTACGAGTGGCTCCGGGACCGTCGACGTGGATCAGCAGATCGTCGCCCAGGAAGGCCGGCAGAACAACAACTGCTCATCCCCCAACGACACGGAGATCACGGTTACCGGGGGGCGTCTTTCCGGCCACTGTGTGAACAAGGACGGTTCCCTGTCCAAGTACGCCTTCGTCCACGGTGGCGGCGCCAAGGCCGAGGGCGGATCGACCACCGGCACAAACCTCAACACCCAGACCATCGCTCAGGAGGGACGGCAGAACAACAGCTGCGACAACCCCAACGACAGGGACCTCGACCTCGTCAGCGGCCGCGTCGAGGCCAAGTGCCGGAACAAAGATGTGTCCGCCGACGTGCACACCTTCTACCGCGGGCGTGGTGCCGAAGCGAGCGGCGGCTCCGGAACGGCCACGGTGATTCAGCAGAACGCCGCCCAGGAGGGGCGCCAGAACAACTACTGCCACAACCCCAACGGCGTCACCGACGATTCTTCGGTGGAGGTGACCGGGAGTCGGCTGTCCGTCCGCTGTAGCAACAAGGACGGTTCCCTCAACTACAAGGCTCTGGTCAAGGGCGGCGGTGCCCGGGCCGAGGGCGGTTCCAGCACCACTGGCGACATCTTCCAGCGCAACATCGCCCAAGAGGGAAAGCAGAACAACATCTGCGCCAACCCCAACGGTGGCGACGCCACGCTCACCGGCAGCCGCGACCGGACGCACTGTGGCACGACCGACCATTCCGTGAACGTTCGTACCGCGGACTTCGGCGGCGGCGCCGGAGCCGAGGGAGGCTCCAGTGTTCTCGGCCTGTTCCAGCAGAACGTCGCCCAGGAAGGTCGGCAGAACAACTACTGCGCCAACCCCAACAGCCTGACCCTGACCCTGTCCAGCAGCCGGAACACCACGCACTGCCAGGCCACCGACGCCTCCCGCAACTTCAAGTCCGTCAACCGGTAGCCCCGTGACCGGCCGGACAGGTGATGCCACTCACCTCGGAGCATCTGTCCGCCGGCCTCGACAAGAGGCGCCATTTTTCCGGAACCCGGGGGGGCCACGCCCCCGGGTTCCGGACCGAGCGGTCACGCGGCTGGAGCTTCGTACGGTGCTGTGCGCCGAGTACCTCGTCGCGATGGAGGATTCACTGTGTCAGGTCTTCCACAGCTGCCAGAGCCACCAGCCCCGTACGGCGCCATGGCGGGCGTACGCCCCTACCGTGAACCCGAGGATTTGGCCGTAGGCAGCTGTTTCCCACGGGTCGAACGTCAGATCCGGCCCAAGGCCAACCTTGGTGACCGACATGATCCCTATCTCCGCATGTTCAGCCTCGTGGCGGGTGAGCCCAACATGGACACACACGTCCCAACCTTCGGGTGGAGGGGGGATCTGGAGTCCCTTGATCTGGACGTGCACAGTGGAGGTGGGATACGCCGTGTACGAGCCGTCATCAGGGTGGAACGCGTTGATGGGCCTTGACTCTTCCATGGTGAGCGTGGACATACACACCTCCGTAAATTTTCACGGCAGCGTCCAACGCTTTCGAAGGGAGGTTGGTTGCTCGCGCGAACCGTCCAATCCCAGGCGCACAGATAAGTCTCAGGCGACTAGCCCATTTGTGCCACTCGGGTCCCGGTTGCCCGGGTCGCGGCAAGGCGTGGGCGCATTCCGGTGCGAAGGCCGCCGTCGGCCGGGCCACGGTCATCGAGGACAGCGGCTACCGGGGCACCGGCCTGCTCATCCCCTACCGCCGTGAACGGGGGCAGATCGAGTTGCCCGCTTGGCAGGAGGAGCACAACGCCTCCCACCTCAACGGGCCCGCCTCGAACACCACTTCGCGCGGATGAAGGCCTGGAAGACCCTTCGCGACTGCCGTCCGAAAGGCGACGGCGTTCACACCGTCATGCTTGACATCGCCCGGCTGCACAACCTCGCCCTCACGGGTTGACTCCCGCCCCATACGAGACCAGAGGTCCAACACAGGCGGCTCCCCACCTCTCCGGCTCGGGAGGATGCTCAGTCGATACAGAACTCGTTGCCTTCGATGTCCAGCATCGGGATGCACGCATCATTGCCGTCATACAGCGTTCGCACGTGTACCGCGCCGAGCGGGACCAGCCGCGCACATTCGGCCTCAAGTGCTGCGAGGCGCGCTTCACCCACGAGACCGGTGCCGACCCGCACATCAAGATGCACCCGGTTCTTGACAGCCTTCCCTTCGGGGACACGCTGGAAGTACAGTCGCGGGCCCACACCCGAGGGATCTATGCAGGCGAACCATGAATCCCGCTGCTCAGGTGGCTGCGAACGATTGAAATCGTCCCACGTGGCAAACCCCTCCGGTGGCGGCGGTACGACGTACCCCAACACCTCGCACCAGAAGCGAGCGAGGCGCTCAGGTTCTGCGCAGTCAAAGGTGACTTGAAACTTCTTGATCGCTGACATCGGCGCACCATAGCAGGGGGACTCTGCCACTCATTGCCCCAGGCGGATCGACCCACCACCCGTCGCGCCCTGTGCCACCTTGGACACCAAGTGATCAAACCGGACGGACCACGAGAACTCCCCGACTGTGGCGGCGGAATGCCCCAGTGAGCCGTAGGATCCAGCGTTGACCGACCACCCTTGTGCCAACATCCGTGGTTGCGCCACTGACGAAGATCGATGACGACCAGGACCAGCGTGGGCTGTCCGCGGAGGGCCACCAGGCGTGTACAGCGAGCCGCGCGGCCGCGCTGGGTTCGGCCAGCCATCGGTCAGTGCTGCGAAATCCCCTAGGGGTGAAGCGCAATCCAGGGAGCCATGGCAGGCGAGGCGGCCGAGTTGATGCCTAGGTTGATCAGGTCGGGTACGGCCCAGCCTTGGCCGTCCTGGGCCGCGGAGAAGACCCGTTGGTCTCCCTCCACTCCCTTCCAGGCAAGTGTGGGCGCCCCGGACTGTGTGCCGACGGCGGGGCCGTGGCTGGTGAGGATGGCGCCGTCAGACGGAACGGCATGGCGGGGCGCGGACCAGTTCCCCCCGGGCCGGAAGTCTGCGAGGAAGATGCGGGAATCGTCGCGGGTGCCCCGGTAGGCCATGGTCAGGCCGGACTGTGAGGCGATGAGCGATGGGGTGTCGCTCAGCAGTACGGTGCCGCCGGTGACATGCAGTGGTTTGATGTCCGACCAGCCGGAGCCGTCGAACGTCGCCCCGAACGGGGACTCGTCGCCATGCGCCTTCCAAACCCCGAAGACGGTATCTCCGCGTGACCAGTTGGGGAAGCAACGGCAGCCCGCACGGCAGCGGCCGACAATATTGCTGCGTCACCCCGTTCGTCCAAATCACCCCGGACGTCCGGCAGTTCCCGATCACTACGGCGTTGCGGCCTGGCCATGGCGTTCGATCTTCCGATGGCACTTCCACTCCCCCACCGCCGGCGCGCACCGGTCATGCGTGTCCGGAGCCCGGACGCGTTCCGCGCTACAGTCCGATCTGCCATGGGAAGGGCGGAAGCTCCGCCGCGCGGCAGTAGATGTCCAACACCCATGGCAGCAGCGCTGCCACCGGATGCAACCGGGCGCCCTCCAGGCTGGCGAGCTGCCGCACGCTGTGCTGAACACAGCCGGTGATCTCTCTCCCGTCCGCCGTGACCACCGTCACCGCCGACAATGCTCCCTGACAAGGCGTCGGGTCCGCCTCATCAGCCGCAGCGCACCGCTGGGCCATAGTCTCCCGGTCTTCCATCGCCTGCCCCCCTTGGAACCGCACCCGGCAACGAAGCGATGCCCCAACCGGTCCTGTTCACGGAGGAGTTGGGGAAAGCATGGTGAGGTATTAGCAGCACATTGCCTTCGTGCGCTCCTCCAATGCACCATCCGCGCCCCCCACGGCATGGCTGTCCGGGAAGCATCGGACGCGGCCTCTGACGGGGCTCCGCAGTCGACGGCGGAGTCCCCGCGGCGGCGGGCCGGCCAGCGCTGCCGGTCAGCGCTGCCGGGTCATGGCGGTGGCGAGCTCGACGCGCGAGGTGAGGCCGAGTTTGCCGAGGATGCTGGACACGTGCGACTGCACCGTCCGGCGGGAGATGAGGATCCGGGCGGCGATGGCCGGGTTGGAGAGCCCTTGCGCCACCAATTCCGCGATCTTGTGCTCCGTATCGGTGAGAGCCTCCCAGCCGCTGGCGGGCCGCCGCCTGCGATCGGATCGCCTCCTGTGCAGACCAGCGGCCTCCAGCCGCTCCTCCGCACACCTGATGGACCAGTCGGCGCGCATCCGACCGTAGGCGTCGAGCGCTTGGTCGAGCCGGGTCCGGGCCTCGTTGAGGCGACCTGCCCCAGCAAGGACCGCGGCGTAGTCCTCGTAGTACTGGGCCCGGGAGAACACCCATGGGGTCTGCCAGTAGTAGTCGGCAGCGGCGGCGATGGTCTCGGGATCCCGGTCGACCAGCCCCCGGCAGTGGTCCACGATGGCGCGGGACCGCGGTGTCGAACCCGACGTACCCTCGCTGCGTTCCGCATCCGCGATGACTTCCCGTGCCGTGTCGAGTTCACCGAGATCCACGGCCAGCCGTACCAGGTCCACGCCCCGGAAAAGCAGCCCGACGCCTCTGAACGGGCCGAAGCCCCGCCGCCACCCCTCCAACAGGTCGGCAAGCGCCTCGTGTCGTCTGCCCTGGGACTCGAGCCGTACCTCCTTCGCCCAGCGGGGCAGGTACTCGAAGAACGGGATGGTCGGCGACGACGCGGTGGCGGCGTCGGCCTCCGCGATGCGCGCGTCGGCGGTCGCGAAGTCGCCCCGGAACCCGGCGATCAGCGCCATGAGACCGTGGAGCGCCCTGGGCGTCTTGCTGCTCAGGTAGTCCGGCAGCTCCAGCCCGACCCGGGCCTCGGCCAGCGCGTCATCCCAACTGCCGGAATGGAACATGAAGGCAGCCCGGTTGGCATGACACAGCATGAGCATCATGGCCCCACTGCTCTCACCGATTCGCATGCCCTCCCCGGTGGAGTGGTGTGCCTCCTCGGCTCGGTCGAGTTCGAACAGGCTGCGCCCACGGATGAGGTAGAGACCGATGAGGCTGTACGCCGGTACGGCCTGTCCCGGCGCGTTCCGCAGCGCCTGGTCGGCGGCGTCCAGCGCCTCCGCGTAGTGGCTCTGGAACATCCGCACGATCGCGATGGTGAGAAGGGCGTCGACCGTGGCGTAGTACTCGTCGTGCCGCGCGGCGGCGGGGCGGACCTCCTCCGCCACGGCCACAGCCCGTTCCAAATCGCCGAGGCGGAAGAGGCAGGTGGACAGAAAGGCCTGGTACCGCCGGGTCTCGGGGGGCGAGAGGCTTCCCGAGACCAGGGCGTCCCCGGCCCGCTGCGCGGCGCGGTCCGGGCGACCGCAGGCGATGTCCGCCTGGGCCACGATCCAGAGCAGTTCGCTCCGCTGTGCCGGATCGTGGATGTGCGGCAGGACCCGCTCGGCCAGCGGTTGAACCTCCGGGGCGCGGTCCGCCCACAGCAGTGCCGACGCGAGCAGGCTCGCCAGGCGACCGGCTTGTTGGCTCCCGGGCCTGGCAACGTGCAGTGTGTGCTGCAGCAGTTCGACGGAGAGACTCGGCGCGCGCAGGGTCAGCACCGCGGCGTGGTCGGCCACCCAGTCGACCAGCGCCTCCCAGCCCCCATCGGCGCTCATCAGCAGATGTTCCGCGACGCGTTCCACCGGGGCACCGCTTCTGGCCAGCGCACGGCCCACGGCGCTGTGCGAGGCGGCGCGCGCGGGGACCGCCTCGTACAGCGCCTGCCGGATCAAGTCGTGGCGGAACACCAGCCGTTCGCCTTGTTCTCTGAGCAGGCCGTAGCGGACGACTTCGGTGATCGAGTCCACCAGCTTCGCGGCCCGTTTACCCGTCACGGTCGACAGCTCGGGAACGGTGAAGCCCGAGCCGAGCAGCGACGCCGTTCGCAGAACCTCCAGCCCCTCGGGAGACACCCAGTCCAGCCGCCCCACGATCGCGGAGCCGAGCGAGGCCGGTACGGCGGAGGTGTCGGCCTCCACCGACCCCTGCATGATGCGGATCGCGTGCTCCCGCTCCAGAGCACCGAGAATCTCCGTGACATAGAGCGGATTGCCCGCCGCGTCCCGCAACAGCTCTCGCAGCGTGGGCCCCGCGGGCGCGCCGAGCAGACCACTTACGACCTGGGACACCGCGTGCTCGCCGAGCGGCCCGACCTCCACGAGCACGGCGCCGCGGCCGATGAGACTGTGACGCAGCTGCTCCAGCTCCTTGCCGGCCGCGGCGGGGCGGGCTGCCGTGATCAGCACCAGAGGCAGGATGGGGAGGGACTTACCGAGCTGGTTGAGCAGGACGAGCGTGCCGTGGTCCGCCCACTGGAGGTCGTCGAGCATCAGTGCCACGGGGCCAGCGGAGCACCAGTCGTCGAGGAGGGCGAGGATGGCCTCCACCGTTGCGAAGTCCGCTTCGAGTCCCGGGAGGCCGTCGGGCCGCTCCTCGCCGCGGATCTGCCCGGCCAGCGCGCGCAGCTGCGGGTCGGCTCGGGCCGTGTCGATACCGAGGCACCGCCCGATCGCGGCGAACGGAAGACGCTGCTCCAGCTCTTCCGCCGACCCGTACAGCACCCGTAGCCCGGTCTCCCGCGCACGGGACGCGGCTGCCTGCAGCAGCGCGGTCTTGCCGATCCCCGGTTCGCCTTCCACGAGGACGGCGCGACCGAGTCCGGAGGAGGCCCTGGTGATGGCGGTGTCCAGCTCCCGCAGCTCCTGGGAACGTCCTGCCAGCCCGGTTGGTGCCACTCCCATGTCGCCCACCGATCCGCGTACAGATGCCGGAGCCTCCGCCGCCCGTCACAGCGGCACCTACCCGGCATCTCTCCCAAACATCATAAGTCTCCTGCTTTTCACACATCGCTCAAAGGTCCACGGCTGGGCACTGAGCGTGAGGGGGTGATCACAGGGTTCGCCGGTGGCCGGTGAGCCGTGTGCTGCGCCCCCGCGAGTGGCGTGGCCGGGGATGCCTCAAGGCTTGCGACGCACCACTCACGGTGGCGTCTTGGTCGTGGGGACGGTTCCGGCGCAGCCACACGCGGGCCGGTGTCGTCTCCTGGCGCGGCTGGCTCAGCGGAACTGCAGAGGCCCGGTGGCAAGGAGCATCGTGAGCACCACCGGTACGGCGGTCGTGACCACCGCCGCCACGATGCGCACGCTGACCCGTCCGGGGCCGGCCCTCACCAGCCGCCACCACACAGCCCCGACAACGGTGCCAAGACAACCGGCGTAGAGCCATAGTTGAAGGGGCAGCTGAATGTCGGTACCGCTTCCCACCCCGTGGAAGAGGGCGAGCGGCCAGACGGCGTACGTGAACCAGTGCACCGCCTTCCAGCGCCTGGCTCCCAGGTGCTGTCTCAGCACGCTGGTGATCAGCACCGCGAGCAGCAGGTCGAGCCCGGCCGCGCCCAGCCCGAGCCACAACGGGCGGTAGAACGCGACGAAGGGCACCACGGCCACCGTCCACCCCAGGCTGGTGAAGGGATCGAAGACGGCGGTCACCACATGCACCGCGAGGAACGCCGACGTGAGCAGGGCCAGGTTGCGATGCAGCAGGCCGATCTCGAATCGGCCCATCCGGCGAGGCACGGAGCGATTGCCGGAGGCGATGCCGAGTACCACGGTGGTCGTGAGCAACAGCACGGCGAGGGTGCCGCTCGCCCGGCTCGCGTACCACAAAGGGCTGCCCGTGACGGCCAGTGCAGTCATCGAGGGCCCTCGCAGGGGGAGGCCGGTGAGTCCGGCGGCCAGCCGCCGAGTTGTACGACCCTCCCGTCCAGGTCCACCAGCCGTGCGGGCAGGCCGAGTTGGTGGAGCCAGTCAACAGCCCTGTCACCCTTCACGATTGCCCCGGTGCTTGCGGTGTTGGCGCCCTCGCACGTGGCGGCTGCGACGGTGACGGTTCGCCAGACAGGCGTGGCGGGTTCGCCCGTGGCCGGGTCGACGATGTGGTGCACGATGCGTCCGCCGCGTCGCCAGGTACGTACCCCGATGCCGGAGGTGGCGAGCGCACCGCCGGTCATCGTGACTGCCGGGCCCGGCGCCGAGGTTGGCAGTGTGTGGTCGTCGGCGAGGCCGATCCTCCAGCCGCCCTCGGGTGCGGCGCCGGCGACCCTCAGGTCGCCCCCCAGGCTGACGAGGACCCCGCAGCCGGTGGTGACAGCGGTGTGCAGGGCCGCGCGGTCGGCCGTGAGGGCCTTGGCGGTGGCACCGAAGTCGAGGCGCGCGTGCGCCGGCAGAAGCAGCCGCCGGCTACGCGGGTCGAAAGCGACCTTGTGCCAGCCGGGCGCGGGCCGGGCCACGGGGAGGGGGCGGGAGTCGTCGGGTCGCAAGGAAGCGAAGGTGCGGTCGTAGCCGAGGGCGGTCACCGCGCAGCCGACGGTGGGATCGACGGCTCCGTCGCTGACTTCAGCGGCACGCAGTGCGACCAGGAGGGCCTCGGCGAAACGTTCGCTGACCTTCGTCGGGACCCCTGCATGCAGGTTCACGTAGTTGAGTTCGGAGTCCGGCCGGAACCGGCTGCAGGTGATGTCGATGGTGGCCAGTTCGGCGCGCAGGATCGACTCCGCGGTGGGCAGGGCGTGCGGGTCGGTCACCAGGACTGCGGCCGTGGTGCCGAGCGCGGGGAAGGCGACCGCGGCGGGGGACGGCGTCGTCGCGCGGGTGGTCATGATGCGCCCGTCATGGTGTCGGGGTGCTGCTGTGTAGCGGTGGGCGGCTCTACCGGCGGCTGAGGCGTCTGTTGTTCGATACGGGCCGCGCCCTCGTCCTCGTCCTCGTCCTCATCCTCTTCCTCGCCGCGCTGCCCGGCTTGTTCGCCGATGGCATCGTCATCGTCGTTCCGGATGCTGGTCGATGAGGCCGGGGCGGGTGGGCCCGCCGGGTCGGCGGAGCCGGGGCTTCCTGGAAGAAGCTGGGTGTAGAAGGTGCCCAGGGCTGCTGCGATGGTCATCGCGGCGAGAGCGATCCACCGGGTCAGGCTGCGGGCCCGCTTGAGACCGTGATCGCGTGCGTGTACCGAACCTGCCCGCGGGAGGGACGGCTTGAAGCCGTCGTGCGAGAGAGCCATGGCAGCGTACTCCTGGTGAAGTCGGCGGCCCGGAATCGGTGCGTGCCACTCCAGCCTGAACGCGCCCCGCTCCAGAACTCGCTCACCTTTTCTTCAGAACCGGTAAAGATCTACCGGTTCACGGTTTCTGGGCCCCGTCAGCCGTCATCGCCCTGGCGCGACCGATTCCGGCTGCCCGTCACAGAACTCCGCGGGACTCCTGCCTCGCGTCCTCAGCGGTAGGCCGGCAGATCCAGGACCACCGTCAGTCCTCCTCCTGGCGTGTCCGTCAACTCAGCGGTTCCACCGTTGATGGTGACGAGGCGGTGAACGATGGCCAACCCCAGACCTGTCCCCCTGGCCTGCGGATTGCCGAACCGTCGAAACGCCAACGCCTTTGCCTCGGCGTTCATGCCCGGCCCGTCGTCGCTCACCTGCACACGGGCCGAGTCGGCCACTGCCCGGTGGTCGATCGTGAGGCTTCCTCCGTCGGGAACCGCCTCCAGGGCATTGGCGATCAGGTTGTCGAGGATCTGCTCCAGATGGCCGCTCCCCATCCATGCGCACAGCGCGAGCCCGTCGGGTGCCGCCAGCCGGACTCCGCGTTCTTCGGCCACCGGCGCCCATGCGGCCACTCGTTCGGCCACGACCTCATCGACCTGAACGGCGGTCGGGCTGGGCACCGCCTGCTCGGCACGGGCAACCGCCAGCAGTCCGTCGACCAGTCGGGACAGCCGTGCGATCTCCTCCTGGCCGGCGGCCAGCTCCACGGCGGTGTCGCCCTCGGCTTCGGCCGCGAGGAGGTCCAGTCGCAGCCGCAGCGCGGCCAGTGGGGTGCGGAGCTGGTGGGACACGTCGGCGATCACGGCACGGTGGCCGTGCACCAGGGTTTCCGTGCGGGCTGCCATGGCGTTGAAGGTGGCGGCCAAACTACGTGCCTCGGGTGGTCCGCCGTCGACATCGGCCCGCTCCTCCAGAGCGCCCTCGCCGAGCTTCTTTGCCGTGGCGTCCAGCGTCGACAGCGGGCGGCTGACCCAGCGGGCCAGGCGAACGGACAACAACGCCGACGCAGCGAGCCCGGCCGCGCCGATCGCCGCGGACCAGCCCCAGGTCGCAGCGATCCGGGCGTCGAGCGGTGCCGCGGAACGGGCCAGGACCACGGCACCGACGGGTCCCCGGATCTCGCCGACCGGCTCGGCGACCAGCAGCCGACCGCCCTGCTCCGCAGGCTCGGGCTCGTGCCCGGACAGTACCGTCCCCACCAGCTTTTCCGCTTCATCGCCCTGAGCCGCCGGGCACGGCGTACTGGCCACCAGGCGCACTTCGGCGTCGTACACCGCGGCACAGCCGCCTGTGCGAGCCACGGCGTCCAGCTCTTCACGCATGAGCGTCGGCGCATGGCCGTCCGAGAGGTGCTCCTCGGCCGCCGCGGCCACGACGCGAGTGCCGGATCGCAGATCATCCCGGTAGTCCGCTCGCTCACGCGCAGTCATCAGCACCGCCAGCGGTACGACCGCCAGCACCAGGAGAACGGCGGTCATGGCGAGAAAGGTCAAGGTGATCCGGCGAGTCACCCTTGCTCCCCGGGCGCCCCGAGCCGGAAACCGAGCCCGTACACCGTCTCGATCAACCCTGGCACGCCGAGCTTGCGGCGCAGCGCCGCGATGTGCACGTCCAGCACTTTGGTGGGGCCGTACCAGTGGGCGTCCCAGGCACGTTCCAGGATCTGCTGCCTGCTCACCACCCGCCCCGGGTCGGCGGCCAGGCACTCCAGGATGCCCAGCTCCTTGGGTGTCAGCGCGACCGGTCGGCCGTCCGACGACACCTGCCGGGTGCGCATGTCGAGTTCCAGTGGCCCGTACCGCAGGATCTCCGGCCCGGCAGGGCGCCGGCGGCGGAGTACGGCCCGGATCCGTGCGAGCAACTCCGCCAGGCCGAACGGCTTGACCAGGTAGTCGTCGGCGCCCTCATCCAGGGCCACCACGCGGTCCGCTTCCTCGCCGCGCGCGGTGACGGCGATGATCGCGGCATCCGAACGTGCGCGCAGCCTCCGGCACACCTCGATCCCGTCGATGTCGGGCAGACCGAGGTCGAGCAGTACGACGTCGGGTGACGGCACCGCCAGGGCCTCCCGGCCCGTGCGAACACCGTCGACGACGTAACCCGCCTGCTGGAGCCCGCGTACAAGGGAACCCGCGATGCCGCGGTCGTCCTCCACGATCAGTACCCGCGTCTCTTCGGTCGGGTGTGTGACCTGCCCGTTCATCCGTGTGATCAGCCTCCTTGCCGGCTGTGACCCACCGGCAGACGTAGTCAGTCTGCGCCGGGCGTCGGCATCCGGACATGGGCCGTTCGTCCCTGTGGAAAGATCATTTCGACGGGTGATCACGCCCCGTCCATGCGCTGCCATCACCAGGCCCCTGGCTGACCAGCAGAGACGCATGTGCGTGCAGGCGTCGCAACCCCCGTCTTCCGCATCCCGGAAATCCCGGCCTTCGGCAGTCACGCGCCCACGTTTGTGCAGGCGGGGCTCTACGCGGCGGCCACGATCGGGACGGTGACAGGACCCGGACTCACAAACCGGTAGATCTTTACCGGTTCTGAGGAAAAGGTGAGCGAGTTCTGGAGTGCGGCGTGCTCAAGCTGGTGTGACAAGGCAGCCGATTCACCAGGAGTACATTGCCATGTCTCCCTCGCACGACGGCCTCGAGCAGTCCCTCCCCCGGGCGGGTTCGGTCCCCGCACGCGATCGCGGTCTCCGGCGGGCCCGCCGCCTGACCCAGTGGATCGCGCTCGCCGCGATGACCGGCACAGCGGCCCTGGGCAGCCTCTACAGCGGCTTGCTGCCCGTCCGGCCGACCCTCCAGCCATGGCTCTACGCAGTATGCCTCGGTGTGGTGGTCGGGGCCTCGGTGTGGTGGCTGGCGAAAGCCGGCCCTGGACGGGTCACTCGGCGCCTCGCCGGCGTGGCGAGAGGCGAGCGTCGGCCCCGTGGTGCTCACCGCGCTCCTCGTATCAGGGCCCCCTGGTGGCGGCTGGCGACGGCCGCTTCGCGGCGGGCCGCCAGGCGCCTCGTCGGCCGCGGCGGGGCGCGGTCCCCCCTCCCCTGACGCCGCACGCCGCAGCCACCCCGCTCGTGGCGCCGGCTACGACAACCACCTTCTTGGAGGTGGACGATGAAACGCCCGGACATGACGCCCATCGCGCCGCATCACGTCGCACCCCCCTCATCCGAGACCGGCGCTGCGCGGCTGCTGGCGGGTTGGTACTCGACCGGCCGGCCGGCCGCCCTGGCCGATCACCTCAGGGATTACGGGCCTCCCCCGGTCGGCGCAGCGGCCGGCGACGGCTCCTCCATGCCGCTCGTCGAAGCGGTGAAGGCGGCCGGACTCACCGGCCGGGGTGGCGGCGCCTTCCCGACCGACCGGAAGCTGCGCGCAGTTGCGGAGCGGAGTGATCGCGCCGTGGTCGTCGTCAACGCCATGGAGAGCGAACCCGCAAGCGCCAAGGACGAGTTCCTGATGACGGTCGCTCCCCATCTGGTCTTCGACGGAGCCGTGCTGGCCGCGGCAGCCGTCGGCGCCGACACCGTTCACGTATGCCTGCCTCGCGGCCGCTCCACTCAGTACCGGGAACTGAGAGCCGCCCTGGACGACCGCCGACGTACGCGTCTCGACAGCGTCCAGCTGCGCCTCCACACCTTGCCCCACGCCTACGTCTCAAGCGAATCAACCGCTCTCGTGCGTTGGCTCAACGGTGGGCCGGCCCGCCCTCAGGGCAGTCCGCCGCACACGTACGAGCGTGGGGTCGTACGGCGCCCCACCCTCGTCCACAACGCCGAGACCCTCGCCCATCTGGCCCTCATCGCCCGATACGGAGCGGACTGGTTCAGGCAGTTCGGCACACCGGACGAGCCGGGCACCATGCTCGTCACCGTCTCCGGTGGCGTCCGTATCCCCGCCGTCGTGGAAGTCGCGCTCGGTACGCCGCTGGCCACGATCCTCGGCCATGCGGGCGGGCCCGCGGAGTCTCTGGGGGCCGTCCTGGTCGGTGGATTCGCGGGCACCTGGCTGCCCAGCCAGCTGCTCACCCCCCTCACCCGGAACGACCTGGCCCCGCTGGGAGCGACCCCGGGGGCCGGCGTGCTCATCGCGCTCCCCACTTCCGCCTGCGGGCTGGCCGAGACTGCCCGCATCCTTGCCTACCTGACCGCACATCGTGCCCGGCAGTGCGGCCCGTGCCGGCTCGGACTTCCTGCCGTGGCCAAGGACTTCACCGCCCTCG
This sequence comes from Streptomyces sp. NPDC051776, assembly GCF_040681345.1. NCBI lineage: Bacteria > Bacillati > Actinomycetota > Actinomycetes > Kitasatosporales > Streptomycetaceae > Streptomyces > Streptomyces sp. NPDC051776. The sequence goes on along the minus strand of NZ_JBFAYQ010000045.1, from coordinate 34,255 downwards.
CCGAAGGACAGACCGATTCCGCACTGCTTTCCCGTCTGCACCGCCGGACCTCCCTGCTCCCGCAAAGGGGCGCTTGCCACCACCCCGACGGCGCCGCCCGCCTGGCCGCCTCCGCCCTCCAGACTTTCGCCGAGGATGTCGGCCACCACCTCACCCACGGCGCCTGCCCTGCCGCGGATCAGCAGCCCAGGATCCCCGTCCCCCCTGCAAAAGCACCGGAAATATGGCGATGAGCTCGGCCAAACCCAAAACCCTCCGGATCGACCGCATTTCCTGTATCGGCAGCGGTCTGTGCGCCGAACTGCTTCCCGAACTCATCGATCTCGACGAATGGGGATTCCCCATCATCGCGGACAGGACCATCCCTCCTCGGCTGAACGGACCGGCCCGCCGGGCCGTCGCCGCCTGCCCGGTCCTGGCAGTGCACACGGATGAGGACCCGTGCTGACCGGTGGGGCCGGAACCGCGAAGTCGCGGGCGCCCCCGGTCGTCGAGGGCGACATGAGGGCGACATAGTGCTCCGCGATTCAGCGGTTGCCCGGCGTTCCGTCCCGGGACGCCTTCGCGAAGTCGGCGAGCAACGCATTCCCGACGCCCCTGTTGCCGTGGGTAGCGGATCGAGCACCCTTGGTTGAACCCTCCTTGAGAAGCTGTTCCGACGAACCCTCCGGCGCAGATCAGTGGGATCTCGACGGGCTCATGTCACTCAGCACTCAGGGCGGACTTTCGGTTACTTTGGAATGGCAAGGAGCCTGGGCAGGTGTGCCATGGATGAAGGGGCCCTCGTCGCGCGAGCGGCTAGGACGTTCGTCGGCCGGGAACGTGAGCTGCATCAGCTCGGCCGCCTGGCCAAAGGGGTGGAAGAGGGTACGCCCTGGCTGGTGTGGGTGGAGGGCGAGCCGGGCATCGGGAAGACGACACTGGTGCGCCACTGGCTGAACTCTCTGCCGAACTTCGTCGCCCTCTCTGCACGTGGCGATGCCGCGGAAAGCGATCTTTCCTTCGAAATCGTGGCGAGTATGCTCCGCCATGTCGCCCCTGAGACTCTCAAGCGTTTTCCTTTGCTGTCGGAGGGACTTCGTGCCGAGCCGGCCGCGTATGCGGTGGGAGCCGAACTGCTGTTGCTGCTGGGGGAACTCGAAGAGCGCGCCCCGGTGGCCCTGGTGGTGGACGATGTCCAGTGGGCCGACCGGCCCTCCATCCGGACTCTGAGCTTCCTGGCCCGGCGGCTGGTGGCCGACCGTGTGCTTCTCGTGCTCATTTCGCGAAGCGGCAAGGAGGCTGCGGCGGCATCGACACGGCGGATGGTGGAGGACGTCGACCATGTCGCGGAGCTGTCCCTGACCGGCCTCTCCGAGGACGAAGTGGGCGCACTGGCCAAGGCTTTCGGGGCCGATGCACTCAGCGGCGAGGCCCTGGACCTGCTGTACACCCACACCCGGGGCCATCCCTTGTACGCCCGCTCCCTGCTGACCGAGCTGGCGGACGATGTGGCCAAGTCCCGGATGGGCGTGCCCCCTTCCCTGGCCGCGGTCACCCAGGACCAGTTGAACAGTCTGCCGCAGGAGAGCCAGCGTCTCATCGAGGCACTTGCGGTACTGGACCTGCGGATTCCCTTGGTGCGAGCGGCTCATGTGGCAGGGCTGGACGATGCCGGGAGAGCCTTGGAACCGGCTCTCGCCAAAGGCCTTGTGGAATGGTGGCCCTTGGACGCCGGCTGCCCGGTGGCGATCACTCATCTGCTGCAGCGCGATGCGATCTACGCAAGCATCCCGCCCGGGCTGAGGCGGGAGCTGCACACAGCCGCCGCCGCCATGGTCGACTCCACCGCAGCCTGGGCCCACAGGGTGGCGGCGGCCAGCAGTGTGGACCCGGAGCTTGCCGGGGAGTTGCAGACCCAGGCAGCAGTCGAGGCCGAGCGCAGTGACTGGCTCACGGCGGCAACCCACCTGTTGTGGGCCGCTCAGCTCTCCGACACCCGAGCACTGTACGAGGAGAGGCTGCTGACAGGCTGTCTGTATTCGCTCTCCACCCTCAGCACGGCATGGGCTGCGCGGCATCAAGAGGAGATCGACACCTGCAGCGAGGGCCGGCTGCGCGACTGCGTACTGGGCATCATGGCCGTCATCCGCGGTGACATCGCCTCGGCCGAGCACTGGCTGGCCTTCTCCGGCACGCTGCCGACGAAGGCGGAGGTGAGGCCGGGGGCGGAGGCCGGTTCGCTGGACTGGATCGAGGCCTATGCCGCAGCGTTTCTGTCCTATGCCTATGTGCTCGACAACCGCGGCACGGACTGCGTGGAGGCGGCGAGCCGTGCGCTGTCGTCCAACCGGCTCGGTGCGAGCATGGCGGATTCCATCCACTACATTCTCGCCTGCGGACACGCCCTCACCGACGGGCCACGGGCGTGCCTCGAGCATCTGAGGTGGCTGCCGGCGGCCGGCCAGGACGTCCCGCTGGAGGCCACCGAAGTACTGACCTACCGCGGGATGGCGAACGCCATGGCCGGCGAGTTGGCACAGGCGGACCAGGATCTGTCCACCGTGGTGGCCCGTGGCAAAGCGGGGGCCAAGCTGCGGTGGGGTATGTGGGCCTACTACGTGCTGCCGCTCGTGCTGTACATGCGCGGTGAATGGGATGACGCGGCCATCCTGGCCGCGCGTGGGCTGTCCATCGCCACCGCCTCCTCACAGGAGCGGGGGCTGGAGGTGGCCGCCAGCCAGGCCGCGGTCTGCTATGCCGCTGCCGGGCGGGGCGACTGGGCGAGGGCCGACCGGCATCTCGAGGCAGCGCACCGTAAGACGCGGAACAGCGGTACGGCGCTGGACATCCTCTACACCGCGATGGCCGAGGCATTCCTGGCTCAGGCGGCCGGCGACACCCGGCGGATGCTCACCGCTCTGGCACCGTTGCGGCATCCTGCGGGGGATCAGGAGCGGAGGGGATACGCCCGCTGGCTGCGCTGGTGGGGCCCGCTGCTGGGGGAGGCTCTCATCGCCAACGGTGAGCGGGAGGAGGCGGGCCGGCTGCTCGGCGAGCTGGAGGCGCTGGGAGAGGGCTCGCCGTGCTTCCAGTTGCCGCTGGGGCGTCTCCGCGGCCGCCTGGCCGAGGAGAACGGAGACATCGACAGTGCCATCCTCCACTACCGGGAAGCCGCAGCGACCACGGCCACGCCCGACGAAGCGCCACTGCAGCGGGCTCTTGTGCAGCAGGCTCTGGGGCAGGCCCTGCAGAGCAGCGGCCACCGGGAGGGGAAGGAGTGGCTCCTACAGGCACTGGAACGCTTCAACGCCCTGCACGCGACACCGTATGCCGAGCGCTGCGAAGCCGCCTTGGGACGTGTCTCCGGCGGCAGCCGGGCACGGGAAGAAACGGGCAAGGACCTGATCGAACTCACAGCGCGGGAGAGGGACATCGCCGTACTGGTGGGCCGTGGGATGACCAATAACGAAATCGCAGGTGAGCTGATCATCAGTCCCAAGACGGTGGAATACCACCTCGGAAACATCTACGCGCGAAACGGTCTGACCGGGCGGCGGGAGCTGCGGAACCGGATGCGCCAGGAAAGCGACCAGGTCGCCGGCGCCTTGCGGTGAAGCGCGATCCGCCGCTGAAGCGGCAGAATTCGCGGCCCGGCCGCGCGCTCGCCCGTACGAGCGTTGTGTTCGCCGGTACGGGCGTTGCTCTCGCCAGTACGGGCGTTGCTCTCGCCCGTACGAGCGGTGATCTCGCCCGTACAAACGCTGCCGGGGTGAGGTCGCGCATACAGGCACGTCCGCTCATTCCCTCTCACGGCCGCCGAGAGCCATCAAGGGTGTTCCGGCACCGACTTGTTGCCCGGGGCTGGCCATGACACGGTCGACGACGCCTCCTGCCGGAGCGCGGATGGTGATCTCCATCTTCATCGCCTCCAGACTCAGCAGTGGCTGACCTGCGCTCACCACGGCTCCCTGTCGTGCGTGGATGCGCCAGACGCTTCCGGTCAGCGGTGCGGTGATCAGTGCGTCCCCGGACGGTATGGAGGCGTCCTTCGAGGACGGTGGGGCCGGTTCCTGGTAGGAGATGGCCGCCTCGGCCTCCAACTGCGGGCGTTCGGTGTCGAATGCGGCTTTCTGCTGCCGCCGAGCCGCGGTGATGGAGGCTGCGTGCTCGTTGAGGAACCGCAGGTGGGCAGCCATGTCGAAGGTTCCGGCACGGATATCGAGGGTGGTACGGCCCGCCTGGAGGTCCGCGCGGAGGTCCAGGAGTTCCTCGGGGCTGACCGGGTGCCAGATGAGGCGGTCGAAGACTCTCAGCAGCCAGGGTGTGCCGGACTCGAAGGAAACGGGCTGGCGCAATCCGCTCCAGATGGGCACGGTGCGGCCGACCAGTTGGTAGCCGCCGGGGCTCTCCATGCCGTAGACACACAAGTAGATTCCGCCGATGCCCACGGCGGCTTCCGGCGTCCAGGTCCGGGCAGGGTTGTACTTGGTGGCCATCAGGCGCTGGCGTGGGTCGACGGGGGTGGCGCAGGGGGCTCCGAGATAGACGTCTCCCAGTCCCAGGACCAGGTACTGGGCGGCCAGGACGGTAGCGCGTACATCGCCCACTGTGTCCAGGCCGTTGATGCGCCGGATGAAGTCGATGTTGGAGGGCACCCAGGCGGATTCAGCGCGGACGGTCGCCGCGTAACGGGAGATGGCGTCCTGGATGCTGGGATCGTTCCAGGAGAGGGGGAGGTGGACCTCCCTGCTGTCCACGGTCAGTTGCGAGGTGTCCGGCAGGAGTTGCTCGGCCTCGCGAAGGGCGTCCAGCAGCGTCCTGAGCGGGAGGACGTCGGGATCGGTGTGCAGATGCAGGCCGCGGACGCCGGGGGTGAGGTCGGTCAGGCCGCGCAGGCCGGCGGATGCCAGGCGCTCCTGAAGGGCATGGACCCGCAGGCGGAGCCCGAAGTCCAGGACGGGCGGGCCGTATTCGACCAGGATGCTGTCGTCTGCGCCACGGCGGTAGACCACCTCGGTGTCGTCGGCTGCCTGGTCACGGGCGAGGACCGCGCCATCACCGGACCCGACGGCGCGTGTCCGCGGAACGGGCAGGGCGCGGCGGTGCGACCATGCGGTGCGCAGCCGGTCGGCGGTCTCTCCGGTCACAGGGTGGAAGCGCACCCGGTCACCGGGACGCATCTGTCCGGTCTTCCAACGCTGGGCTGCCACGACCGTCATGGGGCAGACGAAACCTCCCAGGCTGGGTCCGTCCGGGCCGAGGATGATGGGGATGTCGCCGGTGAAGTTGACACCGCCCAGGGGGTAGGGGGTGTCGTGGATATTGGAGGGGTGCAATCCGCCCTGGGATCCATGCACACGGGACCAATGGGGAGTGGGGCCGGTCAGCCGCACCCCGCTGCGAGCGGAATGGGCGTGAACTTCCCAGGGGCCGGCGTAGAGTTCCTCCATCCCCTCCGGGGTGAGGAAGTCCGGGGCGGCGTGCGGCCCCTCGCATACGGCGATGTCCCATTCGTGGGTGAACTCGGGCACCGGGTCGGCTTCTCCGGCCGGCTGGGGTTCGGAGTGCGGTGAGGGGTGCGGCCGCAGGACATCACCACCGCGCAGTGCCCGCCCGGCGTGCCCGCCGAAGCCGCCGAGGGGGAATGTGGCGGTGCTGCCGAGATAGGCAGGCACCACCTCGAGGCCGCCGTCGAACAACACGTAGGTACGGACGCCCGTACCGGTGGCGGATCCGACCTCCAGGCGCGATCCGGCCTTGACGAGCAGGGGCTCCCACTGGGCGGCCGGATGTCCGTCGATCCTCACCGTTGCCGGGGCGCCGGTCACGCAGACCAGGGTTGCCTGCGTGAAGTGCAGGACGGGCCCTTCCCAGGTGCACTCCAGGCCCGGCGCCCCTTCGGGGTTGCCCAGGATGGTGTTGCCCCGGCGGAAGGAGAGATCATCCATCGGGCCGCTGGGCGGGATTCCGACGGACCAGAAGCCGATACGGCCGGGCCAGTCCTGGACCGTGGTCAGCGTCCCGGCCCGCTCGACCTCGATCCGTGGGCGCCCGTCGGTGATACGGGAGAGTGTGGTGGTCCGGGTAGGTCCCTCGATGACCTCTTCGTTGGTGCAGGCCTGTCGCAGCAGGCCGAGGTTGGTCTCCACGCCCTCGATGCGTGTGCGCTCCAGCGCCCCGCGCAGGGTGGCGAAGGCCTCGCGGTGGTCCCGCCCGCCGGCGACGATCTTCGCAAGGAGCGGGTCGTAGTCACTGCCGATTTCCTGACCGGTTTCCACCCATCCGTCGACCCGCACGTCGGTGGGCAGTTCCACGAGAGTGAGCAGTCCTGTGCTGGGCAGGAAATCACGGCTGGGGTCTTCGGCATACACGCGAGCCTCGACGGCGTGTGCGTGTACGGGTCGCTCGGCGGGCAGCGGCCTTGCCAGCACGTCCTCTTCCCCTCCGGCCAGGCGCAGCATCAATGCGACCAGATCCAGGCCGGTGACCATTTCAGTGACCGGATGTTCCACCTGTAGACGCGGGTTTCCTTCCAGGAACCAGGTCTGGTCGCTGTCGAGATCGTGGAGGAACTCGATGGTTCCCGCGGAGCGGTAGTCCATCGCCTGGCACAGCCGACGGGCCCAGTCCTGGAGCCGGTGGCGAAGGGGGGCCGGCAGGCCGGGAGCTGGGGCTTCCTCCATGACCTTCTGGTGGCGCCTCTGGAGACTGCAGTCGCGGCTTCCCAACGCCGCCACACGCCCGGCTCCGTCGCCGAAGACCTGGACTTCGATGTGACGGGCACTGGGCACCAGGCGTTCGAGGAAGACACCCCCTCCGCCGGATCCGGTCTGCGCCGGGCCGGCCACGTACTCGATCGCTGCGGGCAGCTCGTGGGGGCCGGAACAGGCGCGCAGGCCGATACCGCCGCCGCCGCCGGCGGCTTTGACCATCAGCGGATATCCCAGCTGCCCGGCGGCACGGAGCGCCTGGGGGGTGTCCCTGAGCAGCCCCGTGGCGGGCAGGACGGGAATGCCGGCCTTCTCGGCCGCCCGGCGGGCGGTGTTCTTGTCCCCGAAGATTTCCAGGTGAGCCGGGCGGGGTCCGACGAACGACACTCCGCGCGCCTCGATCGCTGCGGCGAAGCGGGAGTCCTCGGAGAGGAAGCCGTACCCGGGGTGAACGGCGTCCGCTCCGCTGGCCGCGAGCGCACCCAAGATCCGCTCGGGTGAGAGATAGCTCTGTGCCGCCGGGGCGGGTCCGATCCGGAATGCCTGATCGGCCATTCGCACATGGGGCGCCGAGCGATCGGCGTCGGAATACACCGCCACGGTGCGCCAGCCCAGAACCCGGGCAGAGGAAATGACCCGGCAGGCTATCTCCCCGCGGTTGGCGACCAGCACGGTGTCGGTCATCGCAAACGCCCTTGACGCGCCACAGCACAACTGTTGCCGACCTCGCGTGGGCGGCAGGTCTCAGAACGCGCCGGAGAAGCACGGCCGGAGACAGTCCCTCGCGGGAGTCAGCCCGTCACCGGCAACCGGCGAGCCTCGCAGAAACATCTCCGTCGCCGGCCCGCCTAGCGTCGCAGTCGCCATCCTTGCCGCCGGCCGTACCCGGGTACGCCCGGGCGGACGACGGCCGGACAACAGGCATGTCATCCCTTATCCGTCCCGGAGGTCTCCATTGCATTCTCACACTCCTGGCATGTCACGGCAGCGGCCACAGGAGCGTCACCGCCGTTCAGGCCGCTTCCACTCGGCGCCGGGTAGCTTGCCCGCCTCCCCTACGGCTTCGCGGAACAGCCCCCGGGCACGTCTCCGTCCCCCGCCGACCTGGGGGCGCCGGGGCGCCTTCGACCACAGGAAGATGCGCGGAGTCCCACGGGGGTGGTCACCCAGTGCCCCAGAATGCGCGGGCGGCGACGCTTCCTGACCCGGCGCACGCCCACCGGGTTCATCCGACCACCGCCCGTACAGCATCTGGGCGCCGGGCACAGCCGGTGCCCGACCGCTGTAACACGGTCACCGGTCACGGCTTGCCCTGGGCTTCCGGGCTCAGGGCCGTATCAGCTCGGACCACTCCCTCCCGGTCGACGACCAGGACCGAGCCGGTAGAGGTGCCGGACGCCGAGGTCGGCGCGACCCGGCCCAGTCCCCCGGGTGTCAACGAGAATCAGCGCTCTCGACGGCAATCACGCGTCCTGATCGTCGGTGCCGCTGAGGTCGGCCCCGCCGGATTCCATGGACCCGGTCACGACCGCGCGTATCGTCTTTCCGCCGGCCGGTCCGGCGAAGCCGAGCAGTTCCTCGCTCAGCCGCGCCACGATGCCCAGCCCGTAGCCGCCGCACGGCGGCTCGCCGTTCTCCACGGCAACATCTGTGTCCGGAATGCTGAGGCATGGAAGCAGGGGGTTGGTGTCCCACACTTCCACCGCTACTCGTCCGGATAGGGCTTGCAGCCGAATACGGCATGGCCCTGGGGCGTGGCGGCAGGCATTGGTGACCAGCTCCGAGACGATCAGCGCCAGATTCTCCTGGGCTTCAAGCGGCCAACCGGCCCGGGCGGCGAACCGGTGGGAGATTGCACGGGCCTGCGCCACCGCGGGGTACCCCTCACGGCCCGCCTCGCACCACCATGCAGCGACGGTAGGCGCAATCGGCGGGCTGCACATGACAACCACCTTCCGAAGGGGTGGATTTTGTGCTGGTCCCGGGGCCGGTGCGCGGCCGGTGAGGCCTTCCTTTGCGGCCTGCAACGGTGCGCGCGCCGCCGGACATCCGCTCACGGCCGCACCATGCGACGCCGCGCGAGCTGGGCACCTCCTCGGGCAAATTCCAGGAACGGTGACTCCTGCTCCTTAAGCCTGTCCGGCCGCCTCCGCTCTGCCATCAGAGCTTCTCCCCAGTCCCGGGGGGAAGATCCCCTGGGTGAACGTGCTGAAGACCAGGTCAGCGAGGCGCCCCAGGGGGTGACTGGGGACAATCCCCGAGGCCTCCCCGGGGGCAGCAGGCACGCTCCCCTTATCCCGTTCTGCGCTGAGCAGGATCCGTTGAAGCGGACCTAACCGGGGGTTCGGGTCAGCGCGATGATCGCCATGTCGTCCTGATAGGGCCCGGCCGTCCAGTTCGCCACGTCCTGAACAAGTGTGTCGATCAGCTGGCGGGGGTGCCGGTAGACGCGTGTGCCGATGCCGGCGTCCTCGACGTCGTAGAAGGCTCCGCTCTTGTTGCGCGCCTCGGTGACCCCGTCCGTGATCAGGAGGAGCGTGGCCCCCGGCGGCATCGTGAAGGTGTCCGCCGTCCCTGCTCCGTCGGCCCCCGGTCCGCCGAGGTTCATGCCCAGCGGAAGCTGTGGCTCCGCGGGATCGAGCCGAACGATGCCGCCGTCATGCACCAGAAACGGGGCCGGGTGCCCGCGGTTGATCAGCCGTACGGTGTCGCTGCCCGGGACGATCTCCGCCAGCAGGGCTGTCGTGTAGTCCTCGATGCCGGCGGGCGCCGCTCGGCGCTCGTTGTCACGCCGCAGAGCCGCATCCAGCCGCTGGGCGAGTTCGCCGAGGGTGGGTGCGTAATCGGCCTCCTGCCGGAACGCCCCGATCAGTACCGAGACAGAGGCCACTGCCTGCAGGCCCTTGCCCCTTACGTCCCCGATGATCGCTCGTACGCCGAAGGGCGTGGGCTGCACGGCATAGAGATCGCCACCGATCCGGGCTTCGGCCTGCGCCGCCTCGTATCGCGCCGCGACCTCCAGGTTTCCGGCACGTGCCGGCGGATCGGGCAGCAGCGCGCGCTGGGCCGCCTCCGCCACGTCACGGGCCTGCGCCAGGCGCAGGCGGTGCCGGGTGAGCAGCACATTGATCAGGAGGGCAAGGCAGCTGGTCAAAGCCACATCGGCCAGATCGACGACCAGTGCGGTGACCGCCCGCCCGAGATGGACGTCGAGCACGACAGAGATGACGCAGGCCAGGATTGCGAAGGCCAGGCTTTCCCGGAAGGAGAGCATCGCAGCCGCGACCAAGGGGGTGGCGGCCAGCAGGGGCAGCCCCATGTAGGGCTCGGGCCCGAAAATGTCTGCCGCCGCGCCTGCCAGAAGCAGCAGGACCACCAGGAGCCGGGTTAGCCCGGGCTGTCCGATGGCCTTGGTCACGATCGCTCTCCCTGTATGCGGCAACTGTGCATCGGGAGGTGGTTCGCCCCTGCTGCTCCTTTCGAGGATGCCGCTGCGGGTACGCGGCCGCATCCGCCCGACAGGCAGCGGCCCAGCCGGACCGGGCGGCGTCGCGGCCGTACGATCGCGCCGTGCGCGGCAGCGTCCCCGGTCGGGCAGCGGAGGGGCGGCAGTCTTCTCCACCCACTGAACGGTGCACGCGGCCCGATCGCGGCTCCGCGTCCGCTCTGTCCCTGCGCCGTCCCGGCCCGACGAGCTCAACGCCCACCCGTCCCGCGGTCGTACTTGGTCCGCGAGCCCAGTGAGCCCGGCATGGGCATCGACATGCCCATGCCGGGCCCGACAGCCTACGACCTGATCGAGATGCGGTACGCGCCGGCGAAAGCGGAGGGGAATTCCTGCGATGGGCGTCAGACGCCGATGCCGATGGGGAGACGTAGGCGTACGCGGCGAGGTCGTAGCCGAGTTCGTTGATGGCCCGGATCGGGGCGAGTTCCTCGAGGTCGTGTGCGGACCAGGCGTCGGCGATGTCGTCCCAGCCGTAACGGACTTGGAGGTTGCGCTGCTCCAACTCCCGTACGCGGCCTGGCATCACGTGGGTCCGGTCGACCGGGTGGATCTTGACGCGGCGGCCGCGGCCCTCGTTCGTCAACAGGCGCTCGAGCTGCCCGGTACCCACCAGGTTCTCCCGCCGGCGGGTCCGGTACGCGGTGTCCAGCCGGTCCAGTCGTCCGGTCGGTTCGGCCCGGAGCGCGGGCTGCTCCGGGCTCAGCTGCTGAAGTCGCCGAGCTTGACCTTGTCGGGCGCACAGGCGAGGAACGACGCCATCTCGCCGCCCTCCCGCTTGACCTCCACGGTGCGAGTGTCGTCCTCGGGCAGGGCGACCTGTACCTCGTGGGCCTCAAGGGCACTCCTCGCTGCCCGTGCCGTCGTTGTTGTGGTCGGGATACTCGACGAGGGCCACGGCGGTCTGCCCCGGCGCCACGTCGGCGGCCTCGTCGCTACCGCCGGCGTTGTCGGTCTCGACTTTGGCGGACTTGCCCGTGATGTCCTCGGCGAGGAGCGTGGTCACACCGACGATGGTGCACGTGTTGGACCCGGTGTTGGTGATCCGCACGTTGGCCTGCGCATCCTGCTGGTCATTGCCGTGCTGCACAACAAGGAATTCCAGTTCCGTGTTCTTGGTCGTGCATCTGTCCACGACCTCGGAGTCGCCGGAGTCACTGCCCTGGCCGCCGCTCTTGCCCTGACCCTGGCCGTTGTCCTCGCCCCGGCCTCCGCTCTTGTCCTCGGGCGGAGGAGTTCGGCGAGGAGGAGCTCTTCCCGCTGCCTGCGGCCTTGCCGTCCTCGGGGCCGCAGGCGGTGAGGCTCAAGGCCGCCAGGAGTACTGCGCCCGCGGTGATGGTGCCGGCTCGACGTTGCATGGCGGGTCTCTCCCTTTCCGTTTGTTCGGGGTCCCGGCCACGCCCTCCGCGTATCGGCTGGGCATGGCCACATCACGTAGGCAGGAGTGGGCCTTCCCGGCTCCGGGTTGGGAGCCGACCGAGCCGCTTCACCAAGGCTTCACCGAGCATCTACTGTCCGGCACGGCGGTCGGCCGGACCGGCAAGAGTCCTGCCCTGGCGAGCGATGCACGCGCCCCCTCATCACAGGGCGGGCGCCCCCTCATCACCGGGCGGGGAAGTTTCCGGGGCGTGAGAATTCCCCACCGCGTCCCATCCACGTCGGCACAGGGAGCCCGACCTGCGCAAGCGCGACCACCAGGCGGACTGGTGGGGCTGGTGGTACGAGCAGCGAGGCGCCGGTACGAGGGTCACCGAAAGCGACGACACCGGCACGAGCCGGGCCCAACGCCCGTGCCGGATGTGCAGCAGTGCTCACCCGCGCCTTCGCCGGCTCTCGTACCAGCTCTTTTTCAGCGTGGCGGGCTCACACATACCGACCCGAAAGGGTCAAAATATTCATAGTGCTGCATTCTTCCGGATCGAGCGTGCGCTCAATCCGATGGAAGGTCCGGGGCACCTCGGTCAGTCCTCGTTCCCTGACCTCGGCTTCCTCGCCGCGGCGCCCGTTTCGTGGTGGGACGTCAGCGTGCGGGCCGACTCGAGGAGGACGGAGGAAGAAGCCGATGAGCGAAGTACCAGCGGCAGAGGAAGTCGCCGTGCCGGGCATGGAGAGCGCCCTCGTCGTGCTGCACAGGGTCAACAAGCATTTCGGCAGGCTGCATGTGCTCCAGGACATCGACCTGACCATCGCCCGCGGCGAGGTCGTCGTCGTCATCGGACCCTCCGGGGGCGGAAAGTCCACGCTGTGCCGCGTCATCAACCGCTTGGAGACCATCGACTCGGGCGGGATCGCCATTGACGGCAGGCCGGTGCCCGCAGAGGGCCGTGAGCTGGCAAGCCTGCGAGCCGATGTGGGCATGGTCTTCCAGTCCTTCAACCTCTTCGCGCACAAGACCGTGCTGGAGAACGTGATGCTGGGCCAGGTCAAGGTCCGCAAGAAGGACAAGAAGGAGGCCGAGAGGCGGACACGCTCGCTCCTCGACCGGGTGGGTGTCGCCTCTCAGGCTGACAAGTATCCAGCGCAGCTCTCCGGCGGCCAGCAGCAGCGTGTGGCGATCGCCAGAGCGCTGGCGATGGACCCCAAGATCATGCTTTTCGACGAGCCGACTTCGGCCCTCGACCCAGAAATGATCAATGAAGTGCTGGAGGTGATGCAGCAACTCGCCCGTGACGGAATGACGATGGTCGTCGTCACCCACGAGATGGGATTCGCCCGTTCGGCCGCCAATCGCGTCGTGTTCATGGCGGACGGACGAATCGTGGAGGAGACGACGCCGGACCAGTTCTTCAGCAACCCGAACAGCGACCGTGCCAAGGACTTCCTCTCGAAAATCCTTCACCACTGAGCCCGACGCCATGAACCCGTCCCGCTCCGAAGCTCTGTTTCCACATGTCAATCCCTAGGGAAATGCACCATGAAACTTCTGAAGGTCTCCATCGCGGCCGCCGCTGCGGTCGTGCTGTCCGTGACCGCCTCGGCCTGCGGCGGTGACGGAGGCGACGGCGGTACGGGCGGCGGCAAGAAGGTCGCGGTCGGCATCAAGTACGACCAGCCGGGCATCGGCTTGAAAACTCCGGACGGCAAGTACACCGGCTTCGACGTCGACGTAGCCACGTACGTCGCCAAGCAACTCGGCTACCAGCCCGACCAGATCGAGTGGAAGGAAGCCAAGAGCGCCGACCGCGAGACGCTGCTTCAGCGTGGCGATGTCGACTTCATCGCGGCCTCCTACTCGATCACCCCGGAGCGCCAGGAGAAGGTCGACTTCGCCGGGCCCTACTTCCTGGCACACCAGGACATCATGACCCGGGCGGACGACGACTCCATCACCAAGCCCGCAGACCTGAACGACAAGAGGCTCTGCTCGGTCACCGGATCGACCTCCGCGCAGAACGTCAAGACGAAGCTCGCGCCGAAGGCCCAACTGCAGGAGTACGGCGGGTACTCGGAGTGCCTGACCGGCCTGGAGAACCAGGTCATCGACGCCCTGACAACCGACGACGCAATTCTCGCCGGCTATGCCGCGCAACCCGAGTTCAAGGACAAGTTCAAGCTGGGCGGCTTCAAGCTGAGCAACGAGAACTACGGCGTCGGCGTCAAGAAGGGCAGCGAACTCCAGGGCAAGATCAACGCTGCCCTCGAGAAGATGGTGGCGGACGGCTCATGGGACAAGGCCGTGAAGGCCAACTTCGGCGAGGCCAACTACAAGAACGAGCCCGCCCCGAAGATCGGAAACATCGTCAGCTGAAACACCGTCGGCTGGAATTGAGCACTACCGGCGCGCCGCCCGCAGGGGCGGCGCGCCACCCCGTCCACACACGCGGAAGCGCGGGAAATCGTGTTCGACTTTCTTGAGGGTTACGACCTGCTGGGAGCCTTCTGGGTGACGGTGCAGCTCACCGTCTACTCCGCGATCGGCTCACTTGTCTGGGGAACGCTCCTGGCTGCCATGAGAGTCAGCCCGGTGCCGCTGATGCGCGCCTTCGGCACCGGATACGTCAATGTCGTGAGGAACATTCCGCTGACTGTGATCATTGTCTTCACCTCACTGGGCCTCTTCCAGACGCTCGGCGTCAGGCTCGGTGGCAGCGACTTCGAGACCATCAATTTCAGGCTCGCCGTGCTCGGCCTGACCCTCTACACCTCCGCCTTCGTGTGCGAGGCGGTGAGGTCCGGCATCAACACCGTGCCCGTCGGTCAGATGGAAGCGGCGCGCGCCATCGGCCTGAACTTCACCCAGGTGCTGCGGCTGGTCGTCCTTCCGCAGGCCTTCCGCTCGGTGGTCGGTCCGCTGGCCAGCGTGCTGATCGCGCTGACCAAGAACACCACGGTGGCGGCAGCGATCGGTGTCGCCGAGGCGGCTCTGCTGATGCGGACAATGATCGAGAACGAGGCTCAACTCTTTCTCATCTCCGCCATCTTCGCGTTCGGCTTCATCTGCCTCACCCTCCCGACCGGTCTGTTCCTCGGCTGGGTGAGCAAGAAGGTGGCGGTCAAGCGATGACCTCCGTCCTGTACGACGCCCCGGGCCCGCGTGCCGCGCGGCGAAACGTCGTGTACACAGTGGTGTTCCTCGTCGCCCTCGCGGCACTCGTGTGGTGGGTGGTCCAGAGTCTCGCCGAGAAGGACCAGCTCGAATGGGTCAAGTGGAAGCCGTTCTTCACCGACTCCCGCGCCTGGAGTACGTACCTCTTGCCGGGACTGGAGAACACCCTGAAGAGCGCCTCGCTCGCCATGGTCATCGCACTGCCTCTCGGGGCGTTCTTCGGTATCGCGCGCCTCTCCGACCACTGGTGGGTGCGCGGCGTGGGCGGCACCGTCGTGGAGTTCTTCCGTGCCATCCCCGTACTCATCCTGATGTTCTTCGCCAACGCGGCGTACGCGCAGTACACCGACATCAGCCCGGAATCCCGGCCGCTGTACGCCGTGGTCACCGGCCTCGTCCTCTACAACGGGTCGGTGCTCGCCGAGGTGGTGCGCGCCGGCATCCTGTCCCTGCCCACAGGGCAGACCGACGCGGCCAAGGCCATTGGCATGCGCAAGGGCCAGACCATGCGGTACGTGCTGCTGCCGCAGTCGGTGACCGCGATGCTGCCCGCGATCGTCAGCCAGATGGTGGTCATCGTGAAGGACACCGCCCTCGGTGGAGCGCTGCTCGGCTTCTCCGAACTGCTGGCGTCCGTCCGCCCGATGAGCGCGAACTACGGTGCCAACACCATTGCCAGCTTCACCGTCGTGGCAGTCATCTTCGTCCTGCTGAACTTCGCGCTCACGACCTTCGCGACCTGGTTGGAGGGCAGGCTGCGTCGCGGCAGGAAGACCACGGGTGCGGTGGTCACCGCAGGGGCGATCGACGAGCTCTCCACGCCCGGTGAGCACATCGGCCCGAGCGACGAGGCGAAGTGAGTCAGCGGGCGGACGACCTCCTCGAAGACGGACAGATGGGTGTCGACATCAGCCTGGGTGGTTGCCGGGCACATCGGTGCCATGTTGTGGAGACCGCACGTGGGGTTGGACTCCAGCCTGGACCTGGCCTGCAGGTCCGGGCCGCCCATGACGTGTCGCGGGGTCGAGCAACACGGCCTCCATGCGCCGCACACCTACGCCGAGGCGATCGGAAACGTCTTCACGATCGCGGCCGGTATCGCGCTCGTCAGCCTGCTGGCGTCGCTGGCGATCGAACCGCTGCCGAGAGTGCCGGTGCATCGGATCCTGCGCATCCGCGGCGCCCACGACCGGGCCTGATCTCGCTGCCTCGGCGGGGCTGCGCCAGGAGCCGATGACCGAGCTGTCATCGACCGGCACGTCATGGCTGCCGCCGTCGACTGCGCGGTCCCCCGCCATCCAGGCCAGGCAATCCGCGAGTACCAGGCAATCCACAAGTAGACGGATTGCCAAGAGAGTTGTGAACGCTGCGCTAACGACTCCGCCACCAGAGGCGCGGAATGATTGCGCCAAGCGCAGATGCTCGAAGTGTCCGACCGAGCAATGCGGCAGAAAGGACTCGAGGAGGGATGATGGAGGGGCAACTGTTGACCGCAGTAGCGCCGTTGACTCCCCATCCCCCGGTCGGCGAGATCAACTCGCGGGCCGCACAGGAGAAACGGGGAAAGATGAACCACGTAAAGAGGCGACTGGTCGGCGCAGGCCTCGCGACCTCCGCACTCGTTCTGGGGTCGTTCGTGATTCCTGGGGCGACGGCATCAGCGGAACCGACTCGCTGCAATGAGGTGTTCTACTTCAAGGTGTCGAAGTTGGGCCGCCCGACGTACAAGGCCATCGGCCCCACGGCCAGCAAGAGGAATGGCGGCTCTTCCACCTCCACGCTCAAGTACAAGATCAAGACCGACAAGACCCGCTCGTCCACCTACAGCCGCGAAGCCGGCGGCGGCCTGGACTGGGGCATCGGCAAGGTGGAGGCGAAGACCAGCTACGACATCACCAAGACCGTGACCAGGGGCAGGTCGGTGACGAACACCATGAAGGTCGGCCCGGGCAAGCGCGGGTACACCAAACCGATGGTCGAGTACCGCAAGTTCATGATTGACGAGTACGTCCAGGGAGAGGACTGCCAGCACCACTGGTTCAAGAGCTACGGAGTCCTGAAGGGCATCACCTCCTCGCTTCACTTCGCGGAATGCGTCTCCAGGAATCCGTGCACTCCCAAGCCGTAGCGTGAAGCGCGGGAACGCATGACGATCGGCCGGGCCGGGGGCGCTTGTCCCCCACCCGGCCGATCGGCCGTATTCCTTCGGGGCTTGCGTTGGCCGTGCCATTCCGTCGGATGCCATCGGCAGAGAAGGGAGGTGGAGGGCCGAACTCCTCCACGAGAACAGGGCTCCGGGAGCGAGCGGTCAGGCCTTACGCCGCGGCGGCCAGGATCAGGGCCACAGCCATCAGCACTGGCCGACGAGGAGAGCCATACGCACAGTGCGAGACACCGACCGCCCCGGCAGGAGCAGCACGGCGAGGCCGAACACCCCGGAGAGGGCGAGCATCCAGCCGCGCCTTGCATCCGACCGCAACCAGAACGCCTCGCGGGCGGACAGACCTTGGCGGGGGGGGCATGGACGTCGCTTCACATTGCCAACGGCCGCGCCCCCTAGGGGACTTGGTGGCGATCACCTCGGGTGTGAATCGGTCCGGAGACGGATGATGCGAGTGGGACCGGCTTTCTAGCCTGACGGTGCCCCAAATCCCCCACATTCGCACTGGAGGCATGCATGACACCGCCGACGCCGGAAGCACAGGCCGAGAATTCAGGCGGGCAGAGGCCCAACCGGCCCCGAACCAGGGCGGGGAAGGTTCTCACCGCGGCCTTGGTGGCCGCGGCTGCGGCTGCCGCCGCTCTCGGCGCCCGCGCCGCGATCGCAGAACCCGACACCGTGCGGGACTCCGCACCGGAGAGCCATACGAAGACCCGGGAGGCGGTCGACGCCGCTGTACGTTCCGGGGTGCCCGGGGCCGTGATCGAGGTGCGCGACCGGCAGGGTTCCTGGCGCCACGCGGCCGGCGTCGGCGATGTCCGGACCGGCCGCGAGCGCTCGCCGCACGACCACTACCGCATCGGCTCGGTGACCAAGACGTTCGTCGCCACGGTGCTGCTCCAACTTGAGGCCGAGGGCCGGCTGAACCTCGACGACACCGTGGAGAAGTGGCTGCCCGGTGTGGTGCGCGGCAACGGCCACGACGGGCAACGGGTCACGCTGCGACAGCTCCTGCGCAACACCAGCGGCATCTTCAGCTACAACACCGACGAGGAGTTCGCCCGGAAGACCGCGGGCACAGGCTTCTTCGAGCATCGCTACGACACCTGGACGCCGCGACAACTGGTGGACGTCGCCATGCGGCACAAGCCACGGTTCCGGCCGGGCAAAGGCTTCGACTACTCGAACACCAACTACATCCTGGCCGGGATGGTCGTCGATCGCGTGACCGGGCGCCCGTACGGCACGGAGATCGAGCGCAGGATCCTCCACCGTCTCGGACTGCGCAACACGTCTGTCCCCGGCACCGACCCCCGGCTGCCGCAGCCCAGCAGCCGGGCGTACGCCAAGTTCTCCAAAGGCGCGAAGCCCCGGGACGTGACCGAGCTGAACCCGTCCTCTGCCGGAGCGGCAGGGGAGATGATTTCCGACGGCGCCGATGTCACCCGCTTCTACCGTTCCCTGCTCCGCGGCGAGTTGCTGCCGCGCCAGCAGATGAAGGAGATGACCTCGACCGTCCCGATCGATCCCAGGAATCCCGAGGCCGGAGGGTACGGGCTGGGGCTGGTGCGCTTCCGCATGCCCTGTGGGAAGGCGATCTGGGGCGACGGCCCCCGCATCACCGGCTCTCTGGGCAAAGCCTTCGCCACCCGCGACGGCAGCCGAGTCGTGGCGCTGAACTACAACGCCGATTGGCCAGGGGCGCCCGAAGAGAGCGGAGTGCCGATCCTGGCGGCTGAGTTCTGCCGCTGACCGCCGCGGGGTCGCGCCTCCAACCGGACTCCGGGCCCTGCACGATCAGTACGCGAACGCCCACGCCCTGGACGGGCAGGCCTTCACCCGGGTTGCCTGCCTTCGCGCAGCAGCAGATGTCCCGGGCGGTGGCGTTCCCCCTGGCGCGGCTTACGCAGCATCCGGCCGACTTCGGCGAATCCTGCTTCGCGGGCCTGTGCCGCGAGGTCGTCGATCGGCCAGCGTCGCACTCTGTGGTCGAACGCCGTGACCGGAGCCCTCTGACTCCGGGTCGGCGCGAGGCACGACCTGCTCTGCGAACACGAGGCGGCACTCCCTGGCACCACCTGCGCAACCCCACCATCGTCCGGCCGTGGCAGGATCGGTTCATGGGTCAGGACGAGGGATACCTGTTGGACAATCGGCAGGTCGAGGCGGGCACCCGCTTCGATGCGCTGTCGGCCCTCTTCGACGCCTCGACATTCCGGCACTTCGACGCTGTCGGGATCGACGAAGGGTGGCAGTGCTGGGAGGTCGGTGCCGGCGGGCCGACGGTCGCCGCGTGGCTCGCCGAGCGCGTCGGTCCCCGCGGGCGCGTGCTCGCCACTGACATCGACATCTCCTGGACCGAGACGGCGGCCGCCGAGGGGGTCGAGGTGCTCCGCCACGATGTCGCCCTCGACGAACCGCCCGCCGGGGCCTTCGACCTGGTCCATGCCCGCCTGGTCCTCGTCCACGTCGCCGACCGCGATGCTGCGCTGCGTTCCATGGTCAAGGCGCTGCGCCCCGGCGGATGGCTGCTGGTCGAGGACGCCGACCCCGCCCTGCAGCCGCTGATCTGCCCAGACGAGTACGGTCCCGAGCAGGAGCTCGCCAACCGGCTGCGCCGCGGTTTCCGTCAGCTGCTGCGGCAGCGTGGCGCGGACCTCGCCTACGGACGCAAACTGCCGCGGCTGCTGCGCGAGGCCGGGCTCGACGACGTCCGGGCCGACGCCTACTTCCCGATCGCCTCGCCCCAGTGCGACGTTCTCGAGGCGGCCACCGTCCACCAGGTACGTGACAGTCTCACCGCCGCAGGGCTCGCCACGGACGAGGAAATCGAGCGGCACCTCGCCAACATCGCGGCCGGTCGCCTCGATCTCGCCACCTCCCCCATGATCTCCGCCCGGGGCCGCCTCCCCGGGCAGCCCGCCCAGGGCCTGTTTCATGAGTCGTAACCAGCAGAGGGAAGGAGTCGCCAGTCATGTCACTCGCCCGCGTCCACAACTTCTCCATCTCGCTCGACGGCTTCGGCACCGGTGAGGGTCTGAGCCATGACGCGCCTTTCGGCCACGCCGGCGAAAGGCTGCACGAGTGGATGTTCGCCACCCGGTGGTGGCACCGGATGACCGACCGGCCCGGCGGGAGCAGCGGCCTCGACGACGCCTTCGTGCGGCAGTTCACGCCGGGGATCGGCGCCGAGATCATGGGCGCCGGCAAGTTCGGGTACCCCGGATGGCACGAGGACCCGGAGTGGAGGGGGTGGTGGGGGGCCGACCCGCCGTTTCACACACCGGCCTTCGTCCTCACCCATCACCCGCGCCCGTCGATCGAGATGGAAGGCGGGACGACGTTCCACTTCCTCGACGCTTCGCCCGCCAAGGCTCTCGAAACGGCCCGCGAGGCTGCGGGCGGCCAGGACGTACGCATCGGCGGCGGACCCACCTTGATCCGCGACTTCCTCGCCGCCGGGCTCATCGACCACATGCACATCGTGGTGGTTCCGATCCTGCTCGGCCGAGGTGTACGCCTCTGGGACGGAGTGGAGGGCCTCGAGAAGGACTACGAGGTCGAGGCCGTCTCCTCGCCCAGCGGAGTCACGCATGTGACGTTCACCCGTGCAGGTCTGTGAACCGCCTCCGTCGAGGACCCCCAGGGGGCTCGGGGGCCATGCCTTTCCTGTCCCCCCGCCCGGGCACCCGGCTTCGGGCGAGTCACTGGTTTCGCCGAGGTGTCTGCGAACGGAAACTGTGGCCGAGTTCCGTCCCGAGTCCGTAGTAGTGGCGGAAGTTGTAGATCAGTGGGCTCCACTTGCCCGGGTCGACGTGCTGGGAACCGGGGACGACGATGCGTGGATCGGCATGAACCTTGAGCACCTGGGCTTCGACGATGACGAACGCTCCGGTCGCGTCGGTTCGGACCCGGGCCGCGCGGGCCTCCAACTGGATGGGGCATTCGGCAACTCGCGGTGGCCGGACCAGCTCGGAGGGCTCAGGACGCAGGCCTGCAGCGGCGAACTTGTCCCGCTCGAAGCGAAAGGTGCCGCGCTTGCCCACGGGTACCGGGGTGCGCCCGGTCAACGGCGCCAGCCGTTCCACCGCCGGCCACTGAGCGGGCGCGGGCAGGTTGACCACCAGATCTTGGCGGCTGCACAGATTGTGCGCGGTCTGTCCCTCTACCCCCACGCCCAGGACGAGCACCTGGCCGAGTGCCCAGGCCGACGACATCGGCGCCAGGTTGAAGGAGTCGTCCTCGTTCTCCGTCGAGAGCAGCACGACCGGCGTTCCGAAGTACAGGATGCTCGGCGTGATGGTCACGTGATCGGCCGACGTGCCGTTGAGCACGCCGCCGGGCGTCGCGGTGTTCATGGGCTCGACGGTAGGGCGGAGATCCTTCGGTTCCCCCCGAAGCATCACGGGTGGATGATGGACGGCGATGAACAGCCATGATGCGCACATCGAGGGCCCGGACCTGGCCGCCCTGGCCGGACTCCTGGCCGACGGCACGCGCGCAGGCTTCTGCCTGGCACTGCTGGACGGTCGCGCGTGGACCGCGACCGAACTGGCGCGCCATGCCGGGGTGGCCGCCTCGACCACGACCGAGCACCTGAACCTCCTTGTCGAAGGAGGCTTGCTCAGCCAGGAGCGCCACGGGCGCCATCGCTACGTTCGCCTGGCCGATCCCGAGACGGCCGAACTGATCGAGACACTTGCCTCCAGGGCTCCTCGACGCCCTGCTCCCCCCAGCTCGTTGTCCGCTGTCAACCGCAACCGGGCACTGGCCGACGCCCGCACATGCTACGACCACCTCGCCGGCGCTCTCGGGGTCGCGATCACCGACGCAATGACCCAGAAGGGGATGTTGGACTGGGAGCGAGGGCTGACGCTCACCGCCGACGGAACCGCCTGGCTGGCCGAACTCGGCATCGCGCAGCAATCCGCCACACGGCGCCCACCCGTCCGCTCGTGCCTGGACTGGACCGAACGCCGCCCCCACCTGGCCGGAGCCGTCGGAGCCGCCCTGTGCACGCATGCCTTCGACTCCGGCTGGATCAAGCGGATCGGCACCAGCCGCGCCGTCGCTCTCACCGACCTGGGCCGGCATGCTCTCCGGGACCACCTCCGCTTGTCCGACGACATCCGCGCTCCCCTACCGGCTCTCCACCCTCACCCGCCGGCCGGGGCGCGAACGGCTGCGCCTCGGTCAGGCCCCGGGCCCGTCGTCGGCGGCCGCACCTGAGGCCTTCCTGCGGGCCTGTGCCCGCAGGAGCGCCTGGCGCAGCCGGTACGTATCTCCTCGGAGAGATCGGGCCCGGCGGTGCTGTCGACGATGCTGCAGGCGATGGCGTGGAGCTTGCGGTTGGTGTGCTGGGAGACGTCGACCAGGACCTCCCAGGCCTCTTCGGGCGTACAGGGGCCCAGGGCCATGATCACGCCGCGGGCCTGGTCCACCACGGGGCGCCGGTCGATCGCCTCGCGCAGCTGGGCGATCTCCGCTCGCAGTCCCTACGCCTCCTGCTCCGTGGGCGGGGCGGACTGCTCCATGGACGCGGCGGCGGGGAGCGCTTCCAGGGCGCTGTTGTGGGGGTCGGCGCCTTGTGATGTTCGCCGGGCCGACCGACGGTCGGAGACGCGCTTGGAGTGCCGCATACCCGGTTCCTTCCCAGGTGTCCCCCCTTCAGCATCAGCGTCCGTACTTCGAAACACCATGGGGCGGAACCGGCCCCCGTCTGCGACGCCGTGCCCCTCCACCGGCCGGGACGGCCGCCGTCGGCTGCCGTCCCCGCTCCCCCAATGTGCTGGGATCCTGCCGCCCGGCACTCCGGGCGGCAGTACAACAGGATCATGAACGAGAAGACCTACCACCCCGGCGAGAAGGTCCCCCAGAGCGGGATCTACCGGTGCGACTGCAGCGAGAGCCACGAGTTCACCAGCACCGATGTGGAAGGCAAGACATTCCCACCCCTCCCCAGCGCGTGCACCGGCCACTCCTGGGTCCTCAAGACCCCCGCCCACCCTGGCTGACGAACCTCAGGCCCCGAATGCCACCGGTTACGGCAAAACAGGGGCCCGGAAAAGGCGAACCCCAGGCGTCGGAGGCCCCGCCCGATTCCTCTCGGGCCGGGCCTCCGACGCCTGGGTGCGCCGAGTTACAGCACGCGCTCCAGACGGTCCGCCATCAGCTTGGCGAACCGGGCCGGTTCCTTGGGCTGACCGCCCTCGGCAAGCACCGCCAGGCCGTGCAGGAGCTCGGCGGTCTCGGCGAGATCCGTCCGCTCCCCGCTCTCCTTGTACGCACGGTTGAGGCCCTTCACGAGCCGGTGGTCCGGGTTGAGCTCCAGGATCCGCTTGGTGCTGGGCACCTCCTGGCCCATCGCTCGGTACATGTTCTCCAGGGCCGGAGGCAGGTCGCCTGCGTCGGAGACGACGCAGGCCGGGGAGACGGTGAGGCGGGAGGACAGGCGCACCTCCTTGATCTCCTCGTCCAGCTGCTCCTTCATCCAGCCGAGCAGCCCCGCGTACTCCTCGGCCTGCTTCTCCCGCTCGCCGTCGGGGGTGTCCTCGTCCTTGGTGTCGAGGTCGATCCGGCCCTTGGCGACGGACCGCAGATTCTTGCCCTCGTACTCGCCGACGGCGTCGGCCCACACCTCGTCGACGGGGTCGGTGAGCAGCAGCACCTCGATGCCCCGGTCCCGGAAGGCCTCCATGTGCGGGGAGTTCTCGATGCTCTGCCGGGACTCGCCGGTCAGGTAGTAGATGTCTTCCTGACCGTCCTTCATCCGCTCCAGGTAACTCTTGAGCGTGGTCGGCTCGGTGTCGTGGTGCGTGCTGGCGAACGAGGCGACGGCGAGGATGGCGTCGCGGTTTTCCGAGTCGGTGACCAGACCCTCCTTCAGGACCGCGCCGAACTCACGCCAGAACGTGGCGTAGCGGTCCTGGTCCTTGGTCATCATGTCCTTGACCGTGGACAGGACCTTCTTCGTCAGCCGTCGCCGCATCATCTCGATCTGGCGGTCCTGCTGGAGGATCTCGCGGGAGACGTTCAGCGAGAGGTCCGCCGCGTCGACGACGCCCTTGACGAACCGCAGGTACGGCGGCAGCAGCGCCTCGCAGTCGTCCATGATGAACACGCGCTTGACATACAGCTGCACCCCCCGCTGGAAGTCCCGCGTGAACAGGTCGTGGGGCGCGTGAGCGGGGAGGAACAGAAGGGCCTGGTACTCGAAGGTGCCCTCCGCCTGGAGCCGGATCGTCTCCAGCGGGTCGCGCCAGTCGTGACCGATGTGCTTGTAGAGCTCGTGGTACTCGTCGTCGGACACCTCGTCGCGCGACCGCGCCCACAACGCCTTCATGGAGTTGAGCGTCTCGGGGCGGGGTGCGTCGTCGCCCTCGTCGGCCTGCGCAGGCCCCTCGGGCACCATCCGGATGGGCCAGGTGATGAAGTCCGAGTACCTCTTGATGGTTTCCCTGATCTTCCACGGCGAGGCGTAGTCGTGGAGCTGGTCCTCCGGGTCGGCCGGCTTGAGGTGCAGCATGACCGAGGTGCCCTGCGGCGCGTCGCCGACCGTCTCCAGCGTGTACGTGCCCTCGCCGCGCGAGGTCCAGCGGGTGCCCTGGCTCTCGCCGGCGCGCCGGGTCACCAGAGTGACCTCGTCCGCCACCATGAAGCCGGAGTAGAACCCGACGCCGAACTGGCCGATGAGCCCCTCCGCCCCGCCCGCGTCCTCGGCCTCGCGCAGCTCCTGGAGGAACTTCGCGGTGCCCGAGTTGGCGATGGTGCCGATGAGCCGGCCGACCTCGTCGTACGACATGCCGATGCCGTTGTCCCGCACCGTGAGGGTGCGGGTGTCCTTGTCGATGTCGATCTCGATGTGCAGATCGGACACGTCGGCGTCGAGCGAATCGTCCCGCAGCTTCTCGATGCGCAGCTTGTCCAGCGCGTCGGAGGAGTTGGAGACGAGCTCCCTCAGGAAGACGTCCTTGTTCGAATACACCGAGTGGATCATCAGCTGCAGCAGCTGACGGGCCTCCACCTGAAACTCAAACGTTTCAGTCGCCATGTTCGCGAATACCTCACGGGTCCTGTCACCGGAACTGATGGACTCCACTCTAAAACACCACGTCAGAGCAGTGACCGGGATGTGTGAGCGCTGGCTGGTTCCGCACCGGGCGTCAGCGCTCGGTTCAGCCCTACCGAACCCGGTGCGCCACCCGGCAGCCGGGGCCGGGCGCGGGGCACCCCGACCGGCCAGGCTCGGTCACCGGCCGCAGACAGCCGCCTGCTCCGGCTCGTGTCCCCTGTTGGGACGGTGTCCGGATTGCGGGGTTTTGCGGGTGACGGTGCGGGGGAACCGGTGGCACGCCACCGGCCGGTGCGGTGCGCGAGCGGCGAGAGACCAGGAAAGGGTGCTGAAGACATGGGACATGGTGGAGACGTCGTCCAGGAACTGACCACCGACCACCGCGAGGTCGACGAGCTCTTCCAGCAGATCGAGAAAACCGCCCCGGGCAACAGCGAGCGGAAACGCCTGCTCGATCAGCTCACGATCGAGCTCGTACGGCACTCGGTCGCCGAGGAGATGTACCTCTACCCGGCCGTCCGCGAACACCTCGCCGGAGGCGACAACCTCGCCGACAGGGAAATCGCCGACCACGCCAGGGTCGAAGAACTCCTCAAGGACCTCGAAGAACGCACCGCCGACGACAAGGACTTCGACCGCCTCGTCATCAAGCTGAAGACCGAAGTCACCTCCCACGTCCAGGACGAGGAGACCAACCTCTTCCCGCAGCTCGCCAACGCGTGCTCTCAGTCGGCTCTCAACGATCTCGGGGAGAAGGTGCGCACCGCCAAGCGGATTGCTCCCACCCGGCCTCACCCGGGCGCGCCGAGCACGCCGCCCGGAATCAGGTTGCTCGCCCCTGGCGCCGGCCTGGTCGACCGGGCTCGCGACTTCGTCTCCGGCCGCGGCAGGTAAGCACGTCATGTGGGCCTCTTGAGAACACAGCCCGGCGCAGGCCCGCACTCAGCCGGGCCGTCAACGTTGCGCGACGTCGATGCCGTCGCGTAGTTGCTGATAGCGAAGGTCGAATGCATACACCTCCGCGTCTTTCTCAGGGTAGATCCCGTGGGTGAAAGCTCTCGACGTGACCCCTTTCTGGGCACGCTCGCAGACTGCGTTGTCCTGCTGAGCCACCAGCTCGTTGAACCTGACCACGGGGCCGGGGTCGAAGTTCCGACTGCTCACGCTCTCGGGATGGAACAGATAGTCGGTCACGATCCTGCTGGTCGTGGGACCGGTCGGTTGGATCATGCTGGCGATGGCTTCGCATCCGCTGACGTCCAGAAACATGGCCGGGAAAACGAGAGCCCCGTAGTACGAGGTGGCCGATTCCTCCGTCATCCCGGGGATGGGAAGGAGCTTCGAGTCCGGGGCGTCGGCCACGCTGTTCCTCCCCGCGGCCAGGGAAACGCCTCCATCGTCTCGTCCTTCCTCGAACGTGGATCCTGAGCGAAAGGCCGGGACCAGGTCCACCAGCTCCGGGTGCACGGTGGGGCAGTGAAGACACTCGTTGTAATTGGCAACGAGAATCTTCCAGTTGGCCCGCACATCATGGGCCGTACGGAATCCTCGCCGGAGGGCGGCCAGGTCGAACCGCTCAAGATCGAGGACTCCACTGCTCTTGGCCAGTTCCGAGCGAAGTGATGCCGGTGCGCCTCTGTCGAGGTTGACGAAGATGAACCCGTTCCAGGTGTCGATGTGGACCGGCCAGAGGCTGTAGTCCTCGCGTACGACTTCACTGCGGTCGACGTTCGGAGTCCCCCGCAGTTTGCCGTCGAGCGTGTAGCTCCATGCATGGTAAGGACAACTGAAAGCAGACCCCACGCGGCCGGAGTCTCCGTCGCACAGCCGGGATCCTCTGTGGCGGCACACGTTATAGAAAGCCCGGAGAGCGTCGTCCTTGCCCCGCGCTATGAGGACACTTTCACCTGCGACGTCGGCTGTGATCCACTGCCCCGCTTCGAGGAGATCCTCAGTACGCCCCACGCAGATCCAGGACCTGAAGAATATGGCCTCACGGTCGAGCTCGAATATCGCCGGATCGTGGTAGTCGGTCCCGGGCAGGGTTGTTCGCACTGTGGTCCCCCTCCTCTCGGCCCTCCGAACCCTCCATGCGGACCTCGGGGCCACATGGACGGATTGACTAACTGATCAGTCAGGTAACCGGCTCTCGTCACCGCTTGTCAAGAGAGAGTGCACGACCAAGCCGGTCACCGACGTGATCGAGGAGCGCTCACGCAACAGCGGTTGAGAGCCCCTGCCCCTGACCGCGGAGAGAGCCGACTGGGGCCCCGGTCCCCGACCTCGCTCCCACCCAAGACACCGACATAATGCCCGGGCTGCGGTCGGCAAGCTGAACGGCCCGGCCCGGGGCCTCCGCCTGCCGCTCCGTCACCGGCCATCACTGCCCTGAGGGGGTTCCTCGCCGCGGCTCAGCCAATGAACGTCACTGTTCACGTTCAGTGCGTCACCGGCTTCTCCTTCGCCTCTCCCGTCGCCTTCGTCCATCCGCCTCTCGGCGTCCCGCACTTCACCCTCGACCTCGCCCGCTGCCGATTCGTGCTGCTTTTCGTGATCACCCATGACCGGCCTCCGGTCGAAAGGCGGCATCCGCTTGCTTCAGCGCGCGTCAGCCAGGACTTGCTCGCAGAGCGTGGCGCAGGTGCGGTTGAGCAGGCGGGAGACGTGCATCTGGGAGAGGCCGACCTGTTCGGCGATGCTGCGTTGGGTCATGTCCTGGAAGAACCGCATGTACAGGATGTCCCGTTCGCGCTCGGGCAGGAGCGCGAGTTTCGGCTTGACGGCTTCGCGATCGACGATGCGGTCATAGCCGGTCTCCTGGGCACCGAGCGTGTCGGTGAGGCTGAAGCCGTCGTCGGAGCCGGGGGCCTCCGCATCCAGCGAGAGGGGGCTGTAGCTGTTGATGGCCTCCAGGCCGGCGCGGACCTCGTCCTCGCTCAGGCCGGTGTGCTCCGCGACCTCTTCGACGACGGGTGACCGGTCGTCGACGGAGTGGGAGAGCTCGCGGTGTGCGGCGCGAACTCGGTTGCGCAGTTCCTGAACCCGGCGAGGGACGTGCATGCCCCAGGTGTAGTCGCGGAAGTGGCGCTTGACTTCGCCGACCACGGTGGGCACGGCGAAGCTCTCGAAGGCAACGCCGCGATCGGGGTCGTAGCGGTTCACCGCCTTCACCAGACCGAGGGCGGCCACCTGTTCCAAGTCCTCCAGGGCCTCTCCTCGATGACGGAACTGGCGCGCCAGCCGGTCCGCCATCGGAATCCAGGCCTCCACGACCTGCTGACGCAGCCCTTCCTTCTCCGGGCCATCGGGAAGGCGGGCAATCTCCTCGAACTCCGCCGACGTATCTGGCGCATCGTCATGCGGGTGCTTTCGGGATCGTGTTGCTCGTATCGTCGTGCCGGCCTGTGCGGGCGCGATCGGCATGGAAGAAACAGCTCCCCTTACGGCGTCATGACCGCCGCGAGAGCCCAGCCCGTAGTCCGATCGGGCGCATGCGAGGGAGCATGCTGCTCCCGCGGATGTGCCTACGTTCCGAAGCACTTCTTCGCGCATGCCCGAGACCATGCGAGGAAAACCGACCGCTCCTGAGAGCTTGTTCGGGCCCCGACGGGGCGTCACGCGGTCCGCGGTGACGGCAAGTGGACCGGCCCGTGGTCGGACCCGCCCGCGCCGTTGCCGGTCGGCTCGTCCTGCCAGGTGACGTCACCGCCTTCGAGATAGGTGATCAGGATTCCCTCGCGAAGCGCCCAGGGAGAAATGGTGACGGTCTCGATGCCGAGCATCTTCATCGTCGTACCCGCGACCACAGCTCCGGCCAGGGACTGCCTCGCACGGGGACGGGTGATGCCCGGCATTCGTGCCCGCTCGGCCGCCGGCGCGGAGGCCAGCTTCTTCGTGGCCGCGCGAAGGGCCTTGCGCGACAGCTCACGGTGGACGAACGGGCCCTCCCGGCCCCGAGCAGCCCCGCACAGCTGGGCCAACTGCTGGAACGTGCGCGACGTGGCCACGGCGGTCCGGCAAGGGAATCGTCCCTTCTCCGTCCGCGATCACGAGACGTGTCGTGTTCGAGCCGACGTCCACTACACCAAGACGCATGGGGACCGATTACCCGTGAACTCAAGGGGCAAGCCCGACCGAACGCAGCGGCCTGTTGCCTGCTGCGGGTGACCTGTATGCAGCTTTCGCCCCCTAAGGAGCCGCGCCGTGTACAAACTTCATTCGGAATCCGGCTACGGGGTGGGGAATAGGCGGGGGAAGAGGCCGGGGGGAAGCGGCGGGCCCGCGCACAAGAAGATCGCCGCCTGGACGGTGGTCGCGCCTTGTCCCACTCCTCCGGGGTCCGCCGGCCCGTCTGTGTCAGCCGAGTTCGCGAACGTCGGGCCATCTTCGGAGAAAGCCGTCCCTTCAACGTTTTGACATCGCCAGCGCCTGGGAACCCGTGCTGCGCGTCGCCGGACCGGCCTGGTTGCCACGGCGGCGGAGGCACCGACCCGAAGGAGGCTGACCGTCATGGGTCACGGCGGAGACGTCATCGCGGAGCTGACCACGGACCACCGCGAAGTCGACGAATTCTTCGAACAGATCGAGAAGACAACTCCGGGCAACAGCGAGCGCAAACGGCTGGTGGACCAGCTGACCATTGAGCTGGTGCGCCACTCGGTCGCCGAGGAGATGTACCTCTACCCGGCCGTCCGCGAACACCTCGCCGGAGGCGACAACCTCGCCGACAGGGAAATCGCCGACCACGCCAGGGTCGAAGAACTCCTCAAGGACCTCGAAGAACGCACCGCCGACGACAAGGACTTCGACCGCCTCGTCATCAAGCTGAAGACCGACGTCACCTCCCACGTCCAGGACGAGGAGACCAACCTCTTCGTCCAGCTGCGCAACGCCTGTCCCCCATCCGCGTTGGAGGAACTCGGCGAGAAAGTGCGCACCGCGAAGAAGATCGCACCCACCCGGCCTCACCCCGGCGCCCCGAGCACCCCGCCCGGGAACAAATTGCTCGCCCCCGGCGCCGGCCTGGTCGACCGGGCTCGCGACTTCGTCTCCGGCCGCGGCAAATAGGCCGTGAAAATCCTCAGCGTGAACGTGGGATCGGCCGAGCCCGCGGCCTGCAGCAATGCCCCGTGCGACACCACCGGCATCGACAAGCAGCCGGTCGAAACACCGGTCCAGGTGAGCCCGCCTGGCCGTCCGGGGGTGGGAGGCAGCGGCGTGGCGGGGGACGCGGTGTGCAATCTGCGCTCCCACGGGGGTGACGACCGGGCCGTGTACGCCTTTGCACGCGAGGACCTGGACGGCTGGGAATCCGAATTGGGGCGCCGGCTGCCCAACGGCACGTTCGGCGAGAACCTCACCACCCTCGGCATCGACGTGCGCGCGGCCCTGGTCGGCGAACGCTGGCGCATAGGGCCCGCCGTCGTACTGGAGGTGACCGGCGCCCGTATCCCCTGCCGCACCTTCGCGCAACCTGCTGCGA
This sequence comes from Streptomyces sp. NPDC051776, assembly GCF_040681345.1. NCBI lineage: Bacteria > Bacillati > Actinomycetota > Actinomycetes > Kitasatosporales > Streptomycetaceae > Streptomyces > Streptomyces sp. NPDC051776. The sequence goes on along the minus strand of NZ_JBFAYQ010000045.1, from coordinate 3,798 downwards.
TCGGTCGGCGACCTGAGCGCGGCGCGGTTTCCCGCGGGGGTCGCCGGGCACTCGCATCCTGTGCTTCGGACGGTGGGCACACGTCTCTCTGCACATCTCGCGCCTCGTCATTCGCACCCTGCGAGGCGCTCTGCCGAACAGCTCATGTCCGGCAGCACCGCGTTCTCAAGGAGAGGTGAGGTTCCTGTGATGGGCGATCACAAGAAGAGGCAGAAGTCCGCGGCTGATGAGGTGGAACGTGAGGTGCGCGACGCTGAGAGCGGAGTGGCCGAGGAGACCACCGAGGATGCCGGTGACGGAGAAGCCGGTGATGCGCTGAGCACCAATATCGACGCTCAACAGCAGAGTCACGGCGAATAGTCGCCTCGCCACCCGGCCTTTGTGCGCGGCCCGCGCACAAAGAAGGAAAGCCGAGGAAATCGGGTACGAGGGCCCCTCGGGACTCTCACCTGGTTGCGAGCCGATGGACGAAGGCGGGCAAGCATGGCACGCGCGGTCTGGTCGGGATCCTTGACCTTCGGCCTCGTGACGCTGCCCGTAGCGCTGGTCACGGCGACCGAGTCGCACACGGTCCGTTTCCACCAACTCGAGCGCGGCACCTCCGACCGGCTCCGGAACAAGCGGGTCAACGAACGCACCGGCAAGGAAGTCCCGTACGAAAAGATCGTCAAGGGCTACGACGCCGACGACGAGTACGTGATCATCGAGCCGGATGAGCTCGACGACATCACTCCGGGACGTTCGAAGGCGATCGAGATCACCGGCTTCGCCGATCTTGAAGAGATCGAGCCGATCTATTTCGACGCCACCTACTTCGTCCAGCCGAAATCGGATGCGGACAGCAAGACGTACGGGCTGCTGCGCGACGCACTGGAGGAGTCCGGCCGCGCGGGGATCGCCACGCTCACCATGCGGCAGAAGGAGTACCTGGTTGCGGTGCACACCGAGGGCGGCGTGGTCGTCATGCACACGCTGCACTGGGCCGACGAAGTCCGCGATCCGCACGCGACCCTCGAGCACCTGCCCTCCGCCGCGAAGGCGTCACCGAAGGAACGCAAGATGGCGGTGCAGCTCATCGAGGCGATGGCCATGGAGTGGGATCCGCACGACTATCGCGACCGCACGCAGGAGCGCGTTCGCGACCTCGTCAAGGCCAAACAGTCCGGGAAGTCCGTGGAGAAGTCCGAGCCCGCACCGGATTCGACCAAGGTCGTCGACCTCATGTCCGCCCTGGAAGCCTCGGTCGATCAGGCCCGGGGCGGCAGCGGCGAGCGCAGGTCCAGCAGAACCAGGAGACCCGCCAGTACTCGAGGTGGTTCGCGAACCCGGTCGCGAAGCCAAAGCCGTTCGGAAGACCTCAGCGAGATGACCAAGGCCGACCTCTACGAGCGAGCCACGCAGGAGGGGATCCCGGGGCGCTCCGGCATGAGCCGGGACGAGCTCCAGGAAGCCGTTGCGGGAGCCGGCCGCAGGTCCCGTACGTCGGGTGGCAAGACTGCGCGCTCCAGGCGGAAGGCGTCCTGACCCGCATCGGACACGACCTGGCCTGCGCCGGCCCGGATGCCGACGCGAGCCGGCCGTCTCCCGTTGTTCGCTCTCCAGCGGCCGGGACGAGAAGGATCAGGCGATCTCGGCGGACGCCGTGGTGCACCGCAGAGGGGCGTGGCCCGCGCGGGTGAGCGGCGGCCACGCCCCATTCTTCGGGTGTCCGGCTTCTTGGGCGTGGGCGTCAGCGACCGAGGGCTTTGGCGAGCTGGTCCTTGTTCATGGAGGAGCGGCCTTTGATGTTTTTCTGCTTGGCCTCGTTGTAGAGCTGGTCGCGCGTGGGCCCCTGCGGCCCCTGGCCCTTGCCCGAGCGTTCGCCGCCGCGCTGGGGCGCGGACTTGGGGTCCTTGGTGGAGGTACGACTGGCCGAGCGGGACTCGCCCGAGCGGGCGCGCTCCTTGTTCACGGTGCGGGAGGCGATCTCCTTCGCGCGCCGGGTGGAGGCGCCCCGCTCTTGCTGACTCTCCTTGATGTGCTCGTACTGACGCTCACGCTTGCGGTTCGATCCTGCAGGCATGTCCACTCCTCCTTGATAGGGGTACCGGTGCTCGACGTCCGCAGCCGGCTCGCTGTCCCGGCTCGTCGAGGTCTCTTGCGGGCGGTCCATCGGGCCCAACGGGCCCGCCTGCTGAGCCACTTCTGCTTCCGCTTCCTCGATCACGCTGTCCGCGATCCAGGCGATGGGCTCCGCTTTCTGCACCAGAGGTTCGTTGTCCGGTCCGCGGCCGCGCTCCTGGCCATGGAGCACCCAGGGGCGAATTCCCGGGCCGTGGGCTCTGCCCAAGTGGCTGTAGTCGTACAGCCGCCGCGCCACCCACACCCTGGCCGGGCGGTCCCACCAGTCCTCGGGGTCCAGAGGATTTGCCGAGAGCCCGGACATCCGGATTCCGGTGAGTGTGTCCTGGCTTTCGGGTGCACGGGCCAGATCCGGCCCGGGGCCTCGGGACCAGCGCACGAAGACCGGCCCCCGGTGCTCGACCACCTCGACGAGCTGGGAGAGCCGGGTGTAGGTGGGGAACCGGTGTCCTGGCATGATCACCACGGGTACCCCACCACAGGCCTTGCTCACCGCAATGAGGCAAACGGCGCCACATTCGCCGGCGGACGCCGAGCCCGCCGAGCCCGCCGAAGGCAGCCTCGGAATCGAGATCCCCCGGACGCAGGCCGGACGACGAGCGCGCGAAGAGTTCCTTCCATACTCACCGGCCCCGCCGCGTGGAGCGGGCGGGTGTCGCTCCGTCAGTCGGCGCACGCGGGGTTAGTGGTCAACGGCGGCGTGGGACGTATCGTCCAGCCGGACGACAGATCCGCCGGCAGGCACGAGCCAGGAAGGGCACACCATGGGACACGGCGGCGACGTCATCGCGGAGCTGACCAGCGACCACCGCGAGGTCGAGGAGATGTTCGGCCAGATCAAGGCGACGCCTGAGGGCGATCCCCAACGCAAGAGCCTCCTCGATCAGCTCACGATCGAACTCGTACGCCACTCCGTGGCCGAGGAACAGTACCTCTACCCCGCCGTACGCGAGCACGTGCAGAACGGTGGGGTCCTCGCCGATCGGGAGCTCGCCGACCACGCACGGATCGAGGAAATCCTCAAAGGCCTGGAACAGCTGGAACCCGGCGAGGGGGACTTCACCCGTATGGTCAACAGCCTCGAGCGGGAGGTCACCAACCACGTGCAGGACGAGGAGGACAATCTCTTCGTGCGGCTGCGCGAATCGTGCTCGCAGGAGATGCTCGACGAACTCGGCGACAAGATCCGGGCCGCCAAGAAGACGGCCCCGACCCGACCTCACCCCGCAGCCCCCAGCGCCCCGCCCGCAAACAAGCTGCTGGCACCCGGCGCCGGCCTCGTCGACCGGGCCCGCGACTTCGTCACCGGACGCGGGAAGTAACCAACACTCCAGGTGGCCTGGGCCCCTGGTGGATCTCCACTCCACCGAACAGACCCGCTCCCACGGTGGGCTCGGGCACAGCTGAGGCTCGGGCACGGCCGACGGCTCAAGCCCGCGCCTGACCGCAGGGGCCGCGAGGCAGCCCGCCATCGAGCGACCGGACAGATGCGGGGGCCATCGAGCGACCGGACAGATGCGGGGGCCGGGCTCGCCCCGCGTTCAGCCTTCGGGAAGGCCGAGGGCGCCCCTAGGGAGCGTAATTGGTCGTGATCAAGGGGCGGCTCGCGTGAGGTCCTTGATCCAGATCATCGAGGCGCGGAGGTGTAGGCCGGCAAGGTAGCTCCCCGGGGTCTTG
>NZ_JBFAYQ010000044.1:0-54736 GCF_040681345.1 Streptomyces sp. NPDC051776 | reverse complement strand
CTACCGCAGACGCCGACACGCGAACATCGACACACCAATCGCCGTCACCACCCCAACCACCACCGCCTGACACAGCAGCACCGAGGACACGCACGTGGGGCGTGGCTGTCCAACCTTGGGCGGCCGGGTGCACTGGCCGAACACCCGGAGTGGGAGGCCGCGTTGAAGGCGTTCGACGAGAGCTGAAACCGCAGTCGTCATTGGCGCGGGCTGCCTGGAAGCTGCAACACCTGGCAGTCGAGCAGTTGCCCAACATCGAGAAGGCCTGCGGAAGATGTACTTCAGCGACCGCGGGTGCCGCGCCACCGGCGCGACTGGTCGAATGCACCGATCGACTGCATAGCGGCGGCCGATTCCGGATCATGCCGCGCCTACTTGCGGACGGCGTGGATGTTCTTGGAGATGTCCACGGTCGAGCACTGAGTCCGGAGGTGGCTGCCGGAGGCAGTGAGGGAGAGACCGTTGGGGTTGGCGCAATTGTCGTTCTGCCGCCCTGTCTGCGCCGTGTTCTGCAGAGCCAGGAAACCGAGAGGAGCAGATCCGCCCGCCGATTCAGCGCCCCTGCCGAACTCGGCTGCGTGCACGCTCTTCGAATGGTCGAGAGTCATGCAGCGGGCTTCCGATCGGCTGTCGGTCAAGCTGATCACAGCGTTATTGGGGTTGACGCAGTTGGCATTCTGGCGCCCTGCCTGTGCCGTGTTCTGCTGAACCAATCCGGTGCCGCTGGAGCCACCGGATGCCTCGGCACCGCCTCCCTTGATCGTTGTGTGCTTGCTGTGAGAACTGTCCTTGTTGTCGCAGTGACCGTTTGCTCGCCCGCCCGCCACGCTGACAAGGGTGCCGTGGGCATTGGCGCAGTTGGCGTTCTGCCGTCCGTCCTGCGCAGTGTTCTGCTGGATCCCGGTCGTGCTGCCGCCAGTTGCTTCAGCACCGCCGTCCTTGATCAGCGTGTGTTTGTTGTGGGACCAGTCCTCGTTGGGTGTTCTGTTGAAACAGAGTGGTGACCAGCCCTGAGCCACCCAAAGTGTCGGCGCCGCCACCCTCGTCCCAAGTGTGTTTGTTGAAGGAAGCATCACCCGTCGCGCAGCGACCACCTGTCCGGTTTGCTGTCAACGTCATCGATTGGGCAAGGAAATTGGGGCTGCTGCAGTTGTTGTTCTGTGCGCGTTCTTGCGAGGTGTCCTGCTGGATCAGGCCACCAGTCGTGCTGGAGCCGCCAACGGCAGCGGCGCCGGGGTTGTCGGCGTGGGCGATCCCGGAATACGTGGGTCACAAACCGTCTACCAGCATGGCCACGAACACGGCGCTCCTGATCTTCACCAGCTGCATCATTTCCCCAGGGAGGTATCGGGTTCGACGTTTGACGCACGTCATTAGCGGTGCCTTCCTCTTCCGGACATGGCCGCCACCGGCGATCTCCCTCCAACGCGCCATCCGGCTCAGGGAAATGAGCAACGTCCTCAGTTTTGTCCGTCGTGGGGGTTGGCCGTGTCGTGCTCGTGTTGTGTGTGGTCGGCGTGGCCCTGGTCGCTTTCGGGCGACCCGCCCATCATGCGGAGCATGGCCAGCCCTCCGGTCCGCAGGAACTGCATGACGAGCACGGCCGCGATGGTGAGGAAGGCAAGGTTGAGCCACGTGGTGTAGTTCCATCTGAAGCCCTCCGTGGGAACCTTCGCGGTGGCCTGGTCGGGGATCAGGCCAAGGCCGCCGAAGGTGAACTCCACGATGTATCCGGCGATGGCCATGGCGAGGTAGAAGGTGCCCAAGAGGAAGGCGGCCATCCTCGCGCCGTAGTACTTCCGGTAGATATTGAGGATGGGCAGGATCAGCAGGTCGGCGAAGATGAACGCCACCACCCCGCCGAAACTGATGCCGCCCTTCCACAGCACCACCGCCAACGGCACATTGCCGATGGAGCACACGAACGAGGCGATCGCCACCAGCGGGCCGACGATCGGGCCCCATAGCTTGGCGGCGAGCGGGTGCCCGGCGAAGAAGAACGTGCGCCAGAACGTATCCGGGACCCAGGCGGCGATGGCGCCGGCGATGAGCAGCCCGACGACCAGGTCGCGCAGGATTGCTGCCCATTCCATGGCGAACACGTGGCTGGTCGAGGTGAAACCCTCGCGGGAGAACAGACGCCGGGCGAAGGAGCCGTCGCCGGAGACGGACATGTCCATCGCTGCGTGACCTTCCATGGAGCCGGTCAGTCCGCGTTCGGCCTGTTCTCGTGCCCGGTGCAGGAGGTCGTCGCGCAAGAACAGCCGGAACAGGATGCTCAGCACGATGATCATAATGGGGCCGCCAATGAATTCGGCGGCCGTGAACTGCCAGCCCATCAGCAGCGCCAGGATGACACCGAGCTCGACGACGAGGTTGGTGGAGGCGATTTCGAAGGCCATCGCGGCGGTGAAGTGAGCACCTTTGCGGAACAGTGAGCGGGCCAGTGCCACCGCGGCGTAGGAGCAGGAAGACGATGCGGCGCCCAGGCCAGCGGAGACGGCGAGGGTGCGGGGCCGGTCGTTACCGAGCAGGTTGACGATGCTGGCCTTGCGGACCACGGCTTGGACGACGGCGGACAGGGCGAATCCCAGGATCAGTGCCCAGGTGATCTCCCAGATCATGGACCCGGTGATCGACAGCGCGTGCAGTACGGCGTGCATCTGTGAAACCTTCCGGGCAGGATGCGGGCCACGGCCGGGGCAGGTCCGTGCTGGGCCCAGCTGAGGACGGGGGCGGGGCGCCGCCGCGGTGGGCAGCGCCCCGACCGTGTGAGCTGACGTGCAGGGTCAAGACGGCGGTGTGGAGCGTGCCACCGGTCTGGAACTGCACCTGCGGCCCGGCACGGACAGCGGCCGGGCGGGCACCTTCGGGCAACCCGGCCTCAACGCTCGGCGGGGTGCTGATGCCGTGCACTGCGGCGAGCGGTCCGGTTCACCGGTTGATCGTGCCGATGTTGGTGGAGCGGTCGACGGCGATGCACTGGGTGGTGCTGCGGGAGCCGGTGGCGGTGAGGGTCAGGTTGTTGGGGTTGCCGCAGTTGTTGTTCTGCCGCCCGGACTGGGCAGTGTTCTGCTGGAACAGGTCGGCTGTGCTGGATCCGCCTTCGGCCAGTGCGCCGACCCCGGCCTCCTTGGTTCCCACGTTGGTCGACTCATCGGCGCTCTTGCACCGGTTCTTCACCCGGCTGTCGGTCAACGTGACAGAGCCCCCGTTGAGGTTGCCGCACGCGTTGTTCTGCCGACCTTCCTGCGCAATGTTCTGCTGGTTCACGTCTCCGCCCGTGGTGGAGCCGCCTTCGGCGCGGGCGCCACCGCCCTTGACCAGCACGTGCTTATTGAAGGAGCGGTCTTTGCTACCGCACTCCGTGGACACCTGACTGCCACTCACATTGGGTGTTTCCGCTTCGGGTTCGTTGAGGTTGCCGCAGGCGTTGTTCTGCCGAGCTTCCTGCGCGATGTTCTGCTGTTCCAAAGACAGTGTCGCGGAGCCGCCTTCGGCGCGGGCGCCACCACCCTTGGCCCGTACGTGCTTGTTGAAGGAACGGTCCGTGGTTCGGCACTTGCCGGCCACCCGGCCGCCCGCCAACGTGAAGTCAGCATCGTTGAGGTTGCCGCAGGCGTTGTTCTGCCGACCCTCCTGCGCGATGTTCGACTGGAACGCCCCCGCCTCCTCGCCAGAGCTGGATCCGCCTTCGGCGTGGGCGCCACCGCCCTTGACCTCCACGTGCTTGTTGAAGGAACGGTCAGTGGTTCGGCACTTGTCGGCCAGTCGGCCGCCGCCTGTCAACGTGAAGTCAGCATCGTTGTGGTTGCCGCAGGCGTTGTTCTGCCGCCCTTCCTGCGCGATGTTCTGCTGGATGATATCGGCTGCCCCGGATTCGCCTTCGGCGTGGGCGCCACCGCCCTTGGCCAGCACGTGATTGCTGTAGGAGCGGACCGTGGTTCCGCACTTGCCGGCCACCCGGCCACCCGTCAACGTGAAGTCACCATCGTTGAGGTTGCCGCAGGCGTTGTTCTGCCGCCCTTCCTGCGCGATGTTCTGCTGAGTCACGTCGAGGGTCGTACTGGAGCCGCCCTCCACGTGGGCGCCGCCACCGTTGACCAACACCCTCCTGTTCAGGGAACGGTCGTGGTTACGGCAGTCACCGCCCACCTTACCGTCGGTGGCCTCGAAGTCAGCGTCGTTGAGGTTGGCGCAGGCATTGTTCTGCCGCCCCTCCTGCGCGATGTTCTGCTGCTCAACGGTTTGAACGGTGCTGGAGCCGCCGGTGACGTGGGCGCCGCCGCCCTTGACCAACACCTGCTTGCTGAGGGAAAGGTCGTGGTTGCGGCAGTCACTTTCCGCACGGCCGCCGGTCACCGTGAAGTCTTCGTTCATGAGATGGGCGCAAGCGTTGTTCTGCCGGCCGTCCTGCGCAATGTTCTGGTGGTGCACATCGAGTTCTGCGCTGCCGCCTTCGACGTGGGCACCGCCACCGTTGACCAACACCTGCTTGCTCAGGGAACCGTCGTGGTTACGGCAGTCACTGTCCAGCCGGCCATCGGACACAGCGAAGTTGGAGAAGACAGCATTGGCGCAGGCGTTGTTCTGCCGGCCCTGCTGCGCAATGTTCTGCTGTAGCACGGCTTCGACCAGGCTGGAGCCGCCGCTGATGCGAGCGCCGCCACCCTTGACCAACACCTGCTTGCTGAGGGAACGGTCATGGTTCCGACAGTCACTTTCCACCCGCCCACCCTGGATTGTGGGCGAGGAGTCGTTCAGATTGGCACACGCATCGTTCAGCCGGCCTTTCTGCGCGATGTTCTGCTGCTCCACGGTGGCGATGGTGGAGCCGCCTTCGACGTGGGCGCCCTTGGACCGAGTGTGAGCGAACGCGTTGAAGGACCCGTCATGGTTGAGACACCTCCCTCTCATCCGCGCTCCGGCCGGCGAGATGAATACATCGCTCGGCTGACCGCACCAGCTGTTCAGTCGGCCTTCCTGGGCACTGTTCTGCTGGAACAGGTCCGCTCCTGCAGTGGAGCCACCGGTGGCCGTGGCCCCGCTCCGGCCTCCGTCTGCGAAGGAGAGGCCCGCGCCGAAGGACGTCACACCGGCCATTGCCATGACCACCGCTGTCGCGGCCGCCACCTTGCGCATCTCACCACTCCTTGTCAGGCGGAACCTCGGATGCCCGGCCAACGAGAGTCAAGAAGCCCACGTCACGCAGGTGTTCACCCGCGCCCCCAGACGGGCTAAGACGACGTCGTCTCATTCGGCGGGTCTGCGACAGCAGATGAGGGTTCGGGCGATGGCCGCTGATGGCCGGGAAGGTTCGGCATCGCGTTGGTAGCAGGCGGTGCAGGCGGCAGCAGCCGCTCAGCCAGGACATGGTGCGTTCGATCGTCCAGCGGTGTCGGCCCAGCCGAGTGGACTCATTGGTGGGTTCCTCGTCCAGGTCGAACCGGTCGGCCACGTTCATCAGCGCATCCTCAGCACCGACCAGGCGGGGTGGCAACCTGCACCGAATATGCGAGCCGGACAGCGTTTCCACCTCGGGCAATTCGGTGCCAGGGCGAGAGATGGCACCGGCTGTACTGGGCACCGCGACGGCAGGACCGGGACCTGGCGCGCAGACCCCGTTGCGTTGCAGGTCCTCAAAGGCGTTGTAGGTCCTCAAAGACCGTGTCCAGTCCGGGGCGGCTAGGGGGACACCTACCGCAGGTCAATTACTCAGAGTAAAGGCGGGAATGCATTATGCGAGTGAAGATGTTCGCCGAGGCGGCGATTACCGCGGGCACCGATGCCGCATGCGGCGCCGAGTTGCGGCAGGTCGAGCCGGAGTCACCTCCCGGAACGGCCACCGGCAGCGGGCATGGAACACCCGGTTCGGCACCATCGATCGCCGACTGCCCTGGCTGCTGAGGCCGCCCGGCCGTGGGGGTTTTATCATGTCAATAATGGCGTGGCGGGTCGGCTCGGTCTGTGACAGCGCGGTGCCGGGTCCGGCATCTGCACACAGATCGGTTGGTGGTGCATGGGAGTGGCGACAACCGGGCTGGCAGGGCGTTCCCTGGAGATGCAGGAGCTGGAGTTCGCCATCGCAAGGGCTTCGTCCGGGCTCGGTCGAGCTGTCCTGCTGGAGGGCGAGCCGGGGATCGGGAAGACCGCGTTGTTGCGGGCGGCGGCGTTCCGTGCACGGGAGACCGGACTGCGGGTGCTGTTCGGATCGGCTGAGGAACTGGAGCAGCGTCTTCCGCTCGCTGCGATCGGGCGGTGCCTGGGCATCGACACAGCCTGGGCCGACCCGCAGCTGCGTGCGCTTGCCAGGCAGATCCGCGGAGAGGGCCGACCCGATGTCATTCCGGGACGGGAGGCGGACTTCGCGAAGGTGGAGGCCATCCTCGCCCTCCTCGACGACTGGTGCTCCCAGGGCCCCGTTGCTGTGCTGCTGGACGATCTGCAGTGGGCTGATGCCGGCACGCTCACCGTGCTCCACCAGCTCGGTAAGTCCCTCCACAGCCTGCCCCTGGTGCTGATCACGGCAATGCGCCCCGTTGTCGGCGGGGAACTGGTTCAGCTGCGCCACAGCCTCGTCGGCCGCGGCGCCGTGCTCCTGGAGGTCGGGCCGCTCAGCGAGCATGCGATCTCCCAGGTCGCCCGCGATCTGCTCGGCGCGCCCGCGGGCCCCACCTTGCTTCACCTGCTGCGCGACGCGACGGGCAACCCGCTCTTCGTCACCGAGATTCTGGGCGCCCTGGAGCGGGAGCGTGCGATCCATATCGCCGACGCCTTGGTGGAAACCGAGGCCGGGACCGTTCCCGGCTCGTTGGCTTCCGCGATCGTGGGCCGGCTGGACTGGGCCTCCCCGGAGGCGCTGGAGCTGCTGCGCACGGCGTCCCTGCTGGGCTCGGGCTTCACTGTCGCAGAACTGGCGACCGTGACGGGAAAGCCGGCGGCGGACCTGGTGCCCTCGGTCCTGGAGGTCGTGCGTTACGGCCTGCTGCGGGAGAGGGCCGAACGGCTGGTCTTCCGCCACGACTTGATTCGGCAGGCACTGTACGAGTCGATCCCGGCGCACGCGCCGGCCCACCGCGCTGTGGGCCGTGCGCTGGCCAGAAGCGGTGGCGCGGTGGAACGCGTCGCGGAGCATCTGCTGATGGGCGCCGGTCCCGACGGCGAGGCCGCGGCGGCGGCCGAGGATGAGGTGGTTATCAACTGGGTGGCCGACCATGCCGCGACGCTCACCCTGCGCGCGCCGAGCCTCTCCGTCGAGCTGCTGCAACAAACTCTCCATGATGTGAGACCCGGAAGCGAGCGGGCCGGCCGGCTGGAGGTTCTGCTGGCGTCGGCTCTGCTGTGGGCCGGCCGTGCTCCGGATGTGCAGTCGCAGGCCGAGCGGGCCCTGCCGCACCTTCAGGAGCCGGCGCTGCGGAGCGAGATGTACTGGGTCCTGGCTCAGGCGGACGTCGCGTGCGGCAGGCCGGATCGTGCCGTCAAGAGGGCCGAGGACGCCCTGCGCTCCGGGACGCTGTCACCCTCTCAGACACGGCAGTACCAGGCCTTTCTTTCCACGTGCCTGTTCCGCCTCGGCGAGTTCGACCGTGCGGTGGCGACAGCGGAAGAGGTGCGAGCGACCGTGGTCGAGCACGGGGAGTACCAGGCAATGGTGGACTCTCACCTGACGATCTCGATCGTGCGGATGTTCCGCGGCGACCACAGGGGCGCCCTGGAGGCCGCCGACCAGGGCGCGCGGAACACCCCCGGACAGGCGGCTTCTACGCAGCACCTGATCGGGCTGCACATCATCCGCGGGCGGAGCCTGTTCGAACTCGACCGAACCACCGAGGCGCACCAGGCCATCGCGGCCGGCCTTCATCTCGGTGAGCGCAGCGGCGGCATGCTGCTCACGCTCTGCCACGCCACCAGAGCCGAGTTCATGTTCCACACCGGCGCGTGGGATGACGCATGGGCGGAGGCCCAGGTAGGGCTTGAACTGCCGGACTACCTGAGCACGCCGCGAGCCATCCATGGCCTGATGGCGCTGATCGCCGGGTTCCGGGGCGACTTCGCCACAGCCGACGAGCGGCTCGCGGCGGCCGACGCCGCGACCACATCCTCCACAACCACCCCGTACCTCGAGTATCTACCGCACTGGGCACGGGAGTTGCGCCTGGAGTCGCAGGGTGACCGGCACGAGGCCCTCGCGGACCTGCTGGAAGGATGGCGTCGCGGTTTCGGCCCGTTCAGAGGCACGGGACTGCTCTCGAGAGCAGCTGACTTGGTGCGGCTGGCCATTGCTCTCGGCGAATTCGACACGGCACGGGAAGTGGTCGCCGAAGTGGACCCGAGGGATGACGCGGAAGCCGCGACACCGCGAGCCCAGGCCATACGAACTCATTGTCGGGGCCTGTTCGAGGGCGATCCGGCGATCCTCGCCTCGGCGGCGGACTACTTCCGGGAGGCCCCATGGCTGCTCGCACGCGGGCAGTACCTGGAGGACTACGCCGCGGTGCTGGCGGCCGCCGGAAGCCTGGAAGAAGCCCGGACCGAGCTCGACCAAGCCCTCGACGTCTACGGCCAGTTGCGCGCCGAGTGGTCCATCAGCTGCGCGGAAGAACGGCTCGAAGCCGCGGGCCTGCCCAGGAGGCGCTCGGACCGCCGTCGAGGACCCGTCAGCGGGTGGGACGCCCTCACCGACACAGAAGACAAGATCGCGGCGCTGGTCGCCGAAGGGCTCTCCAACCCGGCCATCGCCGACCGGATGCTCATCTCGCGTCGGACGGTGCAATCGCATGTGTCAAGCATCCTCGGCAAACTCGACCTCACCTCCCGCGTGGAACTCGCCACCGCGGTGGCCAGGCGGCGTTGATGGGGCACACACGGCACTGGCGGCGCCGTCCGGTCCGGACGCGACGGGCCTGGCCGGTGCCCGCACGACGCCCCTATGCTCTCTCCAGCAGCGCCAACCACATTCGGTGTGCCGAGTACCGCTCGCGGCGCCTCCGCGCCCTCCCACCTCCCGACCTAGGCGCGGCAATCAGCCGGCTTCGAAGGCCATCCCGGGCTCGGCCGCTCCCGGCCGGGCTTTCCCGTGCTCTGCCCGAGCCGTGTCCAGCAACCGCCGCCAGGACGTCACCGTGGGGCGGCGGCGCAGCAGTGCGCGTCGTTCGCGTTCGGTCATGCCACCCCAGACACCGAACTCGACGCGGTGGTCCAGGGCGTAGGCGAGACACTCGGTCCGCACGGGGCAGCCCACGCAGGTGGCCTTGGCCCGGTTCTGTAGTGCGCCTTCCACGAACAGCTCGTCCGGGTCTCCGGCCCGGCAGATGGCTCGTTCACTCCAGTCGGATTCGCCGTGCACGTCGTCGCCTCTCCCAACTCCTGCCCCGCACATGCCGATCACAGCGGGTGCTGCGTACGGCGTGGAACGTTACGAGCAAGCTCCACAGTCGAGAAGCCCCTGGAGGGCACCACCACTCCATCGAGTTGGCTCGAATGAGGCCGCGCGACGACTGGTGCGGCTGCAGGGGACGCTCACCGCAACACCAGCGCCCCCTGAACACTGCGGGCCCCAGCCCGACCACCAACGCCGGCACACACGCCGGGACGTCGACCGTCAACAACCGCGCATCAACGCAAGCTCTTGCCGACGACCGCCCGCGCGACGTCATCGGGGTCGGCGCTCGCCTCGGCGAGCAACTCTCCGTCGGCCGACCAGATGCCCGAGCGGCCGGACGTGCGATCGAAGCTCCCGCCGCTCGGGCCCGCGAAGGCCGCCGTGGCGATCCATACACCGTGGTCGGCGGCGACCCGGCGGGCACGCTCACCGTGGACCTCGGCTTCGTGGTCGGCGTGGAGGACCCCTGCCACGTAGCCGTCCATGCCCAGTGCGGCGGTCCGCGCGGCGTGCTCGGGGACACCGGTGTCACGGCAGACGGCGAGCCCCATCCGCCAGCCGTCGACTTCGATCACCGCGGGCTCACCGGGCATGAAGTGGAAGGCCTCACGGCCGTGCAGGCAGACCTTCTCGTAGGCCACGTGAGCGCCCTTTCCGTGCACCGCGAGGATGCCGATGTGCGGTCCGGGCACGGGAGCGCCGACCAGGGCGAGCGTCCCGGCCTCTGCGCACGCGGCGACGATGGGAGCCAGCCGTTCGTCGTCCGGAGCGATGGGTGCCGCTTGAAGCTCGTACCCCGTCAGCGACATCTCGGGAAACACCACCACCCGCGCACCCGCCGCCCGGACAGCTTCCGCATGCGCCTTCGCATTGGCCGTCACGTCGTGAGCCACGCACCGCGGCTGCGCCACCGCGATACTCAACCACCGCTCCTCCACCCCGACTCCTCTCGTCCACTGTGCGAGCCGATCCGCGTCTCGCATGCGGCCCACACGACATGCCTCTCCCTGGCCCCAGGCGGAGGCGGAAGGGTCAGTGGATGGGCGCGCAGAGCATGCCGCCATCTACAACAAGGTTATGGCCGGTGATCCACCGGGAGCCGGGCGAGACCAGGAAGAGGCAGGCGTCCGCCACGTCCAGCGGTTCACCCACGCGCCGGAGAGGGGCTTTGGCTCGCCATCGGGCCACGCCGTCGGGCCAGTCGTGCTCCAGATTCGGCCTGTTGATCAGTCCCGGGGAGACGGAGTTGACCCGGATGCCGAGCGGCCCCAGCTCCTGAGCACTGGACCGGGTCAGCATGACGACGGCCGACTTCGAGCTGTTGTAGTGGCTGTGCCGGAGAGCGGGACTCAGGGCCGCGATGGAGGCGATGTTGACAATGGCTCCCCCGCCCGCCTCGCGCATCGGACCGACCGACTCCTGGGTGCAGTGCAGGACCGACGTGACGTTGCTCGTGAACATCGCGTCCCACTCCCACCGTTCGAGCGCCGTCAACGCCTTGGTGGGGAACATCCCGGCGGCGTTGACGACGATGTTCAGCAGTCCCCACCGGGCAGTGGCGCTGATCATGAGGGTGCGCACCTCGTTGGGATCCGACAACTCGGCCCGCACGGCCATTGCCCTGCCGCCCGCCGCCTCGATAGAGGCCACGGTCGCCTGCGCGCCGCCGCGGTTTCCCCGGTAGTGGACGACGACTGACGCGCCGGCTGCCGCGAGTCGGCGGGCGACGGCCGAGCCGATGCCCTGGGAGGCGCCCGTGACGACAGCCACCTGCTCCGTCAGGTCCAGCAGACCGCCCGTATCCGGACGTGGAGTCCCCTGTGCGGCGTCAGTCCGGGACATGGTGGAATCCGTCGAAAGTACGGCCTTCGAGGACGCAGACGTCATGCAGCGAATGCACGTAGAACTTGACGTTGGTGTGGTCGGGGAAGGTGATGTAGTACGGCCGGCAGTACGGCCCCTGGTTCTGCCTGCCGGTCATGTTCTTTCGGTGCGCGCCTGCGAACGCCTCCAGCTCTTCGCCGATCACCACGCCGAGGTGCTCGAGCCCCATTTTGTAGGTGCGCTGGTGAGTCGGGGGGATCAACTCGATCATGGAGACTTCGACGTCCGGCACAGGACGCAAGGGCTCGGACAGGATGATTTTCGATATCCGTCGGCCGTTCCAGATATTCTCCACATTCGATACGGCACACCGTTCCAATTCGCCCCGGACCTTGACGTACTCCTCGTTCGTCTCCGTCCGGAAGGCAAGATGGCTCAGCGCATATCCCATGATGTCGATACCCATCGCACGCAGGCGCTGCTCTTGAATTCTGAAGAACTCGGAAGGGTTCCCCAGGATGCGCTCGACCGCGCCGCTGGACTCCATGATCGCTCCGATCTCCAGTGATTTCCTCACCGGCTGCGGAACGATGATCTCCGCCCTGTGCCGGGGGCGCTTTCAGGATCCTGCGCGTGCCGCCGGTTCCGCCGGCCCTCCGGTGGGAGCTGAAGCGGCCGGCATGATGTCCGCGGCAAGGGATCCAGCCGGCCATTCGGGAAGGGCCGTTCTCCGGTTGCGGCGGGTATGCGGACCATTCGGGAAGGGCCGTTCTCCGGTTGCGGCGGGTATGCGGACCATTCGGGAAGGGCCGTTCTCCGGTTGCGGCCGGTATCGTGCACGAGTGACCGGATTCCAGCCCGAGCCGCTCTCGGTCAGGACGCTGACCGACGTAGACGGTGTACGGGTTGCGGACGTGCGGTGCAGTGCGGCGGTCTCTCCCCCGGGTGCGGAGGAGACCGACGGCCTGCGCCGCGTCGCGTTCCCCCTGCGGGGAGTGTTCTCGTGCGTGACGGCCGGCAGCACGCACGTCGCGGAACCGGGCTGCGCGCTACTGCTCGAGCCCGGGGAGCCGTACCGTTTCGGCCACCCGGTGGGCGGGGGCGACGAGTGCGTGGTCATTGGACTGGATCCCGAGTACTGGGCGCAGATCGTTCGCACCGGACACCCGCTCGCACGCACGGGACGCCTCGTGATGCCCCCGCGCCATCTGCTGGACACGCTGCTCTTCCGCGCCTCGGCCTTGCGCCATGGCGACGATCCCCATGCGATCCGCGAGTTGGCGATGATTTACCTGGGCAACATCACCTGCGCAGATCAGGCCGCCGACCGCCGGACCGCACCGGTGCCTCCCTCGCGGCACAAGGCCGCCCACACCGCAGCCGCCTTCGTGGCCGAACACTACGCCGAGCCGATGCCCAGGCTGCTGGACGCCGCCGCGGCAGCCGCCGGATGTTCGCCGTACCACCTGGCGAGAGCCTTCCGCGCGGTGCACGGAGTGACCATGCATGCCTATCGGGAACGTCTGCGTGTTGCCGCCGCCCTACGGGCCCTCGCCGAGGGCGCCGACAATCTCGCCGACCTCGGCACATCACTTGGCTATTCCAGCCACGGCCACTTCACCGACCGTCTCCGGCGTTCGGCAGGCGCACCACCGTCACGCGTGCGCCTCCTCCTGCGCGAGGCAGCGGGCCCCGCGCGTCTCCCGCACTCGGCTGCCGTACGGCGGCCGAACCGTTAGAGGACGAGGGCGACGATCAGCGTGAGTGGCGCCGGCTCTTCCGACGGAAGAGGCCCCGGCCATCCGCCACGGGGGAAGAGGACGACCGAGGCGTCTGGAGGGGCAGGCTGTGGCACGAAGCGATCAGGGCCCATATGTAGTTGTGGTCGGGCTCGAGGGGCGTCGAGGATGCACGCCTCGGCTGTGGCACGTCCTTCCCGGGTCGGCCACCGACAACCGCCGCACCGAGCTGCCTGCGATCCCGCAAGCCTCAGGCGGTTCTGGCAAGCCGTCCCCCTCGGTCCGCCCGGCCCCGCGCCGGCCCGTCCTGCAGCCAGGCCGTTACGGCATCGCCAGCACCAGCTTGCCCGTGCTGCGGCCGCTCTCGATGCGGCGGTGAGCCTGCGCCGCGTCGCTCAGCGGCAGCACCTCACCCACCTCCACACGCAGCCCACCGTCCAGCACGGCGTCGACTACGCGCCGCAGCACCGGCGTCACGGCTGAGGGGCGCTCGCCGCTCAACGCGCCGAGGTTGAAGCCGAGCACGCCCTTGCCGCTGAACCACAGCTCGTTCGCGTCGAAGTGAACGGTGTCGGCGCCGGAGGCGTTGCCCATGGCGATCAGACGCCCGCCCTGCGCCAGCGTGTCGAAGCTCTCCCGGCGGGCCGTGCCGCCGACCGGGTCGACGGCCACGTCGAAGCCGCATCCTTCGGTCAACTCTTCTGAAAAGGCCAGCAGTTCACTGCGGAGTACGACGTTGTCGTAGCCGAAGGCGGCGGCTTTCTCCAGCTTCTCCGGTGAACCCACCGTGCCCACTACCTGGCCGGCGCCCAGCAGCTTGGCCACCTGGCCGAGTTGGCTGCCCGCGCCGCCTGCTGCGGCGTGCACGAGCACCCGCTCGTCCTTGCGCAGTCGCGCCACCTCGCGGAGTACCAGCCATGCCGTTGTGCTGTTGGACGGTACGGCGGCCATCAGGGCGAGGTCCGCGTCGTCCGGCAGCGGGGCGACCAGGTGGGCGTCGGTGACTGCCACCTCGCCGTAGCCGCCGCCCATGGTCATGGTCAGCGCCGTCACCGGCTGCCCGACCCGCAGGTCCTTGACGCCGTCACCGAGCGCGCGGACGTGTCCGGCGGCCTCGATGCCCGGCACGTAGGGCAGTGGAACGTCCACTGCACCCTGGCGGAAGAGGATCTCGGCGTAGTTCACGCCCGCGTGGGTCACGTCGATGGCGACCTGACCGGGTCCCGGCGTCGGGGGCTCGACCTCGGCGTAATCCAGTACCTCGGCGTCACCGAAGCGGGAGATCGTCACAGCGCGCACAGAATGTCACTCCTCATCGGGTGAACAAAGGAAAGGGGAAAGTGTGGAGCAGACAAAGCGTTGGCCGGTAAGGCGGTTCAGCCGGCAGCCGCTCGCTCGCGTTCGTCGGCCGACGCGGGTGCCGGCTGTGTCGCCGGTGCCGCCGGCGACGCGGGGCGCGAACGCAACAGCACGGCGCTGACGGCGGCGGCCACCAAGCTCAACCCGGCAAAGCACCACAGCGTGAGGTGCAGAGCCTCGGGGAAGCGCGGCCCGGACAGCCGGCCTCCCGTACGGGCGGCGAGGACGGCGCCCACGACGGCGATGCCGAGGGTTTCCGCGGTCAGCTTGGCGGTGTTGAAGGCCCCCGCGGCGGCGCCCGCGTGCTCGGCGGGCACTGCGTCGACTGCCAGCCCGTCCAGCAGCCCCTGCGCGACGGCCACGCCGACGCCCGTCACCACCAGCGCCGGGAACAGCGACGCCCCGGTCGCCAGCCAGACGGCGCCGGCGGACACCAGCACGAGGGAGGCCACCACCTGAACGGGCCCGGGAATCCAGCGCACCAGCGCTCCGCACACGAGCGGCACGACCAGTACGGGACCGGTGAGGGCGATCATGGACAGTCCGGCCTCACCGGCGCCCATGCCGGCGATTGCGGCGAAGTACGCCGGCAGATACGTCAGCAGCGGGCCGAAGAGCCCGACGACCGCGACCACGGCGAGGCACAGGCCCAGAAAGCGACCTGTGCCGAAGAGCCGTAGGTCCAGCAGCGGTTCGCCGACGCGCCGCTCGACAGCCACGAACCCCGCGAACAGCGCCACCGAAGCCGCCAGCGCCCCCGCCACCGCGGGACTGCCCCACCCCCTATCCGGGCCCTCGACGAGCCCGAAGATCAGTGTCAGCAGCGCCAGCGTGAAGAGGGTGCCGCCGGCCCGGTCGAGGCGGCCGCCTCCGGTTTCGGGGCGGGAAGCCGGCAGCGTACGAACGAACAGCAGGCACAGCAGGCCGATGACGCCGGGCAGGGCGAAGGCGGCCCGCCATCCCCAGTTGTGGACCAACAGGCCTGTCAGCGTGGGCCCGACGGCCAACCCGGCGCCGATCGTGGTACCGAACAGGCCGAACGCCCTGGCGCGAGCGGGCCCGGTGAAGGTTTCGGCGAGCACCGCGCTCGCGCCCGTCGTGGTCGCGGCGGCCCCGATCCCCGAGACGAGCCGGGCCACGTCCAGCACCGCGATGTTCTGGGCCAACGAGCTGATCACCGCGCACAGCGCGAAGAGGGCCACCCCGGACGCGAAGACCCGGCGCCGCCCCAAGCGGTCCGCCAGAGCACCGCTGACCAGCATGAAGCCGGCGAAGGTGGCGCTGTAGGCGTTCACCACCCACTGCGTGGCGGCGAGGCTCGCGTGCAACTGGCTCTCGATGTCGGTCAGCGCGACAGAGGCGCCTGTCAGGGTGAAGGGGACGAGAAAGACCGCCACGAGCGACAGCAGCAGCGTCCCTGCGCGTTGCATGAGATTCCCAAACGACTAGGAGCTTCGCGGCGCCCGGATTCGGCTCCGGCTTCGGTCGAGTCGGACCGAGCACGAGTCGAGCCCTCGAGCGCCTTCCTTCCACATGCCATGCTGAACGACGCTGCTCACACCTCGCTCACGTGCCGCTCATGCGAGTGCACGCAGGGGTGTCATGGCGTGTCAGACTCGGCGCAACTTCTTCCGGATCTCCCGAACCGATCGGAGTACGAGGACTTCTATGCGCAGGACGACTCTGGGGCGCACCGGAATTTCCGTGAGCAGGTTCTGTCTCGGCACGATGATGCTCGGCTCGTGGGGCAACACCGACCACGCGGATTGCGTACGGCTCGTGCACACCGCGCTCGACGCCGGGATCAACTTCATCGACACGGCCGACATGTACGCCGCGGGCGAGACCGAGGAGATCGTCGGCAAGGCGCTCAAGGGCCGCCGCGAGGACGTGGTCCTGGCGACCAAGGTGCACTTCCCGATGGGCGGGGACGCGAATCACCGCGGAAACTCACGGCGTTGGATCAGGCGGGCGGTCGAGGGCAGCCTGCGCCGCCTCGGTACCGATTACCTCGACCTGTACCAGGTGCACAGGCCCGATCCGGCGACCGACATCGACGAGACGCTGTCGGTTCTCAGTGACCTGGTACGGGAGGGGAAGGTCATGGCCATCGGGTCATCGGACTTCTCCGCCGACCAGATCGTCGAGGCCCGATGGACGGCCGAACGCCGCCACCACGTGCCCTTCCACACCGAACAACCCCCGTACTCCCTTTTCATGCGGGGCGTCGAGCGGTCCGTCCTGCCCGCAGCGCACCGCCACGGGCTCGGTGTCCTGACGTGGAGCCCGCTGAACAGTGGCTGGCTGACCGGCCGTTTCCGCAAGGGCGGGGCGGACGGCATCGGTGAGTTGGGCTCGTTCCGAAGGGACTTGATCCACCACAAGTTCGACCAGTCCTTCGCCGGCAACGCGCGCAAGCTCGACATTGTCGAGGATCTGGTCGCGCTGGCCGCCGAGTGCGGCCACCCGCTCCAGCACCTGGCGCTGGCATTCGTGTTGTCGCACCCGGCCGTCACCTCGGTCATCATCGGCCCGCGCACCGTGGGTCAGTTGAAGGACCTGCTCGCCGGCGCGGAGGTGAGGCTGGGGGACGATGCCCTGGACCGGATCGACGCGCTGGTGCCGCCCGCGACGGACCTCAACCCGGCGGACGCCGACCACACGCCCCTGCACCTCCTCGACCCGGCCATGCGGCGCCTCCCCCAGGAGCTGCGCGGGGCCTGAGGGCGGGCCTCGGACGTAGCGGCGTGAACCGGTTGCGTGGAGCCCGCCGCGGGGCACACGGCGGGCTCCGTGGTTCAGCTCCGGACCGGCTGCTTCCCGACACCGGCGAGCAAGTGGTCGATGATCGTGAGGAGTTCAGCGCTCAGTGCGCCGGGCTCCTGCTCCGGTCCCTTCCGGGACCAGCGGTAGAGCGAGCCGAGATACAGGTCACGCAGCATGCCACCCATGAGGTCCGGTGACAGTCCGTCGGCCAGTTCGCCGCTCTGGCATCCGGCCCTGATGATGCCCGCGAAGATGTCCGCCATGTACGGCTCTTCTTGGATCGGACGCCCGGCTTTCACCCACGCGGTCAGCATGGCGACGGTGAGCTCGCGCTCCTGCTCGTTGATTCGCCCCAGCGCGAACATGCACTGTCTCAGCTGGGTTATGGCGCCGGAACCGTACGACTTGGTCTCGGCCAGCTGCGTGATGAGTTTGGCCCGCCGTCGCTCGCTCCAGGAGCCGATGAGGTCTTCCTTCCGCGGGAAGTAGTTGAAGAAGGTGCCACGGGCCACGTCGGCGCGTTCGGCGATGTCATCGATGGAGGTCTGGTCGTAACCCCTCTCGCGGAAGAGTTCCAGCGCCGCCGTGTAGAGCCTTTCCTTGACGCGCTGCTTGTTGCGTTCCCGGCGGCCCACGGGCGGCACTGCGGGTGCATGTGACTCCATGATCTCTCTCCGCCTCCAGTCGACTGTGGTCGAAGCTGACCACCAAGCAGAGCGGGCTCCTTCGGGTGAGGTAATCTCCTGGCCTGCCCCCGTTTCCTTATACCACAGTCCAAGAATGTGTCCCAGTTCTCGCTCTACACTCACTCGGAAGCGGGCGGCTCGTGGGATCGAACTGCCCTGCGGCGCCGTGTCGTTCATGCCGGTGTCCCCGCAACCAGGCTCCGGGTGAGGGTTTCTACGCTCTCGCCGCTCAGCAGCTGCCCCGCCGTGATCTCGATGCCGTGCTCGCGGCGCAGCCGTTGTCGCAGCCGGGACGCCATCAGCGAGTCGAGCCCCAGGTCGCGGAGGGGCTTGCGCGGATCCAGGTCGCGCGCCGGCATGCCCAGGGTGGCGGCTGCGGCCGCCACCAGATCCCTCCGCGGGCAGCGTTGGTCGGCCGGAGTCGTGGAGGCGCCTGCATGCGGACCGGCGTACCGAGTGCTGCGTGCCGTCTGCGCCGCCCGTTGCAGTCGTATCCCGTCGAAGCGGGCGACCGCGCGCCCCAGTTGCGTCATGAGCAGGACGTCGGCACGCCGCAGGCCATCCGCTTCCGCCCGATTGACCCGGCACAGCGTCCAGAAGGCATCCGGGAGTTCCGTGAACAGCTGCACGGACGCGAAGGACCCGGGCACACCGAGCTCGTCGTCAGTGGCCAGCAACGGCAGCAGCGCCGCCTCCCAGGCCGCCGGCCCCGGTACCTTCGGCAGCCGCATGCGGGCCACCGCCACGCCGTCGCCGCGCCATAACTGCTCCACCGCACGGAACGGCTCCCCGACGACGACGCCGCGCGCGGCGGCCCGCGCATGGAAACGGTCCTCCGACACATACTCCCGGCATCGTTCCAGAGCGAAGTCCAACGTCCGCAGCAGTTTCTGCGGCTCCTCCTCCGGCCCCTCGGACGGGAGATGGTGCGGGCGTGCGGTGACGCACCGCCGCCACTCGTTCTCCTCGTCGGCGCGGAACTCGACCGCGGCCGCGTCGCCTTCGAAGGTCACCCGCACGTCCGCACTGCCGAGCATGTCCGGCGTCAGCGGCTCGCCGGCCTCCAGCCGTACGTCCTCCAGCGCCAGGGGCCCGTCCTTCCCGGCCCGCCCCTCGCGCACGACCTCCCGCGCCGCCTCCAGCAGCGTGACGCAGTGGACGACCGGCGGTACGGGAGTCACGTCCCGCACGCAGACGCCCTCCGCCCAGGCGTCCGTACGCCAGGCGCTGGTGTCGACCGGCCGCACCTGCCGTTCGATCCCGCCCGAGTCGACACCCGCATGACCGCCTGTTGCCGTGCCGGCACCCGCGCCCGCACGGCGGTAGCGCACCGCCTCCCACGGATAGGCAGGCAGCGGCACACCGCGGTGCCTGTCGCCGTACCACCGCCTCCAGTCGACCGCGCCACCCGCGGCGAAGATCCGGCCAGTCGCACGCAGCATCCCCATCCGGGCGTCCTCGTCCCGCCGCATGGTGCCCACCGCGGTGCCGTCGAGTCCGGCCTCGGCGAGCGTGTCCTCGATCGCCGTGAGGAGCAGTGGGTGTGGACCGACCTCGACGAACACGCTGTCGCCATGCTGGGCCGCAGCACGCAGCGCGGGTGCGAAGCGAACGGTGCGGCGCAGGTTCTCCCCCCAGTAGGCGCCGTTGAGTTCGGGGCCCCGTACGGTGGTGGCGCGTACGGTCGAGAGCATGCTCGTGCCGGCAGTCGTCTCGGTCGGTGCGAGGGTGGGCAGCTGTTCGGAGAGTTCGTTGCGGAGCGGTTCCATGTGGGGGGAATGCGATGCGACGTCGACGCGGACCCTGCGGCTGAGCACGCCGAGCCCCTCCAGCTCCACCGCGATCCGGTCCAGCGCAGCGGAGTCCCCGGCGAGCACACAGGAGGTCGGCGCGTTCTCGGCGGCCACGCAGACGGCACCGTCGTGGCGTGCGACGGTCTCCTGCGCCTGCTCGGCCGAGAGTTCGACCGCGAGCATCGCCCCGCGCCCGGCGGCGCGTTCCATCAGTTCGCTGCGGCGGCAGATGACGCGGGCCGCGTCCGGCAGTGTCAGGGCGCCCGAAACGTACGCGGCTGCCGCCTCACCCATGCTGTGCCCGATGCACAGCCGCGGTCGTACGCCCAACTCCCTCCACGCGGCGGCCAGCGACACCTGCACGGCCCACAGGGCGGGTTGCACCGTGGCCACGCCGGTGGGGAGGTCCTCAGGGGGGTCCGCCAGCAGTTCGAGTACCGACCAGCCGAGCTCGGCGCGGATCGCTTGGTCGCAGCGGTCGAGTTCGCCGCGGAAGGCCGGGGAGACAGCGAGCAGGTCCTGGGCCATACCCGCCCACTGCGAGCCCTGTCCCGCGAACACGAAGGCGGTGGGCTT
Organism: Streptomyces sp. NPDC051776; assembly: GCF_040681345.1. Taxonomy (NCBI): domain Bacteria; kingdom Bacillati; phylum Actinomycetota; class Actinomycetes; order Kitasatosporales; family Streptomycetaceae; genus Streptomyces; species Streptomyces sp. NPDC051776. The sequence goes on along the minus strand of NZ_JBFAYQ010000044.1, from coordinate 34,611 downwards.
CTCGGCTGCGTAGCCACCCGGGCCGTAACCGGCGTCGTCGACACCACCGTCGGAGATGACCTCACCCTCGGCCAGAGCACGTAACTTGTGCGCCACGTCGTCGTGTGAGTCACCGACGACCCACAGCCGGTGGGGGTGGGCGGCCCGTCGGGTGGCGACGGTCGCACAGATGTCCTCGAGTGAATTGACACGTCCCCGCCCGCTCGGACCCAGGTGATCCGAGTACCGGCCGGCCAACCGGCGCAGGGCGGCGGACGAGCGAGCGCTCAGCACCAGCAGCTGTGGACCGGCGGCCCTCCCCGCGGCCGGTATGTGAGGGGTCGTGTGCGACCATGCCTGCGTGTGCTGAGCCGTGGACGGCGCGACGTACTCACCGATGATCGCGTGAGCGTTCGTGCCGGACAGGCCGAAGGAGCTGACGCCCACGAGCGCGTCCCCGGCCGCTCTCGCCAACGGACGGTTCTCGGTGACGATCTCGATGGGGAGTCCCTCCTCGGCCAGCACCGGATGCGGGCACTCCAGGTGGAGCGAGGCCGGTATGACGCCCCGGCGGAGGGTCAGCACCGCCTTCATCAGTCCGGCGATGCCGGCGGCTGCTTCGGCGTGACCGATGTTGGTCTTCACCGAGCCGGTCAGCAGCGGCCGTTCGGGGTCGCGACCGTCCCCTGCGGACTCGGCCAGGGCGCGTAGCTCGACCTCGTCACCGACGGGAGTGCCGGTGCCGTGCGCCTCGACGTAGTCGAGCTGGTCCGGGCGGATTCCCGCACTCCGGCAGGCCTCGCGCACCATGGCTGCCTGGCCGTCCACGGACGGCTGCAGCATCAGGCCGCTCGCGCGGCCGTCGTTGGTGACGGCGCTGCCGAGCACCACGGCCTGCACGGGGTCGCCGTCCCGCAGCGCGTCGTCCAGCCGCTTGAGGACGACGGTGCCGACGCCCTCGCTGCGGACGAAGCCGTCGGCGGCGGCCTCGCCGAAGCGGCAGCGTCCGGCGGGGGACAGCATGCCGCCCTCGGAGTAGGCGACCGCGTCGCGCGGGGAGAGGAGGAGGTTGACGCCGGCGGCAATGGCCAGGTCGCTCTCCCCTGTGAGCAGGCTCTGCCGCGCCGCGTGCACGGCAACCAGTGAGGACGAGCAGGCCGTGTCGATGACCAAGCTGGGACCGCGCAGATCGAGCGCGTACGAGACGCGCCCCGCGGTGGCGGCCCTGATGCGCTGTCCGACGGCGTCCCGCAGCGCCTGCCCCGGCGTTCCTCCCGGTCCTTGCCCCGCTCCGCCGGGCTGGACCTGCTCGGCCCCGGCCTGCTCGGCGTACTCGGACGTCGCCTGCCCGACGAAGACGCCCGTCCGGCTCCCGGCCAGGTGGTCCGGTGTCAACCCCGCGTCCTCCAGCGCCTCCCAGACCACGTGCAGCAGCACGCGCTGCTGCGGATCCATGCTTTCGGCGTCGACCGGCGCGATCCCGAAGAAGGCGGCATCGAAGCCGAACGCATCGTCCAGGAAGCCGCCGTGCCGGGAGGCGGTCCTGCCCGGTGCGCCGGGCAGGGGGTCGTAAACCCGGTCGATGTCGAAACGGTCTGCGGGGACTTCTGTGACGGCTTCCTCGTTCCCCACCAGCAGGTCCCAGAACCCTTCCACCCCCGGTGCGTTGGGGAACCTGCACCCCATGCCGATGACCGCGAGGCCGCTCCGGGCTTCTTGTTGTCCGTACTGCATCGAGTCCCTCTTCACGACGTGGACATGTCGCTCCCCATGCTGCCAATCACTCGAGTTCAAGATTGGCACAGTGAGTAAACTTTGCCTCAAGTGCACTTATGTTCTGGCTGATTGCAGGTCTGAGCACCCATCAACAATGACATTCTGTCCCTTTTGTTCACTTAAGGGGAGGTTCCGATATGGAGACTCAGAGGCAATTGTGGACTTGCATTCAAGGATGCACTTGACTATACGTATCTCGAGAGTCATGTCCGGCAGACAACGGGCCGCGGATCGCGGAGCGTTGAGGAGGAGGACTGATGATCGCCAACGTGCTGGGTTCGCTGCGTGTCACCATGAACGGTGAATCCGTGGTGCCGGCAGCGCCCAAGGCCAGAAAGGTGCTTGCCCTGCTGGTCCTCAACCCGGGGCGGGTCGTGCAGACCGACGCCATGGAGCGCGAGGTGTGGGGCCCGCGGGCCCCCAGGAGCGCGACCACCAGCTTGCAGAACTACGTCATGCAGATCCGCAAACAGCTGGGGAAGACACTGCCCGGCGACACCGGCAGCGCCACCGCCAAGCGGATCCTCGTCACGGAACAGACGGGCTACCGACTGGCTGCCCAGGACGATCAGTTCGATGTCCGCCGCTACCACGCACTGGCGGCCGAGGCGGACGCGGCAGAGGCAGCGGGCGACCTCGCGGAGGCGTCGGCGCTGGTCCGGTGCGCGCTCGACCTGTGGCGTGACGAGCCATTGGCCGACCTACCGACCGGGCCGATCCTCCAGTCCCACGTGATGCGCCTGGAAGAGAGCCGCAAGGCGATGCTGCGCAGGCGGATCTCCCTCGACCTGCGATTGCACAGGTACGAAGTGGTCGGTGAGCTGCGCGCACTGGCGGCGCTGCACCCCTACGACGAGATGTTCCACGAGTGCCTGATGATCGCCCTCAACCGTACGGGGCGGCGGAACGACGCCCTCTCGGTCTACCAGGCACTGCGCAGCGCACTCGCCGAAGGAATCGGCCTCGAACCCTCCGCGCGGCTGCGGGAGTTGCAGAAGGCGATCCTGGTCTCGGACGATTCACTCACACCCGCGGTGCCGCAGGGCGGCATCCGGACGTGACGGCCGCGTGCAGGGCGGCATCGAGCTCGGCCAGCAGTACGTCCGTACCGGAGGGGGCGAAGGGGAAGAAGTGCCCGCCCGCCACCAGACGTTGACGGTAGGCAGCTTGGGTGAAGGCCGCCCACCGCGGCACGTCCTCAGCGGGTACCAGCTGATCGTCGTGGCCGGCGAGAGCCGTCAGCGGCACTGTGAGGCGCGCTCCGCGCACCGCCGTCAACGCCTGCAAGGACAGAGACAGGTCATGAGCCAGCACTCGTGCGTCCCAGTCGAATCCGGTGGCGTCGCCACTGTCACCGCGATCGCTGCGCCCTTCGCATTCGCGGAGCGCCCCCCTCGGCAGACCGTGCATGGCGAGGATGTCTTCCAGCGGCAAAGGCGTACGCGCCCCGGGCGGCGCGCAGCTCACCACCACGGCACCGCAGTTGACAGCGGCGGGGTCGTCCCCGGCCAGGTCGGCGACGGCGACGGCGAGCAGCCCGCCCATGCTGTGCCCATAGAGAACGGTCGGTGCCGGCGGTAGACGGCGCAGCTCCCGCAACACGCCTTCGGCCGCTTCGGCCGCGCATGTCGACAGCGGCTCGACGACTCGTCGTCCTCGCCCCGGCAGGGTGACGCCGACCAGCTCCACATCGTCGGACAGCCGCGACAGCGGCGCGCGATAACGCAGCGGACCGGCGCCCGCGTGCGGAAAGACGAGTACGCGGGCGGCCGGCGCCGCTGGGCCGGCCGGCCGCAGCAGATCCGTCCAGCCGCCGGCGGCCGCGCTCGCAGACACGCTGTGGTTCCTCTCTTCCGCCTGTCAGTGGCCACGTGCTTCAGGTGCCCGGTAGTTCGGGGACGTCAAAGCCCCATGCCGATGCCTCCGCCGACCGGCAGCACGGCACCGGTGATGTAGCCGGCCTCCTCGCTCGCCAGGAAGCGGACGGCGGCCACGACCTCGTCGACCCTGCCCGGGCGGCCGAGCGGCGTCATCCGCATCAGCTCGGCCATGCGCTTCTCGGACAGCAGCTCCGTCATGTCCGTCTCGATGATGCCGGGGGCCACCACGTTCACCGTGACGCCGCGATCACCCAGTTCCCACACCAACGAGCGGGCCATGCCGACCAGACCGGCCTTGGAGGCCGCGTAGTTGGCCTGCCCAGGCGAGCCGAGGAAGCCAAGCGCCGAGGAGAGCAGGACGATGCGGCCGCGTCGGGCCGGGAGCATGCTCCGCAGCGCGGCACGTGCGGTAGCGAAGGCGCCCGTGAGGTTGGTGCGGAGCACCTCCTCGAACTGCTCGTCCGACATACGGAGTGCGGGCCGGTCCCCGGTGATGCCGGCGTTGGCCACCACCACCTCCACCGGCCCGTGCGCCTTCTCCGCCTCGCGCAGGGCCTTCTCCACCTCGCCCGACGCCGTCACGTCCGCTCGTACCCCCAGCACCCCCTTCGGCGGACCACCCGAGCGATGGCTGGCAGCGACCTTGTCACCGGTGGCCGTGAACGCGGCGGCGACGGCGGCCCCGATCCCCCTGTTGCCGCCGGTGACGAAGACCGAGCGGTTCATCGTGGTTCCCTCCCATGTCTGTCGGGCGTGCTTCGCGGTCACGCGGGGGTGAGGACGAGCGCTGCGTTGTGGCCGCCGAAGCCGAGTGAGGTGCTGACGGCCGCCTCGATGCGGGTACGGCGCGGCTCGCCGCAGACCACGTCCAGCTCGATCTCCGGGTCCTGGTTCTTGAGGTTCGCCGTGGGCGGTACGGTGCCGTGCTGCACGGCCAGCACCGTGTACGCGGCCTCCAGGGCACCGGCGGCGGCCAAGGCGTGGCCGGTCACGCCCTTCGTAGAAGTGACGGCCGGGCGCGGGCCCAGGACTCGGCCGATCATGCGGCCCTCGATCACGTCGTTCATGGGGGTGGAAGTGCCGTGCGCGTTGACGTGGTCGACGTCCCCGGGAGAGACGTCGGCGTCATCCAGCGCGAGCCGCAACGCCTGCTCGATGCCCCGGCCTTCGGGTTCGGGGGCGGTGGCGTGGTGGGCGTCCGAGGCTGCCCCGAATCCCTGGACGAGAGCGCGGACCGTGGCGCCGCGCGCCTGCGCGTCCTCGGCGCGTTCGAGGACGAGTACGGCGGCGCCCTCGGCCGCCACGAAGCCGTCCCGCTCCGCGTCGAAGGGACGTCCGGCGTACTCGGGCGCCTCGCGGTGCCGGGACAGCGCACCCATCTTCGTCAGTCCGGCCATCACCGTCGGCGTGAGCGCGGACTCGCTCGCTCCGGCCAGCACGATGTCGCACGCGCCGGAGCGCAGCAGGTCACGGGCCACGCCGACGGCCGTCGCACCAGACGCGCAGGCCGTGCCGACGACCAGGCTGGGCCCGGTGGCGTGGCAGTCGATCGCGATGTAGCCGGCAAGCATGTTCGGCATGTACTTCGTGATCGTCAGCGGGGAGACGCGGGCGGGTCCCGCCTCGCGGAGGACGTCGTACTGCTCCTCGAGTGTCGCGGCGCCGCCCAGCGAGTTGCCGAGCACGACGCCCACGCGGGTGCCGTCCCAGGTGCCGGTGCCCCATCCCGCGTCCTCGACCGCCATTCGGGAGGCGGCGAGCGCCAGCTGCACGAACCGCTCGTGCTGCCAGGAGGAGAATCCGCCCAGGAGCGCCTCCGTGTCGAAATCCGGGACGCGTGCCGAGAAGTCCACCGGCAGTCCGCGCAGGGCCTCGTCGTGGGTGGCGCAGGAACGGCCCGACAGCAGGCGCTCCCAGTTCTCCGCCACACCGATTCCGGCCGGGGTCACAAGCCCGAGGCCGGTGACAGCAATTCCAGCCGGCATCAGACCACTGCCCCCTTGTCGGAGAGCAGATCGGCGACGTCGCGTATGGTGAGCCTGTCTGTGAGATCGCCTTCCTCCAGGGCCACCTGGAACTCCTTTTCCAGGACGAGGCTCAGCTCGATGAGCACGAGAGAGTCGAAGGAGAGTTTACGGAAGGTGACGTCCGGAGTGATGACGTCCTTCTTCACCTTGAACTGGCCGGAAAGAATTTCGGCGACGCGTTCCTCGATGACCTGCATGGATACTCCTCGAGTTGGGGGGTGAATTGATCACGAGGTGGTGACTCGGGTGACTCGGCCACGTGGTGACGTTGTGACGTTGTGACGTGGTCACGCTGTGACGTGGTCACGTGGTCACGTATGAGTGTTGTCCGGTGTTCCATTGGCCCTGACGACCGGCTCAGACGGCCGTGACGACCGGCTCAGACGGGGGTGACGTCCGGCCAGACGAGACCGACGGCGCCCCAGGTCAGGCCTCCGCCGAAACCGGCCAGCACGGTGTGCTGTCCGGCGCGTAGCGCGCCGTCGGCGACGCCGTCCGCCAGAGCGAGCGGAATGGACGCGGCGACTGTGTTGCCGACGTCCTCGATGTTCGAGACGAAACGCTCAGCGGGCATCCCCATGCGGTCCGCGACGGCCGCCAGAATGCGGGCGTTGGCCTGGTGCAGGACGAATCGGTCGATGTCGCCGGGCGCCCAGCCGAGACTGTGGGCGGTCGCTTCGACGGCATCGGCCATCTTCCGTACGGCCTCGGAGAAGACGGCCTTCCCCCGCATGGCGAAATACGGTCCGGCCTCGGCCGCGGGTACGCCCGAGGCACGCTGACGTGAACCGCCCGCGGGAACCTCGATCAGTTCGCTGCGGGTCCCGTCGCTGCCGAGGTGCAGCCCGCCCAGCGCGCCCGGTTCACCGGGCTCCCCCGAGCGCAGCAGCACCGCTCCCGCGCCGTCCCCGAACACCGCGCGTGTGGTGCGGTCTTCGGGGTCGAGGATGGTGCTGAAGGCGTCCGCGCCGATGACCAGTACGGAGTCCGTGGTGTCGGATGTGATGAGCGCGGCGGCCGTGCCCAGGGCGTAGACGAAACCGGTGCACACAGCGGCGATGTCGAAGGCGGAAACCCCGGTGAGTCCGAGCCGGCTCGCCACCTCGGGTGCGGTCGCCGGGCACGGCCGGTCCGGTGTGCTGGTGGCGACGACGACCACCCCGGCTTCGTCCGTACCGGCCGACTTCAGCGCGCGCCGCCCCGCTTCCACGGCGAGGGAGCCCGTCGACTCACCCGGGCCGATGACGCGACGCCGCCGTATCCCGGTGCGCGTGCGTATCCACGCGTCGGTGGTGTCCAGGTGGCGGGCCAGCTCGTCGTTGGTGACAACGGTCTCCGGTAACCAAGCGCCCACTCCGGCGAGTACTGCGGCGCGGCTCATCGGGCGTTCCCGCGATTCCCCGCCGGGGCTGGCCCGGTGTGCTGTGCGCCGCTCCCCGAAAAATTCATCGGGATTCCTTTCTCTGGCCGTGTTGCGGGACTTCAGAGGCTTACGAGATCTCATCGTGCATGACCTCACTTGAGTTCCTTTCATCAGGCGCACAGGAGTGGGTAATGGGTCGCTCACGCCGAAAATGAGGGCAATGTGAGCGGGAGAACAGCGCCGTCCGTCAGCATCGTCATCGCAAGCCAGACACCACGTTCACACCCTCAAGGGAAGGGAGAAGGAGTGACAGTCGCCGCTGAGTCGGCCGATGTGCGAGACCTGCTCTCCGGCCTCGATTTCTCGCGCACCGTCCCGAAAGATCTGGTGCACCGGGAGGCGTTGTCCGAGCTGTTTCTGACGGACAGCAGGAAGGTGACGGGCGAACATTTCGTGGCAGCGGCCCAACTCCCCCCGTCGCACGCCTACTGGACCGATCACATCGCGCCCGGGGCCGTCGGCCCCGTCGACCCGCTGCTGCTGCTCGAATGCTGCCGGCAGGCGGAGACCCACGCCGTCCACGCGCACTTCGGGGCGCCACGCGACACGGTGTTCGTCCTCCAGTCCTGGTCGATGGAGCTGTCCGGTGACGCTTCGGGCGACCGCGCGTCCCCCGGCGGCATATGGCCGAGGCCCGGATCCGGTCCCGTCGAGGTCACGATGGACGTCACCACGCATGACTCGCGGTGGCGGGAGGACTCGCTGCTGGCGACGACGTACGTCATGGGCCTGTACGTCGCCGGCAGACACAGCGGGGAGGTTCGGCTGCGCGTGGCCTATCTGCCCGGCGGCACCTACGCGGCCATGCGCAGCCGGCGCCGCGGCAGCACGCCGCCCACCTCGGACGCCTTCCGGCACCACCGGGACGGAACACCCGTCCCCCCGCTCCGCGTCGGACGGGCCCGGGAGGAGAACGTGATCCTGCTCGACCCGGTGGTCGACCGCGACAGCGTCAGCGCGCGACTGCGTCCCGCCGGTGAACACCCCAGTTTCTTCGACCATCCGCTGGACCACATCCCCGGCATGGTCCTCATGGAGGCAGGTCGGCAACTGAGCCTGCTCGCCGCGGGCGAATGGGGCCACAGGCCGGGCACGTGGTGGACGCTGACCGGCCTGGACGCTTCCTTTCACGCCTACGCGGAACTCGACAGTCCGCTCCTTTTGACCGCCCACCGGCCGGGCACCGGTGCGGACTCCGGTGCGGAGGGGGCGGGGCAGCGCCTGCGGGTCACCTTCGAGCAGCGAGAAGAGACGCTCGCCACGGCCGAGTTCACTCTCACCCCGACCGAACCGGGCGCACATCGGGACACAGACCGGTGAAACTCCACCGACCGCTGTACGTCGGCGCCGTCGCCACCTGGCTCCCCGAAACCGTCGAGACAGCTACGGAGGCCGTGTCTTCCGGGCGGCTCGCCCAAGACGACGTGCCGGTGACCGGATACCGGCAACTGCCCGTTTCGCACGCGTGCGCCCCGCCGGACATGGCGGTCCTCGCGGCACACCGCGCGTTGGCGGCGACGGGCGAGGATCCTGGGGAGGTCGGCTTGCTCGTGCACGCCTGGACCTACCACCAGGGCCACGACTTCTGGTCGCCGGCGCACTACATCGCGCACCGCACCGGCGCACTCGGCGCGCTGCCGGTCGGGGTGCAGCAGATGTGCAACGGCGGCGCCTGCGGACTGGAGTTGGCCGCAGCACGGCTCCAGGCCGACCCATCGACCGGCACGGCCGTGGTCACCACGGGCGACCGTTTCTGCGCGCCCGGCTTCGACCGCTGGCGCGGCGACTACGGCCTCTGGTACGGCGACGCCGGGACCGCCGCCGTGCTGCACTCCGCCCCGCCGAAGAGTGGCCACGCACTGGAGCTGCTCTCCCTCGTCACTGCGGCCTCGCCCGTCATGGAGACCATGCACCGCGGCAGGGATCCCTTCAGCCCGGCGCCACGCGAGCACAGCGACATGATCGACATTCGCCGTACCAAGAAGGCGTTCCTGCAGGACAACGGCAAGGAGCACTTCGCGAAGACTGTGCAGCAGCGCGTCCCGTCCGTCATCCGGCAGGCCCTGCACGAAGCGGGCGTGGACCTGGAGTCCGGTCTCCGTGCGGTCTTGCTGCCGCGGCTCGGCCGGACGGCGCTGGAGGCCGCGTACCTACCCGCCGTCGCCCAGGTCACCGACGCCCCCGCCCTGGATGTCGGCCACGACACCGGCCACTTGGGAGCCGGCGACATGCTAGCCAACCTCGCCCTGCTGGCCGGAGACGGGGCCGGCACCGGGGCCGGGCACGAACTCGCTCCCGGCGAGACGGCCGTGGTCCTCAGCGCCGGCGGCGGATTCACCTGGTCCTGCGCGGTTGCCCGGCGACCCCGTACCCGCCCCACTCACATCGACACAGCGGACCCCAGTGGAAGGGGAGGGCGATGAGCCCCGGACAGCACCGCGTGACAGACTCCGAGCCCGTCCTGGTCGTCGGCGCAGGACCCGTCGGCATGATCGTCGCCTGCGACCTGCTGCGCCAGCAGATCCCGGTGCGGATCGTCGACGCCGCGCCCAGTACGACCGTCCACTCCCGCGCCGTCATCATGTGGCCGCGCAGCCTGGAGCTGGTGCGCCGGATCGGTGTTGCGGACGAACTCTCCCGTACCGGCAAGCACATCGACGCCGTCTCCTACTACTCCGGCAGCCGCCGCATCGGCGCCATCGAGATGAGCCGGCTTGACGACACCCCGTACCCGTTCGGGCTGTGCACCCCTCAGTGGAAGACCGAGGATGTCCTCCGCAAACGGCTCGTCGAACTCGGCGGCCACGTGGAGTCGGAGACCTCCTTGGTGGGGCTCGACAACTCCGGCGATCTGCCGGTGGCGACGTTGCGGCACGCGGACGGCACCACGGAGGGGGTGCGTGCCTCGTGGCTGATCGGCGCCGACGGATCGCACAGCGCCGTGCGCAGGCTGCTGGGCATCGAGTTCCAGGGGCAGGGCGCCGATGTGCTGTTCGCCATCGGCGACGGTCCGCTGGAGGGCCCGTTGCCGCCCGACGAGATGGTGTACTGCTACAACGCGGGTGGCGCCATGGGGCTCGCCCCCTTCGGCGACGGCACGTTCCGCGTCGCGTGCAGCGTCCCGGTGTGGAACGACGAGGACGAGCCGCCACGCGAGCTGTTCCAGGAGAACCTGGACCGCGTCGTGCCCTTCCCGGCGAAGCTGGGCGAGCTGAAGTGGACGACGGTCTTCCGTGCGCGTCGCCGGACCGCTGCCTCCTTTCGCTCGGGCCGCTGCTTCCTCGTCGGCGACGCGGCGCACATCTTCAGTGCTGCCGGTTCACAAGGTATGAACACCGGGATCCAGGACGCCGTCAACCTCGGTTGGAAACTGGGCGGTGTGGTGCACGGCACCCTCGATGCACGGGTCCTGGACTCCTACGATCCCGAGCGCCGCCACTCCGCCGAACGCGTCTCCCTCGTGACCGCCAAGCAGACATCCTGGGGCCTCGTCCAGCAGCCCGCGAAGGTCGCGCTGCGCGACACCCTCGTGCGCGGGGCGGGCGTCATCGGTGCGTTCCAGCGCCTGGTGGCGCCATTGATGAGCCAACTGACCGTCAACTACGCCTCGGACAGGGAGAACGTCAAGGCCGACATCAGCTGGCGGCTGCGCCCCCTGGGCGTCGGCGAGCGGCTGCCCGTTTTCGTGCCCGACGGCGACGAGGACGTGGACCACAGCCCGTGGCCCACCATCGCCGACGATCGCCTGACCATCCTGGCCTGGGCGGGCGGCGCCCGGGGCGTCCGGTGGGAGGAGCGCTGCGAGACACTGCGCGCGGCACTGGCCCCGGATCATCCGGTGCGGGACGTCTCGGCATGGGCGGCCCTCAGGAGGCTCCTCGGTCCGGCCCCGCGCGCGGTCGTGGTACGGCCCGACGGACACATCGCCGCCATCGAGCCGCACCTGGACCCCGTACGGCTGCGCCGGACCCTCGCCCGCGTCGGCGCGTCGGACGCGGCCGAGGCCGAGGCCGAGGCCGGAAGGTCTGAGACCGGCTGACCGGGCCGCATCCCGGATGCCTACCGGGACCGACCGGAGAAGGAGTGAGGAAAAGCATGGAACAGCGCAGGCTCGGCGCCTCCGGCCCCCTCGTCAGTGCCCTGGGCCTCGGCTGCATGGGCATGAGTTGGGGCTACGCCGAGGGGCAGCGGAACGACGAATCGTCCGTACAGATCATCGCCGAAGCCGTCGACCTCGGTGTCACGTTCTTCGACACCTCGGACGTCTACGGCGACGGCCATAACGAGCGGCTGCTCGGCAAGGGCCTCGCCGGGCGCCGCGACGAGGTGGTGCTCGCCACCAAGTGCGGGCTCGTGGTGGACGATCTGGCCACCCGGGCCATGCACCGGGACGGCCGGCCCGAGCGCGTACGGGCGGCGGCCGAGGCAAGCCTGCGCCGTCTGGACACCGACGTGGTCGACCTGCTGTATCTGCACCGCGTCGATCCCGATGTGCCGCTCGCCGAGACCTGGGGCGCAATGGCCGGACTCGTCGAGGCGGGCAAGGTCGGGCGGCTCGGCCTGTCCGAGGTGAGCATCGCGCAGGCCGCCGAGGCGCACCGCCAACACCCGGTCGCGGCCGTGCAGTCGGAGCTGTCGCTGTGGACGCGTGAACCGCTGGGCCGACCCGGTGACGAACTGGAGGGGCTACCCGTGGCGGAGAACATGGTCGGCTGGTGCGCGCGGAACGATGTCGCCTTCATTCCGTTCGCGCCCCTCGGGAGGGGCTTCCTCACCGGCGCATACACAAGTCCCGACCAGTTCGAACAGAGCGACTTCCGGGCCTCAAGCCCGCGCTTCCAGGACGAGGCGCTGACGGCCAACGGCCGCATCGTCGACGTCGTACGCGCGGTCGCCGGGCGGCACGGTGCCACGCCGGCCCAGATTGCCCTGGCCTGGACGCTCGCCCAGGGCGAGCACGTCATCCCCGTCCCCGGCACCAAGAACTCCCGATACCTGCGGGAGAACGCCGAGGCAGCCGCCCTCCGGCTCGGCGAGGAAGACCTGGCCGAGCTGGACGGCGTACCGGAAGCAGTCGGCTCGCGCTACTGACGTACGCGCACACATCACACGGAGGGGACAAATCCGGTGACAGCCGAACGGTCGGACCGGAAAACGGGTGCCGCGGGACCGGGGGGCCGCGCGGCCTTCTTCGACGTCGACGAAACGCTGATTACGCGCAAGAGCATGCTGTCGTTCCTGCGCTCCTACTACGGATGGCTCGGCCACCCCGACCTGGCGGCGGAGGAAGCGGTGTCCGCCCTGAGGGCCACCGCCGCCGGGCCGGGCGGCCGGGCGGCGTCCAACCGCGCGTACTACCGGTTGTTCGCGGGCCACCGGGTGGCAGAGGTGGCGGCGGCCGGGCAGCGGTGGTTCGACGACGGGCTGCGCGCCGGCGGCCTGTTCCACGAGCCGGTGCTGCGGGCGCTGCGCCGGCACCGCGCGGGCGGGGACCTGATCGTGCTGGTCTCCGGGTCCTTTTCCGCCTGCCTGGACCCGGTCGCCGCGTACGTCGACGCGGACGTAGCGCTCGGCACGGTCCCGGAAACCGCCGGCGGTCGCTACACCGGAGAGGTACGCGAGGTGCGGATCGGGGCGGGCAAGGCCGCGGCGGTGACGGCGGTGCTGCGTGATCGGGGGCTGCTTGCCGGGGACTGTCACGCGTACGGAGACCATGCCTCCGACCTGGACCTGCTGAGCCAGGTCGGGCATCCCGTGGTCGTGGGCGAGGACCCGACGCTGCTGGAACGCGCCCGTGTCAGCGCATGGCGCCGCCTGCCCGGCGTCAATGCCGCCACCCCGCTCAAGTCTTCCGGGTGAGAGCGCCGGGCGAAGTGCGCAACGTGCAGAGCCGCCCTGTCGCAGCGTGACATGGCCGCCGCCATGTCCGTTGCCGTGCACCGCGCTCGGCAGCCTTTTCTCGACGGTGTCATCGAGACTGAGCCGCCCTCGGCCTCGAGCTGGAGCACGACGGTGTCGACGACGGTCTCGGTGATGGAGCCGAGGCGGCAGTGGTCGTACGGCGAGCGTTCACGGCCCGTGCGCATGTCGTCGATCGATACCGAGCGCATGGCGGCGGCCAGGACCCACTGACGGCTGCGCACCTCGACACAGCCCAGGGCAGCCCAACACGTACGGCCGCGGCGAGTGCTTTCTGCGGCTTCGCGTGGGCCCCCACCCCGGCGGCGACAGCCCACCGTCAGCCGGACAGCGACCGCGTCATCGTCACGGACGTCGCTGCCGACCCATGGTGATCCGACCCGCCTGTCCACGGAACCGTTTCGTTCTCCCAGTTCAGCGCCGAAGCAGGTGCCGCGCGCCCGCGCTGACGCCGACTCGGCGAATGGCGCTCGGCGCACGCCCCCGTCCCGATGGATGCATCTGTGCGCCCCCTCAACGCCTCGAGAGCGCCGTAAGGGACGGAACATGCCGAACGGGTCGACCGTCGGTCTTCGTGACGCCTGTTCGAAGGGGGTCCGGAAAATCCCCATCCTGCGGTCGCGAACCACGGCCAACAGCCGCATGACCGCAGACGCATCAGCCTCGCCGGTGAACGGCACTCCCGGGGAGGACGGAAAGGCACCGCATGCGAATGTTCACTCGCTCCACCAGGGCCAAGCGATGGAAGAACCGCCTCAAGTGGGCCGTCACGTTGTCGGGTGCCGGCCTGCTGCTCTACAGCCTCACCTATGGCCTGGACAAGTCGGACCAACTGTCCTCCCTTGTCTGTGGCCTCGTCCTGCTGCTCAGCGGCTTCCAGCTCTTCCCCGTACGTGGCCCCGGCCCCAGCGTGGAGGGGATCCTGCCCGATCTGCGCACGGACATCGACGACTTCTGGCGGAAGGAGCGCAGGGCCCGCGGGCTGGACGGCCCGGAGCTGATGCCCATCCGGTTGCGGGATGCCGCAGGTTCCGGCTATCTGGCCAGTCCAGCCGACGGACACCCCGTCTGGCCCTCGGAGAAGTACGCAAAGGACGTGGCTGGACTGCTGGTCGGCGGCACCCTCAGCAGGGCCGTGGTCCACGGTCCCCCCGGCGTCGGCAAGACGACCTTCGCCATCATGCTCACCACCGGGGTCGTGCGCGGGGAGACGGAGCCCGCGCGAATCCCGCTCTACCTCTCGCTCGCCTCCTGGAGTCCCGAAGAGGAAAGGTTCGGCGACTGGTTCGACCGCCAGGTCGCCGCCGCGTACCCCTCCCTGCGTGCGCTGCACCCCAGGAACGACACGCTCCTGGAGCGCCTGGCCATCGACCGGATCGTCCTGATTCTGGACGGACTTGACGAGATCCGCGGCCCTGTGCGTTCCGATGCGCTGATGAAGATCGACGAAGCGGTGGACCGGGCGCAGTCGCTGATCGTCCTGACCCGCTCATCGGCGCGTCTGCCATCCCTCAGGGGGGCGCACGTCCTGCTCCTCGAACGTCTCACCGGAACGGATGCCGCCGCGTATCTCACCACCCGGCTGAACAGCGCTCCGCCCACCGTACGGACCCCGTTGCGGGCCCTGTGCTCTGCGCTGCGCACCGACGCGGATCCCGAGCTGACCGCGATGCTCACGACACCCCTCTACCTGGATCTGCTGTGCCGCGCCGCTGAGCGCGACGTGGACGTCCCCGGCAAATTCCTCACCGAGGTCACGCGGCAGGGCACGGACGCCGGCAAGCGACTGCTGTACCGCACCTTCGTCGATCAGGCTCTGCGGTCCCGGCTCGGGACGAGCAGCCGAAGGCTGCGCAGGGCCAAGCGCTGGGCCGCCTGTGTGGCCTTCGAGATGTCCAGAGCACCCGGAGCCAGTCGCACGCTGGCATGGTGGCGCATCTACGAACGCGTGCCGACAGTGGTGTTCGGCGCCGCGACGGCCCTGGCCGTCGCCCCCGCCTACCGTTTGTGTCTGCTCATGCCTCCCGGCCTGACGCGGGGCTTCGCCATCGGCACCGTAACGAGCTTCGTCCTGGGTGCCTGCAGAGGAGTCAACACCCGCCCGGCCACACTCGTCGCGGCCGTCTCGAGCGCCATCAGCGTGCTCGCGGTCGGCACCTGGCTGCTCGACGTCCAGAAAGCAATCGTCGACGCCGCCGAGATCGGTGCGGCGATCGGCCTCGTCTTCTTCTTCAAGTCCCAGTTGTGCGGCCGCCTGCCCGCCTGCATCGCCGCCGTCGTCCTCACCGGCAGCGTCAGCGCATTCGCCGTCTACGCGGTGAAAGCCGTCCTTCCCCCCGGCTCCGCGCCCGGCAGGACCCCGGCCGGTGTCCTCCTGGCTGTGGTCACCGGCACCGCCGTTGCCACCATTGCGGCGCGACTCCTGACGAGGCCCGGCGGACCGTTGCGGCCCTCGACAGCGAGCCTGCACATCCGCCAGAACCTGGGCATACCGCTGCGCCCCGTGCTCGCCGCGACGTGCGCGGCCACCGCGGCGGGGATGGGCGGGGCCTTCGTGGGAGCGGCCACCCACGGCATCCGACACGGCGTGCATGTCGGCATTGTCTTCGCCCTCATTCTCGGCCCGGCCATCGGGCTGCCGACCGGAGTGATCGCATGGCTCAACCAGCCGGGTCGTCTGCCCAGCGCCAGCACGCTGCGCACCTATGAGCACGACCGAGCGCTGGCCTGGCTCTGCTTCTTCGGTGTCGCCTCGACGGCCACCGTGGCACTCATCGCCCTGGACGGGCTGGTCCAACCCTGGATCGACCGGGTGGGCGACTCCTCCTTCACCGCGCGGCCGATTCACGGCCTGCTGTTCGGCATGACCATCGGCATCGTCGTCGCCGCCTACAACACGGCATGGCCCAACTACATCCTGTGCAGTACCTGGTTCGCACTCCGGATGAGACTCCCCTGGCGCTTCATCCGCTTTCTCAACCTCCTGCACGAGTGCGAGATCCTCCGGCAGGAAGGGCCCCTCTACAGCTTCCGAGCAGTGGAGCTCCAGAACTACCTGGCCACCACTTATGCCCCCGCCCCAGGCCTGGGGCGGCACGCCCCACCAACGCACGGGACGCCGAACGGGCCGAGCCCACGCAGCCGGCAACCCACTGGTGCCCCCTGACGTACCGTGTCACGGACCCTGACCGTCTGGACACGATGCGGCGCGGCAGCCTGCAGGCGAGGAACCCCGCCCGGGCACCGGCGGGGTTGCGGCTCGCAGGCAGGAGGCCCTGGCCCGGGTGCTGCCGGCGGTGGATGGCGAGGACGCCATCCTGGTCATGGCGGCGGACTCCATGATCGCCCGAGAGTTCCTTGCGAGTGCCCAGCAGCGCCTCGACCCCCGCTTCGGTGTGGCTGTGAACGATTCGGTTCGACACATTGCAGATCACCCGTGGGCGGTGGCCGCAGTACCGGCGATTCTCGCGATCACCGGCGACCGTCCGTTCAATTTGCAGGGGGTGGGACGGAATGACCGTAGGCGACTGCATGACTACGCCCGGCAGCTCGATTCCGCAATGATTGCACTAAAGGCCCCGGGGCAGGGCAACCTTTCCCTTGACAGCTCTTTCCAGGCACGGGCAGTATTTCCAGCCCGAAATCTGACGGCTCGGCAGCTCGGCGATCGTTGAGGCATTTCCGCGTGATCCAAGGCTCACCGGCTGGGCCGGGAAAATACCCTATAAGCAACAGCGTCTGCGGATTGCACACCCGCACAATGCCCGCCACCCTCAGTGACGGAGTAGCGCACGGTCCCATTCCGACCGGCTGCGCACGGCTCACAACCACATGATTCTCTCGGCCCTGGCCCCGCCGAGGCACCGTGCAAGGCGTACGAGTCATCGTGCTGGTGCTCGCTCATCCGCCGATAGGCGCCCCCTGTGGCCCGACTTCGTTCCACTCGGGGGTGTCGGTTGTGGAGGACTGCGTTGCACACCACCGAACACATGGACCCTCGGGGAGGTCATTCGGGATCCGACCCCCCTGAACGCTCGACTGCGGACTCCTTCCAGAGGATTCTGGATGCCCTGCAGGCCGCGCGAACCGAACTGCGTGCAGCCGGCTCCCTGCCGCGACCGAGCACCCACGATCCCGCCGTGGCCACAAACCTGCGGCCACTACGCCGGGCCCGCGACGAGCAGGGCCAAGGCAACTCCAGCGGCCCCGCTGCACCAGTAGCGGAGACTGCTCGCGACGGGCCGTCGCGCGCGTCCTCCCCCGATGTCGAGACCTGGGACCCGTTTCGACCGCGGGTAGCACCGAGCCCCGCGGCGAGGAGGGGGACCCACGCGTCCCCCGAACCCCCGCGCTCGCAGGCCGAACGGCCACGGACCGAGCGCCCGCGCGGGAGATCAACACGCCTGGTGGGAAAAGCCGGCAGGCTCGCAGCCTGTTGGATTGCCGCGGCAGTAGGTCTCGTTGTCATCGGTTGGATGCTGACCAGCGACGGCACGCCATCACCGGACATTCCTGGCGTGAGCGAACCGAGCAGCAGCCCTCGCCTCACCGACGGCCCTCAGGGAATGCCGAGCCCCGCCCCACCCATACTCCTCAAGGACGACAGGCAGCAGAGAAACGAGCTGACGCGTTCTCGCCACAACAGCGTGCAGTCCGATGGGCCCTCCGCCATCGAGATGCGGAAGGCTGCTGCCGGATCCGGGGATCCGGCGACCTCGGGTCCCCCCGTCCCGACGGCCACAGGGACTGCCACCTCGCCGCCGGCCTCCCCCAGCCCGAGCCAACCGCCGCCCGAGACCGAGACGCCGGCCCCGGCCACGCCCCAGCACCTCGATCTCCTCGGGATCATCGCAAGCTTGATCCATTGAACTGGCAGCACCCGCCTGCACGGGACCCGAGGTCGGTCCCGCGTGCAGCTGGCGCACGTCAGCGGGGGCTGCAAGCGTCCAGTGGCGGGCACACGGCTCCTCCTCGGCGGCCACACACGCGCGGCCCTGCGCGCGCGGCCAGGTGGCCCGGGACCAGTCGGCCGCCGGGGGCGTTCTGGTCGGCCGCCGGGGACGTTCGGGCTCGCCGAGCCGAGATGGGGCCGTCAGCCGACTTGTGGAGTTGCGGCGAATCGGGCAGCGGAGAAGCGGGCCGGATCGATTCCGGGCGTCTCACCCAGCGCGAGCTCGGCTGCACATTCCCCCACGGACGGTGCAAATTTGAAGCCGTGTCCGGAACACGCCGAGATCCGGACGAGGGCTGGAGAACCGGGCACTCGGTCGATCACGAAATCCTCGTCCGGGGTCATTGTGTAGAAACAGGTACGCCAGCGCACCGCTTCGGGCTGGATACCGGTCAGCATGCGTGCCACGGCGACCTCGATCTCCTTACGGAAATGTCGCGGCACCTCCGGCGCGGCCGACTCCGTTGCCTCACCGGGAAGGTGCTGGAGGTCATGGAATCCGATCTTGACCAGCGGCCCCTCCTCCCCCCATTCCGGGAGTCCGTAGACGACTCCGCCCTCGGGTGCTTCGTACAGGAAGACGGGGAACCCCCGCGTGGTCACGCTCGGGGCGGGGCGGAACCAGTAGACCGGCACCCGTACGGGCTCCAGCAACCCTCCGAGGCCCGTGGGCAGGGGCCCGCGCATCATGGGTCCCGCGGCCATGACCACGGACCCGCACGAGATCTCTTCACCCGAGCTCAGCCGGACGGTCGCTCCGCTCCGGTCCGGCCGTACGTCCGCGACCTCCGTGCCGAAACGCAGTACGGCATTGCGGCGGACGGCGGCATCGAGCATGGCGAGGCGGGCTCGGGTGGCGAGAATGCCGTAGGCGCCGGGCTCGTAGAGGGCCGACATCCCGGAGTCGACGGTGAACCAGGGGAAGTGTTCGGCGAGTTCCGGCGCGGCCCAGAGTTCGTAGGGGACCCCGCCGGCCTCCGCGGTCCGGCGGCTGTTTTCGACCACTCCGCTGGAGGTGGTGCCGATAAAGACTCCCCCGCTGCGGACGAGCAGGGGGTCGCCGTGCATCTGTTCCAGTTCGGACCACAGCTCGTGCGCCCGATTCAGCAGCGGCAGGTAGTGCGCGCCTTCCCGGTAGGCACGGCGGAAAATTCGGCTCTCACCGTGCGAGGAACCGTAGCGGTGGGTGGGACCGTGGGTGTCGACGGCGAGGACCGTCGCTCCTTTTTCCGCCACGGCCCAGGTGGTGGCGGAACCGAAGACGCCCAGCCCGACGACCAGGACGTCACAGCGGGTCGTGCTCACAGGCGCGTTTCCTCTCCGGCCGGTGCGGCCAGGCGCCGTTCCGGCCCGTTCGCCGCTCTGCGGCCGCGCAGAACGGAGTCGACGACCAGGGAGATCAAGGCGAGCCAGACGATGGCGAAGCACATCACGGAATTGCCGGACGGTCGCTGGCCATAGAAGGTGAAGGCGATGACGAACTGCGTTGTCGGCAGCAGGTATTGAAGGAAGCCGGCCACGGTCAGCATGATCTTCTTCGATCCGAACGAGATCAGCCACAGCGGAGTGACGGAGACCAGACCGCAGACCGCCAGCAGTCCGATGTCCGCCCCATCGGCCGCCGCCCCCGGGGCGAGGGAGTAGGAAGTGGCGGCCACGGCACCGACGGTGGCGACGGCGAGCACAGCGGTCTCCAGGGTGAGCCCGGTCACCGGATCCGCTGTCGTCAACTTCTTCAGGAAGGTGTACAACCCCCAGGTCACCCCGATCGTGACATACACCCACCAGACGAGCTCGCTGCTGCGCAGCATGAGCAGCCCGACACCCATGAGGCATACGCCGAGCGACAACGCCCGTACGGGGCCGAGCCGTTCACGCAGGACGAGGCTTCCCATGCCGATGGTCACCGCCGGGGCGATCAGATATCCCACTCCGGTCTCGATGACCCGCCCGTGAATCGAACCCCAGATGAACGTGAGCCAGTTGGCGCTGACCAGAACGGCGGCGGTGACGTGCACCAGCATCAGGCGGCCGTCGGATGCAGCGTCCAGCGCTGCCCGGATCCGGCCGAGCAGCGCGAGAGCCGCGATCAGGGCCACCAGTGAGGCCAGGATGCGGTACCCGAGCAGCGTTGCCGGCGAGATCGCGGCCAGCCCGTGCCAGTACAGGGAGGACGCCCCGAGGATCACATTCGCGGCAGCCATCGCGGCCATGCCGGCTGCGGCCTGCCCGCGGGGACCGCCGCTGCCGCTCATTCGGGCCGGGGCAGGCATGTACGGGCCCCCTCGTAGGGATGCTTCAGCCGGCACTCGACGATCTCGTACGACCAGTAGAGGGTTCCGTCGGCCGTGATGCTGAATGCTGCCCCCGCCTTCTCCCTCCAGCGCTGGAACTCCGCCAGCAGGATGTCGCGCGAGGCCTGCCACTGACGGGTGTACAGGAACAGGGGGAATGAGTGGCGCTCGATCAGTCGAAGGTCAACGGCCGTGTTGCCTCCGCTGCGGTCCATGAGCTCGGACATGACGCTGCGGATCCCGGTCAGGGAGTTCAGGCCGATCACGGCGCGCCCGGCAGGTGCCAGATGCCGCGGCAGCGCGAGAAGGAATTCCAGCAGGACCTTCTCCCCCGAGAACATCGCAGACAGGTCCAGGCCCGCTGCTCGGTCGGCTGCCAGGTCCCGGCGGCAGGTGGCGGAGGGGGTGCGCCAGCCCGGCGGATTGAAGACGATGAGGTCGAACGGGCCGTTCGTAGCAGGACCTTCGAAGAGACTTCCCTCGTGGAAGGCGATGCGGCTGTCGGGGAAGTTCAGCAGTTCGTTCTCCATGGCCGCTTTCACGGCGGCGGCCGAAATATCCATGGCCACAATGGATCGCACACCGATATTGCGGAGCAGCAGGGCCAGTGCGCCGCTGCCCGTGCCCATGTCCAGTACGGGGCCCCGCAGGCCGCGCGGGTCCACGCTGCGGACCAGGTAGTCGCCCAGGGCCAGCCCCGCCGGGCTGAGCTTGAACACCCCGGGGCGGTCGACCAGCCGCAGCACATGTCCCAGGCCGAAGTACGCCTCGTAATAGGACTCTTCCGAGGACGCGTTGCAGGACTCCTGTGAGAACGCCTCGGTGGCGATGACCGGGGATGGAGCATCGATGCGCCGACTGTTTCTCACACCCAGCATGGAACCCACCCCCTACGCGTCCGACCCGCCGGGGCGGACGGTGCCCGGTGGGTCGGTTCGAGCAAGGTCACCGAGTTGCCGGGAGCGGTTCGCCGACAGGCGCAGGGCCTCGACCAGCACATCCCGCAGTCCCTGCTCGAGCAGGTGGAAGACTCCTCGCTCCGTCGTCCCGCCGGGCGTCATCACCTCCCGGCACAGTTGATCCGGTTCACGACCGGTCGACCCAAGCAGGTCAGCGGTGCCACGCAGGACCTGACAGGACATCAGCCGCGCTTCGGCAGGCCGGAATCCGGCCTTCACCGCGAATTCGATGAAGGCGCCGGCAATGTGCGCGACGAAGGCGGGGCCGCCGCCGCACAGCGCGGTGGCATCGTCGATCAGCGCCTCGTCGGCGACAGTGAGGACTTGCCCGATCGCGGACAGTACGCGCTCGGCGCGCCCGGTCTCGCCCGGGGTAACGGCGGGTCCCGGACACATCACCGTCATCCCCTGGGAAACCTCGGAGGGGGTGTTCGGTATGGCCCGCACGATTCCCCCGGTGTCGAGGCGGGACCCAACCACTGCCGTGCTCACCCCGGCCATGACCGAGATGACGAGGACACCCTCGAATGCGCCTCTCCCCTGCGCTGCCGCGAACTCCTCGAACTGCTGCGGCTGGATGGCCAGGACGACGGTGTCGCCAGGCCTGGACGTGTAGTGGGATCGGGCGATGATGCCGAATTCCTCGCGCACCGCACGCATTCGGGACTGCGCGATCTCCACGACCTCGAGTGGTAAGTCTCCGGCCTTCTCCCGGAGTCCGGCGATGATGGCGGTGCCCATGTGTCCCGCGCCGATGACCACGACGCGATGCATGGAATCTGTCATGTGCCCCCCAAATGTTTCACCTGGTCTATTCGCATCGCAGCTTGGCTTGGCCGGTGGGTCGGCATCAGGGCAGAACCGGTCACGTTGGGAACGGCGATTATTCGGCCCCCGCCGAGGACTTCGGCACATGGCGAAAATCCCCCTTCACCAGCGGTGTTCGGGCCTCGTCGAATACGTGGTGCCGACGCCGCGGCCGAAACCGGAGGCTGGAGTTGGGCGGAGCCGCGCCGTCCGTTGGCTTGGAGGGGTTTGTCCGCGCTTCGGGCGTCACGGAGCACGACGACCTCCCGCTCGAGGACGTGGAGCGCCTCGGTCACATCGGCGCGGGGCCGGGGAGCATCGCTTGCCTCGAGCACCCTCGGCGAACGCGGCCTCACCTCCCGCGTGGCGCGGGCCACCGCTGGCGGCGCGGCGGCGTTGATCGGTCACTAGCGGCATGTGCGGCGGGCCCCGGTTCGGACCGACGGGCAAGTTCGACGAGCCGCCCGAAGTCACAGGGTTGCCCAGGGTGATCAACCACGGGTTCTCCGAGTGCCCGAAGATTCTCCGGATCCTTCCAAGGGTCACCCAGAGCTGCACCTGTCGATTGCGGGGCCCCCGCAGAGCGCTGACTGGAACGCTCCACTTCAGCGAGGCAGGCTGGACCCATGCGGTCTCTGTTCCGCTCAGATCGTCAACCAGGTGCGGGCGGACCAAGCCGGGTCCTCTTCCGACTGGCACAGTATGTGCCGTTCGTGATCATATTGCTCGGCCTCGGCGTCGAGCTCTCGGCTGCACACTGGGTGTATACGGGCCCTCTTCTCACTGCCATGCCGGCATTGGCCTCCCTGACGATGGGCCCCAAGGGCACCCTCTCGGCAGCAGCCGGCGCCCTGGCCGTCAGCGTGACAACCGCCACGTTGCACGACGCCTGGGACGGCCAGCAGATCTACAGCAACCTGCTGGGGCTGCTCGTGGTGTCGGTGGCCAGCGTCACGACCAGTAATGCCGTGCGCACGCAACGACAGCGTGAGCTCAACCAGCTCCGACGGATCGCCACGACGGCACAGGAGGTCCTGCTGCGGCCCGTACCCGCGCGGCTGGGCCCCCTGCAGGCGGCAAGCATGTATCTGGCAGCTGAGGCAGGGGCACAGATCGGCGGTGATCTGTACGAAGCGGTGCAGACCCGCTACGGGATCCGGGTGATCATGGGAGATGTGCGCGGCAAGGGGCTGCCCGCCGTCCGGTCAGCCGCAGTGGTCCTGGGCGCCTTCCGGGAGGCCGCCCACTACGAGGATGAATTGCTCGGGGTCATCGACCACTGTGCCGCCGCCCTGCGACGCGAAAGCACGATGCCGGGCACGGGCACGGACACGGACACGGACAACGACACCAACTGGGAAGACGTGGCGGAGTCCTTCGTCACGGTGCTCGTGGCGGAGGTACCGGACGCACCCCAGGTGCTCCTGGTCAACCGAGGCCATCCGCCTCCGATGCTGCTTCGCCAAGGAAAGGCGCAGGCCTTGGTGCCAACGACAACGCTGCCGCCCCTCGGCCTGGAAGACTTCATCACCGGTCCCCCCGCCAAGGCGGAGAGCTACCCGTTTGCGCCAGGCGACCGGCTGCTTCTGCACACCGATGGCGTGATCGAGGCCCGCAACCCTGCCAACGATTTCTTCGACCTCGCGGAGACCATGGAAGCCGTACGCCCCTCCCCCCCATCGGAGTTCCTGGAACAACTGCATCAGGAATTGATCCACCACACCAATGGCCGCCTGGTGGATGACGTGGCGATGCTCATCCTCGACCGGCTCGACGACGAAGCAGCCGGACCTTCGTCCGATGCGGCTTCCGCCCCGTGAGGCGGCGGGTCCTCTCCCGGTGATTCACAGCCAGTTGTTACGGCGAAATGCCCGGTACAGCAGGCCCGCGGGCACGACCATCAGGGTGATCGCCAGTGGGTATCCGTACACCCAGCCGAGCTCCGGCATGTGGGCGAAGTTCATCCCGTACACGCCGGCGATCAGCGTCGGGGTGGCGAGGATCGCGGCCCACGAGGACATGCGCCGCATGTCGTCGTTCTGCCAGGCACCCACGCGTGCGAGATGGGCGTCGAGGGCAGAGTTCAACAGCTCGTCGAGCGAGTGCACCTCAGTGTCGGTGCGCTGCATGTGGTCCGCGACGTCCCGGAAGTAGGGCCGGGCCTCTTCGGGCCATCCCTCCCGGGGACCGGCGAAGTCCTGCACCACCGGGACCAGAGGCTCCACCGCGTCCCGGAACTCCACGACTTCCCGTTTGAGGGTGTAGATCGCCTCGGTGAAGTCCTCGCGGCCCGGGGCGAACACGCGGCACTCCAACCGCGTCAGATCCGCTCGGATCCGGACAGCGACCTCCGAGTAGGAGTCCACCACGGTGTCCAGGACCGCGTGCAGTACCGCGTGCGGCCCGAACCGCAGCATCCTGGGATCGTCCTCGAGTCGTCGAGCCGCTTCAGCGGTGGGGTCGGCCGGACCGTGCCGGACAGTGAGCGCGAAACGCGGCCCGGTGAAGACCATGACATCACCGGTCTCCACCTCCGGGCCGCCCGGGAGATACCAGAGCGTCTTCAGTGCCACCGCCAGCACATCGCCGTACCGCTCCCGCTTCGGGCGCTGATACGCCTGGACGGCATCCTCGACGGCAAGGGGGTGCAGCCCGAGATAACCGGCCAGCTCCTCGAGCTCACGCGGGTCCGGCCCGTCCAAGTGCACCCACGCGAACTCCCCCTCGGCCAGCTCCTTCAGGCGACCCAAAGCGGCTGCATGACCACCGCCCTGCCAGCAGTCCACGTGCTCCGGGCCACCCGTCCGCTCGTTGTAGACCACGCACCTCATGTCTCCCGCCTGCACCGCTGCCGTCATTTCATGCATCCCCCACCAAGGACCCGCACTTGAGGTTCGGTACGGGCCTTGGTGCCGGGCTCCGGTAGCACGCTCGCCGCGCACACGACCGTGCGTGCCGCGAGCGCATTGCATGGGTGTGCCCGCGCCGTCCTGGCTGCCGTGCCCGGCGCAGCTCAGCAACGGCTCTCGGTGGGACGGGCCTCGGGCGGGGACACCCGCTCGTAACCCGCGGTGCGGTCGGCCGGCGCCGGCTGAAGCGGCGTCGCCGGATCTCCGGATCGGGTCCATCCGCCGTTGGCGTCGGTGGCCTGGAATCGCAAGGACGCGAGCGGGTGCCTCCAGCGGGCGCACCCCTTGACAGCCGCGCCCACTCGCACCACCCTTTCACTACTCAATTAGTGAAAGGGGGGTTGTCCGGGTGGTCGAATTCCGTATCGACCGGCGCAGCGGCGTCGCCACCTATGTACAGATCGTCCAGCAGACCAAGCAGGCCCTGCGGCTGGGCGTGCTGCAGCCCGGCGACCAGCTGCCCACGGCACGTGAGGTCGTGGAGGCCACCGCCGTCAACCCGAACACCGTTCTGAAGGCGTACCGCGAGCTGGAGCGCGAAGGACTGGTCGAGGCCCGCCGCGGCCTGGGCACCTTCGTACGCAAGGCGCTCGGCGCCGCCCCGACGGACTCCCCGCTGCGGGCCGAGCTCTCCGACTGGGCGGTGCGCGCCCGCGCCGCCGGGCTGGAGCGGGAGGACGTGGCGGCACTCTTCGCCGCTGTCCTCAGCGAACACTTCACGACCACCGAAAGGCAACAGGGATGACCAACACCGCCATCGAGGCGGCCGCGCTCGGCAAGAGGTTCGGCCGGCGCGGAGACTGGGCGCTGCGCGACGGCACCTTCCAGCTCCCTGCCGGGCGCGTCTGCGCCGTTGTCGGGCCCAACGGCGCGGGCAAGTCGACGCTGCTCGCCCATGCGGCCGGACTGGCCGTACCCACCAAGGGCACGGTCACCGTACTCGGCATCAACCCGGCCGCGGCCCGCTCACGCATCGGGTTCGTCGCCCAGGACAAACCGCTCTACCCGCAGCTGACGATCGCCGAGACGCTGCGCATGGGCGCCGATCTCAACCCCGGCCACTGGGACGCGGCCACCGCCGGGCGGATCGCGGCCGGCGGCGACCTCGACCCCGGGACGCGGATCCGCGCGCTCTCCGGCGGCCAGCGCACCCGCGTCGCGCTCGCCCTCGCACTGGGCAAGCGGCCCGAACTGCTGCTCCTGGACGAGCCGATGGCCGACCTCGACCCGCTCTCCCGCCACGAGCTGATGGGCGTCCTGATGGCCACGGTCGCCGAGCACGGCACCACCATCGTGATGTCCTCACATGTGATCTCCGAGTTGGAAGGCTCCTGCGACCACCTGTTGCTGATCGGCGGCGGCCGCGTGCGCCTGGCGGGCGACATCGACGCCCTGCTGGCCGCCCACACCCTGGTCACCGGGCCCGCCCGGGAAGGGGTCACCGACGCGGTCCGCGACCTGGCCCCGCACACCGTCGTGGAGTCCCGTACCACCGGACGCCAGTTCACCGCCCTCATCCGCCCCGCCGGACCTCTGCGCGAGGGCTGGCAGAGCAGCGAACCGTCCCTGGAGGAACTGCTCCTCGCCCATCTGCGCAGCCCCCACTCCCCCGTACCGGCCTCCCAGGCCGCACGCACGCCGACCACCGGCCGGAAGAGGTCCCCGTGACCGCCCCCACCGCCCTGCCGGTCCCGGCCGCGTCCCACCTGCTGGGACGCCGTAGTCCCGCAGTCCGCACCCCGAAGGAGACCACCAAAATGACCGCCCTCACCGCCCAGGCCCCGGCACCGGGCCACCAACCCTCCGCCACAGGGCGCGCGATACTGCGCCTGCACCGCCCGGCGCTGCTGGTCTGGGGCGTCTTGCTCGTGCTCACCATCGGCGTCCTCCTCTGGCTGCACGGGTTCAAGGCGGACTCGGAACGGCAGGCGATCGCGGCATGCCTCGCCGTGCCGGCCGATGTGTGCGGCCCGGGGCCCGATACCGGTCCCTTCATCACCCGCGTCAACAACCTCATGAACCTCATCGGCGAGGTCATTACCTATCTCCCCTGCGCCGTCGCCGCCTGGGCGGGCGCCGCGCTGATCGGCCGCGAACTGGAGACGGGCACCGCGCGGCTCGCCTGGACCCAATCGCTCTCGCCGACCCGTTGGCTGGCGGCGAAACTCGCCGTGCCTGCCGCAGTGCTGGCCGCCGGAACGGCTGTCCTCGTCCTGGTCTTCAACTGGGTCTGGACTGCCGACAACGACCTTCTGGTCACCGCGTGGTACTGGGACCGGGTCTTCATCCCCCGCGGGCCGGTAGCGGTGTCCCTCGTCCTGTGCGGGCTGGCCGCCGGCGCCCTGGCCGGCCTGATGCTGCGCCGCACGCTGCCCGCCCTGGGCGTGGCCGGCGGCTTCATGCTGGCCTTCCGCCTGTACCTGTACGACATCTGGACATCCATCTGGCCGGCCAACTCGCACACCACCAGCGCCAAGGCCCACCCGCCGGCCGACTTCTGGCCGCTGAACCTCCTGGCGACCGGAATCGTCCTGGCCATCACCGCCCTGACCACTGCCGCCGCCTTCTGGCTGCTCCGCCGACGCACCCCATAAGGCGCGGTCCTCCCCGAACATCCCTCCAAAAGGGAGGGGTGTTCGGGGAGTTGTAAGGAATCCGTCCAGCAAACACGCCATGCCGGGGTGTCACTGACCGACCCGGGCAGTCGCGCACCCGAGCACGTGGCGGGCCGCGGCCGACCGAACTCAAAGCAGCCACGCAAAACGCTCGGCTGGGAAACCCAGCCGAGCGCCTCGCCAAGCTGCTGGACCTATCCGGCTGCCCAGCAGTGCTGCAACGACCATCCGCCCGTCGGCCGACGCCGACGGTTCCCCGGGGCCCAAGCGCATCGCCTCCCGGCTTGCCGTGGGACAGGCCGTCGCCTTCAGGATCCAGGCGCCGGCGACCGGGCCGTCGCCGTACGGCTCACCGTCGTACGCGGCCACTGCGGCCTCCCTCCTTAGTTCCTCACCCTGACGGCCCAGCCTCTTCCCCGGGGCGCCCACCGAACCTGGGGCCTTCCGAGTCCTCCGAGCGCATGAGCAGTCGGCCCTTTGGCAGAGCCCAATTGCTTGCGGACCACTCCGCCCCGCCCACGCGAAGCGCGGACGGGGCGGCTACGAACAAGCCACTCCCATACGGTCAAGGGCTGACCGTGTGGGTGTCGGTGCCGGTGGAGGGGGCGAATTGGGCGTTGCCGTTGTAGGTGGTGGTGATGGCGTGGGCGCCGATGGACAGTCCTTGGTTGGTGACCTTGGCCACGCCGTTGACGAGGGCGGCGGTGAACGTGCCACCGCCGCTTCCTCCGATCACGAAGGTGACCGTTCCGGTGGGCGTTCCCGTCGCGGGAGGCGTCGGCGTCACGGTCGCCGTGAAGGTGACGACCCGGCCGGGAAGAGAGGGGTCGGGTGAGGAGACGACCGTGGTGGTGGTCGCGGCTCGGTTCACCGTCTGGGTATCCGTGGCGCTCGAAGCGGCGAAGTCGGAGGCGCCGCCGTAGTTGGCCGTGACCGTGTGTGGACCGGTACCCAGACCGCTATTGGTGACTGTGGCCACACCGCCGACGAGCGGGGCCGTGACGGGCGAGGCGCCGTCGAAGAGGAACGTCACGGTGCCCGTGGGGGTCCCCGCCGCCGGCACGTTCGATGCGACGGTGGCGGTGTAGGTGACCGTCTGGCCGAAGGTGGACGGGTCGGGGTTGGAGGTGACGGTAGTGGTGGTTGCGGCGCGAACCACCGTGTGGGTGTCGGTGCCGGTGGAGGTGCTGAAGTTGGCGTCGCCGTTGTAAGTGGCGGTGGCGGTGTGGTTGCCGACGGAAAGGGTGCCGGCGCTGACGACCGCGATGCCGGACGCGTCGAGGGTCCCGGTCAGTGTGGGGCCGCCGCTGATGGCGAAGGTGACGGTACCGGTCGGGGTACCCGCGCCCGGAGCGATGGGAGCGACAGTGGCGGTGAAGGTGACCGCCTGACCGAAGGACGAGGGATCGGGGGCGGAGATGACGGTGGTGGTGGTTGCGCCCCGGCCCACGGTGTGGGTGTCGGTGCCGGACGAACCTGTGAAGTCGGTGTCGCCGTTGTAGGTGGCGGTGACGGAACGGCTGCCCGTTGGAAGGGAGTTGAGGGTGAGCTGCGCCCTGCCGTCCTGGGCCACGGGCACGGTAGTGGTCCCCCCGCCGCCGCTGATGGCGAAGGTGACGGTGCCTGTGGGCGTTCCGGCTCCCGGCGCCACCGGGGTCACGTGGGCGGTGAAGGTGACGGGTTGTCCGAAGACGGTGGGGTCGGGTGAAGAGGTGACGGTGGTGGTGGTCGCGGCGCGCCCCACGGTGTGGGTGTCGCTGCCGGTGGATGTGTTGAAGCTGGGGTCGCCCGCGGCGTTGTAGGTCGCTTGGACGGTGTGGCCGCCGGTGGTGAGAGTGCTGACGCTGACGGTGGCGACGCCGCCCGCAAGCGTACCGGTGAGGGTGGTGGTGCCGTCGATGGTGAAGGTGACGGTGCCGGACGGGGTTCCGGCTCCCGGCGCGACAGGCGCGACGGTGGCGGTGAAGGTGGCCGTCTGCCCGAACACCGTCGGATCGGTTGAAGAGGTGACGGTGGTGGATGTGTCGGCGGGGTTGACGGTGTGGGTGTCGGTGCCGGTCGAGCGGTTGTATGTGGTGTCGCCGTTGTAAGTGGCGGTGGCGGCATGGGTGCTGACACTGAGGGTGTCGAGGGTGAGTTGAGCGGTTCCGGCGGCGTCGAGGGGCCGGGTGAAGGAGCCTCCGCCGGTTCCGGCGATGGTGAAGGTGACGGTTCCGGTCGGGACGGGACCGGGCTGGGCGGAGGTCACGGTCGCGGTGAAGGTGACGGGTTGTCCGAAGACCGAGGGGTCGGGACCGGAGGTGAGCGTGGTGGTGTTGGAGGGTTCCACCTCGACCGAGTGGGTGTCGGATCCGGTCGACGAGAGGTGGTCGGTGTCGCCGTTGTAGGCGGCGGTGATGGTGTGCGAGCCCAAACCGAGTGTGCTCGTGATGAGTTGGGCGTTCCCAGCGGCGTCGAGCGTTTCGGTGAAGGTGCCACCGCCGGTGCCGGAGATGGTGAAGGTGACGGTTCCGGTCGGGGTTCCGGCTCCGGGGCCGACCGGTGAGACCGTCGCGCTGACGGTGACGGGCTGCCCCACGGCGGACGGATCGGGTGTGCCGGAGACGGTGGTCGTCGTCGCTGCCCGGTTGACGGCGTGAACGCCGGATCCGGTTGAGGCCGTGAATTCGTCGTCGCCGTTGTACGCGGCGGTCACCGAATAGCTGCCCGCCGGCAGCGAGTCCAGGGTGAGCTGGGCCGTGCTGTCCGCAGCCACGGGCACGGTCGCGGTTCCTCCCCCGCCGCTGATGGTGAAGGTGACGGTGCCTGTGGGCGTTCCGGCTCCCGGTGCCATGGGGGTCACCTGCGCGGTGAAGGTGACCGGCTGTCCGAAGGCGGTGGGGTCCGGGTCGGAGGTGACGGTCGTGGTGGTTCCCGCGGGGAGCACGGTGTGGGTGTCGCTGCCGGTGGCGGTGTGGAAGTTGGGGTCGCCCGCGCCCACATAGGTGGCCTGGACGTCATGTGCGCCCGGTGTGAGCGTGTCCGTGCTGACGGTGGCGATGCCGCCCGCGAGCGTACCCGTGAGCGTGGTGGTGCCGTCGATGGTGAAAGTGACGGTTCCGGCCGGGGTTCCGGCTCCCGGCGCGACCGGCGCGACGGTGGCGGTGAAGGTGGCCCTCTGCCCGACGACCGTGGGGTCGGGTGCTGAAGTGACGGTCGTGGTCGTGTCCGCCGGTTCGACGTTGTGGCTGTCGGCACCGGTGGACGGCATGAAGTTGGTGTCGCCGTTGTACGTGGCGGTGCCGC
The DNA here is from genome assembly GCF_040681345.1 of Streptomyces sp. NPDC051776. Lineage (NCBI taxonomy): Bacteria > Bacillati > Actinomycetota > Actinomycetes > Kitasatosporales > Streptomycetaceae > Streptomyces > Streptomyces sp. NPDC051776. The sequence goes on along the minus strand of NZ_JBFAYQ010000044.1, from coordinate 3,787 downwards.
TGTACGTGCCGACGGCGAGGGCGTCGCTGGTGAAGGTGGCGACGCCGCCGGCGTCCAGCGGGACGGTGACGGTGCCGCCGCCGCTCTCGGTGAAAGTGACGGTTCCCGTGGGCGTGCCCGCACCCGGAGCGACGGGCGTGACGGTGGCGGTGAAGGTGACCGTCTGCCCGAACACCGACGGGTCGGGCGAGGACGTCACCGTCGTTGTCGTCGCGGAGCGGTTGACGACCTGAGTGTCCGTCCCGCTGGAGGGGAGGAAGTTGGCATCGCCGTTGTAGGTGGCGGTCGCGGCGTAGGACCCGGGTGCGAAGGGGGGAATGGTGCCCGTGACGACCCCGTCCGCGTCCAGGGGCAGCGTGACGGAGTCGCCCTGGTTGCCGCTGATGGTGACGGTGCCCGTGGGAACGCCCGCACCCGGTGCCACGGGTGTCACCGTGATGGTGAAGCCGACTTCCTGCCCGAAGACCGACGGGTCGGGGGCGGACGCCAGCACGGTTGTGGTTGATGCGCGGTTGACGGTGTGGGTGTCGGTTCCGCTGGACGGGGCGAAGTTGTTGTCGCCGTTGTAGGTGGCGACGATGGTGTAGGTGCCGGCGGGGAGTGAACTGGCGCTGACGACCGCGATGCCGGACGCGTCGAGGGTTCCGGTCAGTGTGGGGCCGCCGCTGACGGAGAAGGTGACAGTACCGGTGGGCGGCCCCCCTCCGGGCGCCAGTGGGGCACTCACCGTGGCGAAGACGACCGTCTGGCCGAAGCTCGTCGGGTCCGGGCTGCTGACGACGGTGGTCGTCGTGGTGGCCTGAACCACGGTGTGGGTGTCGGTGCCCGAGGAGCCTGTGAAGGCGGTGTCGCCGCTGTAGGTGGCGGTCACCGAATAGGTGCCGACCGGAAGGGAGTTGAGACTCAGCGTCGCTGTACCGTCGACGGCCAGCGGGACCGTGGCGGTTCCTCCTCCGTTGCTGATGGTGAAGGTGACGGTCCCGGTGGGTGCACCGGCGCCCGGTGCCACGGGAGTCACTTGGGCGATGAACGTGGCCGGCCGGCCGTAGACCATGGGGTCCGAGGCGGACGTGACGCTCGTGGTGGTCCCCGCGGGGAGCACGGTGTGGGTGTCAGTGCCGGTGGAGGTGTTGAAGCTGGGGTCCCCCGCGGCGTTGTATGTCGCTTGGACGGTGTGGGCGCCCGTCGTGAGTGCGTCGGTGCCGACGGTGGCGGTGCCGGTTACGTCGAGGGTTCCGGTGAGAGTGATGGTGCCGTCGATGGTGAAGGTGACCGTGCCGGCCGGGGTTCCGGCTCCCGGCGCGACGGGCGCGACGGTGGCGGTGAAAGTGGCCGTCTGTCCGGACACCGTCGGGTCGGGCGAGGAGCCCACGGAGGTGGTCGTGTCCGCGACGGTGACGGTGTGCGTGTCGGCGCCGGTGGAGGAACTGTAGTCGGTGTCGCCGCCGTAGGTGGCCGTCGCGGCGTGGGTGGCGACGCTGAGGGAAGCCAGGGTGAGTTGGGCGCTGCCGGACGCATCGAGCGGCGCGGTGAAGGTGCCCCCGCCCGCACCGGCTACGACGAACGTGGTGACCCCCGTGGGGACGGGGCCGGGCTGTGCCGGGATCACGGTCGCGGTGAAGGTGACGGGCTGTCCGAAGACGGACGGGTCGGGACCGGACGTCAGAGTGGTGGTGTTGGAGGGCTCCACCTCGACGGTGTGGGTCTCCGTGCCGGTGGCGACGGCGTAGTCGGGAGCGCCATTGTAGGTAGCGGTGATGGTGTGGCCGCCCAACCCGAGTGTGTTGAGGGCGAGTTGGGCGGTACCGGTCGCGTCGAGGGTTTCGGTGAAGGTGCCGCCGCCGCTGCCGCCGATGACGAAGGTGACCGTGCCCGAAGGCGTACCGTTCCCCGGGGCCACCGCGGCCACCGTCGCGCTGATGGTGACCGGTTGCCCCGACCTGGAGGGATCGGGCGCGTCCGTGACGCTGACCGTGGTCGCTGCCTGGTTGACGGTGTGAGTGTCGCTGCCGGTGGATCCGGCATGGTTGCCGTCGCCGTTGTAGGTGGCGGTGACGGAATAGCCGCCTGCGGGCAGGGAGTCGAGGGTGAGCCGGGCGCTTCCGTCCATGTCGAGCGGAACGGTGGTCGTGCCCCCGCCCCCGCTGATGATGAACGTCACCGTTCCCGTGGGCACCCCGGCCCCAGGGGCGACGGACGTCACAAGGGCGGTGAAAGTGATCGGCTGCCTGAACACGGACGGATCAGGTGCCGAGGTGACCGATGTGTTGGTCGCTGCCTGACCCACGGTGTGGGTGCCGGTGCCGTCGGATGCGAGGTAGCCCGTATCTCCGGCATAGGAGGCTTCGACGGTGTGGGTGCCGGGCGTCAGGGTGTCGGTGCTGACGGTCGCGGTGCCCGTCGTGTCGAGGGTTCCGGTGAGGGTGGTGGTGTCGTCGAAGGTGAAGGTGACGGTGCCGATGGGGGTTCCGGCTCCCGGCGCGACGGGCGCGACCGTTGCGGTGAAGGTCGCGGGCTGGCCGAACACGGTCGGATCGGGCGAGGAGTCGACGGTGGTGGTTGTGGCGGCGGGTTGGATGACGTGGGTGTCCGCGCCCGTCGAACCGGCGAAGTTGCTGTCGCCGTTGTAGGTCGCGGTGGCCGCGTACGCACGAGGGGGCAGAGCGGGGACGGTGAGGGAGGCGACGCCGCCCGGGCCCAGGGGGAGGACGATCGATCCGCCTCCGCTTTCCGTGATCGTGACGGTTCCGGTGGGGACGCCCGCGCCGGGAGCGATGGGGGTGACGGTCGCGGTGAGAAGGATTTCCTGGCCGAATACGGAGGGGTCGGGGGCCGTGGCGAGCACGGTGGAGGTCGCGGTGCGGTTGATGACATGGGTGTCGGTGCCGCTGGAGGGGAGGAAGTTGGCATCGCCGTTGTAGGTGGCGGTGGCGACGTAGGACCCGGGTGCGAAGGGAGGGAGGGTCCCGGTGACGACCCCGTCCGCGTCCAGGGGGAACGTGACGGAGCCGCCGTCGTTTCCGCTGATGGTGACGGTGCCTGTGGGAACGCCGGCCCCCGGCGCCACGGGTGTCACCGTGATGGTGAATCCGACTTCCTGCCCGAAGACCGACGGGTCGGGGGCGGACGCCAGCACGGTTGTGGTTGCGGCGCGGCCCACGGTGTGGGTGTCGGTACCGCCGGACGGGGCGAAGTTGGTGTCGCCGTTGTAGGTGGCGACGATGGTGTAGTCGCCGGCGGGGAGTGAGCTGGCGCTGACGACCGCGACGCCGGACGCGTCGAGGGTTCCGGTCAGTGTGGGGCCGCCGCTGATGGCGAAGGTGACGGTACCGGAGGGTGATCCCCCTCCCGGCGCCAGTGGGGAACTCACCGTGGCGAAGACGACCGTTTGGCCGAAGCTCGTCGGGTCCGGGTCGCTGACGACGGTGGTCGTCGTGGGGGCCCGACCCACGGTGTGGGTGTCGGTGCCGGAGGAACCAGCGTGGTCGGAGTCGCCGCTGTAGGTGGCGGTCACCGAATACGTGCCGACCGGTAGGGAGTTGAGCGTCAGCACCGCCGCGCCTGTGGTGTCGACCGGCACGGTGACCACCGGCACGGTGACGACAGCTGCATCGTCGAAGACGAACGTGACCGTCCCGGTTGGCACAGCCGGTCCGGGAATGTCCGAGGCCACTGTCGCAGTGAACGTCAGCGGCTGTCCGAAGGCGGTGGGGTCGGGGTCGGAGGTGACGGTCGTGGTGGTCCCTGCGGGGAGCACGGTGTGGGTGTCGGTGCCGGTGGAGGTGTT
>NZ_JBFAYQ010000043.1:0-55359 GCF_040681345.1 Streptomyces sp. NPDC051776 | reverse complement strand
CAGGTAGGGCTCGATGAACTCCCATTCCACGTCCGTAAGTTGCACCTGCGTCATGCATGACGATCTACAGGAACCCGCCCCGCTGCGGGAGCGGATCCCGCAGATTGATCACAACTGGATACGCCCCCTAGTCTGGTGGCATGCACACGGGGACAGGGAAGGGAACGGGCTCCGGCGACGGCGGAGTCGCGGAAGCCGGTGACGACACCGTCTGGACGGGCCTGCCGGGGGGACTGCTGCGGATGCGCCGCATGCTCCTCGTGACGATCCTGCCGTTGCTCACCGTGGCCGCCGCGGCGGTGCTGTGGCCGCTCGCCGGGCCGGGCTGGGCCGCGCTCGCCGCGCTGCCGCTGCTGGCGCTGACCGGCTGGGGCTGGTGGTTGATCGAGCGCAACTGGCGTTCGTGGCGGTACGCGGAGCGCGCCGACGACCTCCTGATCAGTCGCGGAGTCCTGTGGCACGAGCTGACGGTCGTGCCCTACGGGCGGATGCAGCTCGTCGAGGTCACCTCGGGGCCGATCGAGCGGCACTTCGGGCTGGCGAGCGTCCAACTGCACACCGCGGCCGCTGCCAGCGACGCCCGGATTCCCGGGCTGCTGCCGGAGGAGGCGGCGCGGCTGCGTGAACGTCTAACGGAGCTCGGCCAGGCCCGATCGGCGGGACTGTGACGGCGCCGGGGCCCGGGCCGGAAGAACGAGGGCGGCCGAGGTCCGCGGAGCCGGTGTTCCCCGAGCCCGAGCCCGAGCCGCTGTCCGCACCGCCGGAGGCGGTGCCGGAACTCGCTGTCGCGGACATGCCCGAGGCTTCCTCCACCGGTCGGGACACGACCGGCGGGCACTGCACCGGCCGGGACACCACCGCCGGGGACTTCACCGCCGGGGACTTCAGCGGCCGGGACCTCACGGGCGCGGCCCCCGGCGCCGCCGTTCCAACGGACGCGGATGTCCCCGCGGACGTCGTGGAGCGGCGGTTGCATCCCGTGACCCCGCTGCGTCGCGCATGGGCGCCCATCGCCGTCGGCGCCGGTGTGATCGTCCATGACCTGGGCCAGGCGCAGAAGTGGTTCGCCGAACTGTCCGCGGGCGTCGTGCTGCTGGGCCTTGCCGTGCTCATACCAGCGGCGGGCGCGTACGGCTTTCTCTCCTGGTGGTTCACCCACTTCTCGGTCACGAGCACCGAACTGCGGATCCGCACCGGACTGGTCTTCCGCCGGACCGCGCACATCCGCCTCGACCGCCTCCAGGCCGTCGACGTCACCCAGCCCCTCTTCGCCCGCTTCCTCGGGGTCGCCAAGCTCAAGCTGGATGTCGTCGGTGCGAACGAAAAGGATGAACTGTCCTATCTCGCTGAGTGCGAGGCCCGTGCCCTGCGCGCGGAACTCCTGGCACGGGCGGCGGGCATCGCCCCCGAGTCCGCGCAGGAGGCGGGCGAGGCGCCGGTGCGGGAGTTGGCGCGCGTCGCGCCCAAGGACCTCGCCGTGTCCCTGCTGCTGATGGCGAGCGTCTGGAGCGCCCTGGTCATCGCCCTCGCCGCGCCGCCGCTGATGTGGATGCTGACCGGGAGCTTCTGGGCGTCCCTCGCGGTCGGGCTGCCGTTCCTCGGCGGCGTGTGGGCCGGCAGCGCGGGCCGCTTCGTCGCCGAGTACGACTGGAGGCTCGGTGAGTCCCCGGACGGTCTCCGCCTGGACCACGGGCTGCTCGACCGCGAGCACGAGACGGTGCCGCCGGGGCGCGTGCAGACCGTACGGATCGTTGAGCCGCTGCTGTGGCGGCGGCGCGGCTGGGTGCGGGTGGAGCTCGATGTGGCGGGGTCGAAGAACGACGTCCTGCTGCCGGTCGCCGAAGGGACCGTCGCCCAGGGGATCATCGGCCGTGTCCTGCCCGGCGTCGACCTGGGCGCGGTGACGGCGGCCCTTCAGGCGCCGCCGCGTCGAGCGCGCTGGTGCCTTCCTCTCTGGTGGCGCGGCCAGCTCTTCGCCGCGGACGGGCTCGTCTTCGCCGCCCGGCACGGACTGCTGGGACGGACACTGTCCCTCGTCCCGCACGCGAAGGTGCAGAGCGTGCGGCGGACGCAGGGGCCGTGGCAGCGGCGTATGGGTCTGGCGGACGTGCATGTGGACACGGGCGCGGGAAAGAGCGTGCAGGCGGGGTTGCGGGACGCGGCCGAGGCGAGCCGTATCGTCGCCGCCCAGGCGGACCGGTCCCGTACGGGCCGCCACGAGGCCCTCCCGGACCGCTGGCTCACGCGGGGCTGACGCCCCGCCGCGGGGCCCGCTCCCCGCTCGGACCGCCGCTCGCGGTGGCGCGGCCGGTCGGGGCGCGGCCCGCAGAGGCGAGTCCCGTCGCGTCGACAGCCGGTGCGGGGAGCCGCACCGGTTGAACGAGCCATGTGAAGCCGCCAAGCCCCGCGGGGTCGGTGAGCTCCGCCGCGTCCCCGGCCGCACTCAACGCCCGTACGTACGCGGCGGGATCGCTCGACGCGAGGGTCAGCGGTGGGCGCGAGCCCGTAACCCCCAGCGCCCGTAGCGCGTCGCGTTGCGGCAGCAGGAACGGGGCGGGGCCCTCTGCCTGTTCCGTCGCCGCGCCCTGATCAGTCCCCTCGGCCTGTTCGGTCCGCTCGGCCTGTTCCGTCGCCGCGGCCCTTCCCGTCTGCTGCGCAGGGCCCGGCCCCGCCTGCCCCCGGGCCGCCGACGCGCACGCGTCCAGGGCCACATGCGCCGTGATGTCGCACGAGCCGTCCGGGATCGGACGGACCTCCCGGCCCTCGCGGAATCCGGTCAGGGTGCCGAAGCGCGGACGGGTCTCGCGGGTGTGCGCGTAGTCGACGGCAACGGCCAGCCCTCGCGCCAGGGACCGTACGGCGTGGGCCCACGCCTCGTCCCGCGGGCGGCCGATCTCGGCGCGCAGCCCCGGCTCGCCGTGCCGCAGCGGCCACCACCGCTCCAGCCAGTCGGCGTCGGGGCCCGTGACGGCGCCGCCGGGCCGCTCCGAGCCGTCCGCGTCGACGAGGACCGTACGGGGTTCGCCGTCGGGGCCGTTCTCGACGACGTCGACCGGCACGTTGTCGAGCCACTCGTTGGCGAACACGAGGCCGGTGACGGATTCCGCTTCCGGGAAGTCCGGCAGCCAGTCGATGCGCGGATCGAGGTCCCCGGGCCGGGGCGCGCGCTCCACGGCGCACAGCCGCAGCCGCGCGGCCAGGTCCGGTGGCACCACCCGCAGTACGTCCGTCAGCAGCTCACCCCGCCCGGCACCCACGTCCACCAGTGCCAGCGCGCCGGGCCGCTCCAGGGCTCGGTCCAGCCGCCCCAGCAGTTCGGCGACAGCACCGGCGAAGAGCCGGGACGCGTGCACTGACGTGCGGAAATGCCCCGCCGGTCGCTCCCGTACGAAGAAGCCCCCCGACCCGTACAGCGCTTGCTCGGCCGCTTCGCGCCACCCCCGCCGGGGCACTGTGTCCTTACTCACGCCCCCACCGTACGGGCGGGCCGCCGAGGGCCGGCCACGGGCATCGTCCACCTTGCGGAGTACGTGTGCGGCGCCGGGATCGGCCCTCCGGTTGACCCCGGCACGTGCGTGACCTACCTACGCTGGGTGACGTGCAGCGCCTATACGACTTCCTCCGCCGGCACCCGACAGGGGTCGACACCTTCTGGGCCGTCATCCTGTTGGGGCCCGCCGGGCTGTGGGTCGTCCAGGAGCAGCGGCTGACGGCGCTGGTCGTCGTCGTGCTGCTGTGCACCGTTGTCGCGTTGCGCCGCAAGGCCCCCGGGCCGATGCTGCTGCTCGCCGCCGGGACGGGCGTCCTGCAGCTCATCACGGACACGCCGCCCAACCCGGGCAACTTCGCGATGCTCGTGATCATCTACACCAATGCCGCGAGCGGGCCCGTCTGGTCCTCCAGATTCGCCCTCGTCGGCGGTCTCGCGGCCTCTCCGATCGCGAACACCCGGTGGTCGGACGACTACGCGTCGGGGTTCGACACCATCGCGGCCACCGTCCTCATGACCGTCCCGTTCGCTCTGGCCTGGGTCCTCGGCGACTCCATCCGCACCCGCCGCGCGTACTACGCCCAGCTCGAGGAGCGGGCCGCCCGCCTGGAGAAGGAGCGCGAGGCGCAGTCCAAGATGGCCGTGGCCGCCGAGCGGGCGCGGATAGCCCGCGAACTGCACGACGTCGTCGCCCACAACGTCTCGGTGATGGTGGTGCAGGCCGACGGCGCCGCCTATGTCCTCGATGCCGCGCCCGAGCAGGCCAAGCAGGCCCTGGAGACGATCTCCGGCACGGGCCGCCAGGCGCTGGCCGAGATGCGCAGGCTCCTCGGTGTGCTGCGCACCGGTGAGCCGGGGGAGGCGGGCGACTATGTGCCGCAGCCCGATGTGGGGCAGCTCGACGACCTCATCGAACAGGTCCGGGGGGCCGGACTCCCCGTGCACTTCACGGTCGAGGGGAGTCCGCGCCCGCTGCCCAGCGGCGTCGAGCTGACCGCATACCGCATCGTGCAGGAGGCGCTCACCAACACCCGTAAGCACGGCGGCCCCGACGCGGGCGCGACCGTCCGGCTGACGTACGGCGACAGCGAGCTCGACCTGCTCGTCGAGGACGACGGGCGCGGCGCGCGGCACGAGCTGTACGAGGACGGCGGGGCGGACGGTCTCGGGCAGGGGCTCATCGGGATGCGCGAGCGGATCGGCATGGTCGGCGGGCGACTCGACGCGGGTCCGCGGCCGGGCGGCGGCTTCCGGATCAGTGCGGTGCTGCCGCTGAAACAGGCGGGCTGAGGGACGGCTGATGGAAGTGTCGAACGGACCGGGGGACGGCCGCAGGAACGGCCCGGGCAACAACTGAGGAACGGTCTGACGAACGGGCAACAACTGAGGAACGGTCTGACGAAGGGGATGGGCTGCTGAGGGCGGGGCGGCCGTCCACCCGTACCATCCAGCAGACCAGGGAAGGGAAAGTGCGCAGATGGCGATCCGCGTGATGCTCGTCGACGACCAGGTGCTGCTCCGCACCGGATTCCGCATGGTGCTGCAGGCCCAGCCCGACATGGAGATCGTGGCCGAGGCGGGGGACGGGGTGGAGGCCGTCGAGGCGCTGCGTTCGACGAAGGTCGACGTGGTCCTCATGGACGTCCGCATGCCGCGGATGGACGGGGTGGAGGCCACCCGACGCATCTGCTCGCCGGGAGGCGCCGGGGCGCAGGGGCTCGCGGGGGGCGATACGGCTTCCGGTGACGGTTCGGACTCTCCCCGGGTGCTGATCCTCACGACCTTCGACCTCGACGAGTACGCCTTCTCCGCCCTGAAGGCCGGTGCGAGCGGCTTCATGCTCAAGGACGTGCCACCGGGCGAACTGCTCACGGCGATCCGGGCGGTGCACAGCGGCGACGCGGTGGTCGCGCCGACCACGACCCGGCGTCTGCTGAACCGCTTCGCCCCGATGCTGCCGAGCAGCGCCGCCCAGCCCTCGGACTCCCAGCTCAAGCGGCTCACCGACCGCGAGCGCGAGGTGTTGCTGCTGGTCGCCCAGGGCATGTCGAACGGCGAGATCGCGGGCCGGCTCTTTCTGTCCGAGGCCACGGTCAAGACGCATGTGGGTCGCATCCTCACCAAGCTGGACCTGCGCGACCGCGTCCAAGCCGTGGTGCTGGCCTACGAGACGGGGCTGGTCCGGGCGGGTAGCGGTGGCGGACTCGGCGGGAGCGGTGGCGCGGAGGCGAAGTAGCCCCTCTGCCGCGCGTCCGGGGAGAGTGCGGACGGTATGACCGGACGGGCGCGAACGCTCGTACGGCGCACCACCTGCTGCTGCGCGCCGCGGCCCCTACTGCGGGTCCGTACTGGCCCCTGCGACCGGGGTTTTCGGCTCGGTTGTGCTCGAATTTGCCCCGGACGTCCGCGAGTTCGATCCTGGCACCTTCGACTTCGGGACAGTTCCTTTCGACTCCAGGCCGGTTGCCTTCGACTGCTCGGACTTCAGCCGCTCCACGAAGCCCGCGACCGCATCGGCGACATCCGCCTTCGTCCAGTCCAGACCCGGCGCCCCGACCGTCACCTCGGTCGTGGAGAGGCCGGGGCCCCTGGCATGCCAGCGACGGAACAACGTCGTCCGGGTCTCCTCCGCCAGCCGCACGCTCGCCTCGTCGAGTACCTCCGGCGGATACGGCAGCCACACCTGGAACTCGTGCGTGTGCGGCACCGCCGGGTGGATCCGGTGCCAGGGGACGCCGGACGCCGCCAAGGATTCCCCCAGCGCCTCGGCCACGACCTTGGCGTGCGCCACGTACTCAGGGAGCCGGGGCAGCTCACGGTCGAGGCCGACCAGCGCGGCGAGGACGCTGGGCCACTGCTGGAAGAGTTGTCCACCGTACCGGTGGCGCCATGCCCGGGCCTCGTCGATCAGCGTCCGCGGACCGGCCAAAGCGGCGCCGGAGACCCCGCCCAGGGACTTGTAGAAGGAGACGTAGACGCTGTCCGCGAGCGCGGCGATCTCCGGGAGCGTACGTCCGAAGTGAGGGGTGCACTCCCACAGGCGTGCGCCGTCGAAGTGCACCACTGCATCGCGTTCCCGCGCCGCCTCCACCACAGCGGTCAGCTCGTCCCACGACGGGAGGACGAAACCCGGCTCGCGCAGCGGCAGTTCCAGCATCAGCGCCCCGAACGGCTCATCCAGCTCCCGTACTTCCTCTGCTGTCGGCAGCCGCGGCTTCGTCGTCGGGTGGACCGTGCGCAGTCCGCTGAGCACGGAGAACGCGTCGCGCTCCCACATCTCCGGATGCGCCAGTGGATGGATCGCCACGGCCTGATCGCCGGTCCGCCCCGCCCAGCAGCGCAGGGCGACCTGCTGGGCCATGGTGCCGGTGGGGAAGAAGGCCGCGGCCTCCGTCCCGAGCAGCCCGGCGACCCTGCGCTCGAGCTCGCACACGATGCCGTCGCCGTAGGTGTCGACCCAGTCGTCGAGGTCGTACGCGCCCGGGGCGTGTGCGGTCAACGCGTCGAGCCGGTCGCGGATGGTCGCGTTGTTCGCGCCGCGCACGAGGCTGCGCAGCGCTCCGCGCCAGGCCGCGAGCCGACGGGCCCGCTGCGGGTCCTCCTGTGCGTCCATGGCTCCGTCCGTGCCTTCGTCCGTGGAGCCGTCGTCCGAGCCGGCCTCCCGGGCCGGCTGCACACCGCCCCCCGTACCGGCGCCGATGCCGCCCCCCGTGCCGGTGCCTGTGTCGTCGCCTGCGCCATCCGTCTGGGTCATGGGCCGATGATGGCCTACGTCCCGGGCACAGGGCGCGGTGTTTTCCGTGGGTGGGGACGGGGTGCAAGGCTCCTATGACGCGGTGGGCGCTCCCCTTCGGGCGGCCCGGCGGCAGTTGTCCACAGCCGGTGGACAGCCGGGCCGTGCCCCGAAGCACTCGCGTAGCATGGCGGGGATACGTCCGGTACCCGTGGCGGACTGGAACGGAAGGCCGTCCCGCGTGAACGCACCACATCACCCAGAACCCAAGGACCGCCCTGCGGACCGACCCGCCCGCCTCGACGTCGGTGTGGTCGGTGCCGGTCGTGTCGGGCCTGCTTTGGCCGCCGCGCTGCAGTTCGCCGGCCACCGCCCCGTGGCGGTCTCCGGCATCTCCGAGGCCTCTGTCCGGCGTGCGGCGGAGCTCCTCCCGGACGTGCCGGTCGTCACCCCCACCGCCGTGCTGGAGCGGTCGGAGCTCGTGCTGCTGACCGTGCCGGACGACGCTCTTCCGAGCCTTGTCGAAGGGCTCGCCGAGACCGGCGCCGTGCGCCCCGGGCAGCTCCTGGCGCACACCTCGGGCCGCTACGGAACAGCCGTCCTCGACCCGGCCACGCGCGCGGGCGGCCTGCCGCTCGCCCTCCACCCCGTGATGACCTTCACCGGCACGAGCGTCGACGTCCAGCGCCTGGCGGGCTGCTCGTTCGGGGTCACCGCGCCCGAGGAGCTGCGGCTCGCGGCGGAGGCGCTCGTCATCGAAATGGGCGGGGAGCCCGAGTGGATCGAGGAGCAGGCCCGCCCGCTCTACCACGCGGCGCTGGCGCTCGGCGCGAACCACCTGGTCACACTGGTCGCCCAGTCCATGGAGCTGCTGCGCGCCTCAGGGGTCGGCGCCCCGGATCGGATGCTCGGCCCGCTGCTCGGCGCGGCGCTGGACAACGCCCTGCGCTCCGGCGACGCAGCGCTGACCGGACCGGTCGCGCGCGGCGACGCGGGCACGGTCGCGGCCCATGTCACCGAACTGCGGGAGCACGCGCCACAGGCCGTCGCCGGCTATGTGGCGATGGCCCGCGCGACCGCGGACCGCGCGCTCGCCCACGGAATGCTGAAGCCCGAGCTGGCCGAGGACCTGCTGGGCGTCCTCGCGGACGGAGGAAACGCATGACGGTGCAGCTCGTGCCCGACGCCGACGGTCTACGGGCACTCGCGCGCGCGGGAGAGCGCGCCGTGGTGATGACGATGGGTGCCCTCCACGAGGGACACGCGGCGCTGATCCGCGCGGCCCGGGAGCGGGTCGGCCCGGAGGGGCAGGTCGTGGTCACCGTCTTCGTCAACCCGCTCCAGTTCGGGGCGGGCGAGGACCTCGACCGCTATCCGCGCACGCTCGACGCCGACCTCGCGGTGGCCGAGAAGGCCGGGGCCGACACCGTCTTCGCCCCGTCCGGTGACGAGGTCTACCCGGGCGGCGAGCCGGAGGTCCGGATCACCGCGGGAGCCATGGGCGACCGGCTCGAAGGCGCGTACCGCCCGGGGCACTTCGGCGGTGTCCTCACCGTCGTCGCCAAGCTGCTCCACCTCACGGATCCCGATGTGGCCTTCTACGGGCAGAAGGACGCCCAGCAGCTCGCGCTGATCACGCGCATGGCGCGCGATCTCGACTTCCCCGTCGAGATCGTGGGCGTGCCCACCGTCCGGGAGGACGACGGGCTCGCGCTCTCCAGCCGGAACCGCTACCTCACGGCGGAGGAGCGGCAGACCGCCCTCGCGCTGTCGCGGGCCCTGTTCGCCGGGCACCGGGCCGGTCTCGCCGCGGCGGGGGCGCAGGGCACGGAGGACGGGCCCGTCGCCGACCCGGGTGCCGTACGGGCCGCCGCGCAGCGGGTCCTGGACGAGGCCGTGGGTCTTGTGCCGCCGCTCGCCCCGGACTACCTGGCACTCGTCGACCCGGCCGACTTCACCGACGTGCCCGCGGACTTCACCGGTGAAGCCGTCCTCGCGGTCGCCGCCAGAGTCGGTACGACCCGCCTGATCGACAACATCCGTCTGCAGTTCGGAGCCGCCCGATGACGCAAGCGCTTCTTCGGCAGCGGGTTGCCCGGCTCCAGCGAACCGATCCGGTGGTACGCGTCGAGCAGCCGGGCCGGGGCCGCCGACATGGCCTGGCGGCGCTCGCCGTCCGGGCCGGCAGCGCGCCGCCGGCAGCTGGTGGCCAGCACTCCGGGGTGGTGGTCGCCGTGTCGGCGCTGCTGCACCGGGCGGCCCGCCCCGCGCCGGTAACGGCCGCTCGTTCGTCGCGCCGCCCGTGCACCACCCCAGGAATCGGCCTCGGCAACAGGAGCCCCAGATGACCGGCGCCCCCATAGCCGACGCGCAGCAGTCCCGTGCCGTGATGAATGGCGAGCGTCCTGACGCAGCGGACGCCGCCGCGGCCGGGGTTGCCGGGTCCCGTGCCGTGATGATTGGCGAGCGTCCTGACGCAGCGGACGCCGCCGCGGCCGGGGTTGCCGGGTCCCGTGCCGTGATGATTGGCGAGCGTCCTGACGCAGCGGACGCCGCCGCGGCCGGGGTTGCCGGGTCCCGTGCCGTGATGATTGGCGAGCGCCCCGATCCCACCGCCGCCACGCACGCCGCCGAGGCCGCGCCGCCCTCCGCCGTCACCGACGGCGGGCGCCCCGGGCCGTCCGCTCCCCAGCCGGGCACCCTCCGCGCCCCTGCCCCCGGCTGGGCCATCGAGGCGGATGTGGTCGTCGTCGGATCCGGCGTCGCGGGGCTCACCGCCGCCCTGCGCTGTGCCGCCGCCGGACGCAGGACCGTCGTGGTGACCAAGGCGCGCCTCGACGACGGCTCGACCCGCTGGGCGCAGGGCGGCATCGCCGCCGCGCTCGGCGAGGGCGACACCCCGGAGCAGCACCTCGACGACACGCTCGTCGCGGGCGCCGGGCTCTGCGACGAAAAGGCCGTACGCACCCTGGTCACCGAAGGCCCCGACGCCGTACGGCGGTTGATGTCCACCGGGGCCCGCTTCGACACTTCCGCCGAGACCGGTGCGATCGAGCTGACCCGCGAAGGCGGCCACCACCGCCGCCGTATCGCGCACGCGGGCGGCGACGCGACCGGTGCCGAGATCTCCCGCGCGCTCGTCGACGCCGTACGGGACGCGGGCATTGAGACCGTCGAGAACGCGCTCGTCCTGGACCTGCTCACCGACGCCGAGGGTCGTACCGCAGGTGTCACCCTCCATGTGATGGGCGAGGGGCAGCGCGACGGCGTCGGTGCCGTTCACGCCCCCGCGGTCGTCCTCGCCACCGGCGGTATGGGCCAGGTGTTCTCCGCGACCACCAACCCGGCCGTCTCCACCGGTGATGGCGTCGCGCTCGCGCTGCGCGCCGGAGCCGAGGTGAGCGACCTGGAGTTCGTGCAGTTCCACCCCACCGTCCTCTTCCTCGGCCGCGGCGCCGAGGGCCAGCAGCCGCTGGTCTCCGAGGCGGTGCGCGGCGAGGGCGCGCACCTCGTCGACGCCGACGGTGTGCGGTTCATGCTGGGGCAGCACGAGCTGGGCGAGCTGGCCCCGCGCGACATCGTCGCCAAGGCGATCATGCGGCGTATGCAGGAGCAGGGTGCCGAGCACATGTACCTGGACGCCCGCCACTTCGGCTCGGGGATGTGGGCCACCCGCTTCCCCACGATCCTCGCCGCCTGCCGCGCGCACGGCATCGACCCGGTGACCGAGCCGATCCCGGTCGCCCCCGCCGCGCACTATGCGTCGGGCGGCGTACGCACCGATCTCGCCGGCCGTACGACCGTGCCGGGCCTGTATGCGTGCGGCGAGGTCGCCTGCACCGGCGTCCACGGGGCGAACCGCCTGGCCTCCAACTCCCTTCTGGAAGGGCTGGTGTTCGCCGAGCGGATCGCCTCCGCCATCGCCGCCGAGCCGCCCGCGCGCCCGGTGCCCGTACCGCGCGCGCCCGCGCGTACCCCGCTCCTCGCGCCGGAGTCGCGCTTCGTGATCCAGCGCATCATGACCGCGGGAGCGGGCGTCCTGCGCAGCGACCGGAGCCTGAACGCCGCGGCCGTGGCGCTCCAGGCCCTGCACACGGAGGCCGTCGCCGAACTCGACCGGAACGGCAAGACCGCCGAGCCGTGCGTGGAGACCTGGGAGGCCACCAACCTCCTGCTCGTCTCACGCGTGCTGGTCGCCATGGCACGGGAGCGCGAGGAGACCCGCGGCTGCCACTGGCGCGAGGACCGTCCCGAGCGCGACGACGAGCACTGGCGCCGTCACCTCGTCGCCAGGCTCGCGCCGGAGTGCTCGCTCGCGCTGCGCCCTACGGCCACGGCAGAATTCCCGCCCGTACAGCGGTCCGCAACCTCCGTGAGCGGCGGCCGAACCACCCACCCTGAAGGGGGCACACGTGAACACGCCTGACCGTCCACAGCCTGTGGATCTCCCTCTGCTCCAGATCGGCGGTCCCGCCGCAGGCGCGGACGCGGGCGGTTGCGGCGACGGTTGCGGCTGCGCGGGCGGCGACGAGATGGGATTGCCCATGCCCGAGGCCGGCGGAGCGTACGGACTGGACCCGCTGCAGTGCGGCCTCGACCCCCACCTCGCCGAGCTTCTCGCGGACGCGGGCCTGGACCCCGTCCAGGTCGAGGACATCGCCCATCTGGCGATCGAGGAGGACCTCGACCACGGTGTGGACGTAACCACGGTCGCCACCATCCCCGAGAATGCCGTCGCCATCGGTGACTTCACCGCCCGCGAGGCCGGCGTCGTCGCAGGACTGCGCATCGCCGAGGCGGTCCTCTCCGTCGTCTGCACCGACGACATGGAGGTCGGGCGGCACGCCGAGGACGGCGACCGCGTCGAGCCCGGCCGGAAGCTGCTCTCCGTCCGCACCCGTACGCGCGACCTGCTGACCGCCGAGCGCAGCGCCCTCAACCTGATGTGCCGACTCTCGGGCATCGCCACCGCCACCCGCGCCTGGGCGGATGTCCTGGAGGGCACCGGCGCCGCGGTCCGTGACACCCGCAAGACGACTCCTGGGCTGCGCTCCCTGGAGAAGTACGCGGTGCGCTGCGGCGGCGGGGTCAACCACCGTATGTCGCTGTCCGACGCCGCGCTCATCAAGGACAACCACGTCGTCGCGGCGGGCGGTGTGGCGGCCGCCTTCAAGGCCGTACGGACCGAGTTCCCCGAGGTGCCCATCGAGGTCGAGGTGGACCGGCTGGACCAGATCGAGCCGGTGCTCGCCGAGGGCGCCGATCTCCTCCTCCTCGACAACTTCACCCCGGAGCAGACCCGCGAGGCCGTTGCCCTCGTCGCCGGCCGGGCCCGCCTGGAGTCCTCCGGCCGCCTCAGCCTGGCCAACGCCCGTGCGTACGCGGAGACGGGCGTCGACTATCTGGCGGTCGGCGCGCTCACCCACTCCTCGACGATCCTCGACATCGGCCTCGACCTCCGCGAGGGGCCGGGGGAGGAGTTGGGCTGATGCTGCTCACGATCGATGTCGGCAACACCCATACCGTCCTGGGCCTGTTCGACGGCGCGGACATCGTCGAGCACTGGCGGATCTCGACCGAGGCCCGCCGTACGGCCGACGAACTCGCCGTTCTCCTCCAGGGCTTGATGGGCATGCACCCCCTGCTCGGCGAGGACCTGGGCGACGGCATCGACGGCATCGCCATCTGCTCGACCGTCCCCTCCGTCCTGCACGAGCTGCGCGAGGTCACCCGCCGCTACTACGGCGACGTACCCGCCGTCCTCGTGGAGCCGGGCGTCAAGACGGGTGTCCCGATCCTCATGGACAACCCCAAGGAGGTCGGCGCCGACCGGATCATCAACGCCCTCGCGGCCGTCGAGCTCTACGGTGGTCCGTGCGTCGTCGTCGACTTCGGCACGGCCACCACGTTCGACGCGGTGTCGGCCCGCGGGGAGTACGTGGGCGGTGTGATCGCCCCCGGCATCGAGATCTCCGTGGACGCCCTCGGTGTGCGCGGCGCGCAGCTGCGCAAGATCGAACTGGCCCGTCCTCGCAGCGTGATCGGCAAGAACACCGTCGAGGCGATGCAGTCCGGCATCCTCTACGGCTTCGCGGGCCAGGTCGACGGCGTGGTGGAGCGCATGGCGCGCGAACTCGCCGACGACCCGGACGACGTGACCGTCATCGCCACCGGCGGCCTGGCCCCGATGGTGCTCGGCGAGTCCTCCGTCATCGACGAACACGAGCCCTGGCTCACGCTGATCGGCCTCCGCCTGGTCTACGACCGCAACGTCTCCCGGGGTTGATCCGGCCCGCTGTTCCGGTCTTCACCACGGGCAACCAAGGTCGCGCGGGAGCGCTCCACTTCCACTGCAAGAGCTGGTCGGACACCTCCGCGTACTGCCTGTTCGACACCCCGCTGGAGCCGGGCGCCGCGTACGGGTTCTCCCTGCCGTTCCGCTGCACGGGCTCCGACGAGTTGGTGCACTGGCACTCGGCTACCACGCCTGGGCCTTCGGCAGCGGCAACCCGTAGGAGTACGAGGATCCCGAGGACTTCGACCAGCAGGGCACCGGTGCGCCGTGACCCCGAAGACCGTCGAGCCCCCCGGCTCCGAGAAGTTCGACGGTGACACGGACACCGTCAGCTCGCAGAAAGCCGACTACCAGGCACAACGACTCGGCCGCGATCTGAACCCGGATCAGCGGCGGCGACGTCACCTCCGGCGGGTTCGCGGACTCCGGCGGTTCGTCGTCCGATGGCCCCGGCTCCTCGGGCGCCTCGGGGACGGACGGTGGTTCGGCGTCCGGAGGTCGCAGGCGAGCGGCTCCATGGCCGGTACGGGCGCCGGGGGGATCGGGCTCGCCGCGGGTGTCTCGGCGGACGGCCCGGCCGTGGAAACGCCGCGATGGTGCTCGCCGCGCGCCGGCGCAGGGTCGCGTAACACGGTCTTCGACGGGCTATCGGAGCTGCGGATTCCGACACCCCCGGATATGTATCCCTGAGCGAAATTTGTCCGCTTAGCACTTAAAGTCGGTTCATGCCCACGCCATACGGTTCCCGCGGCGCCATGGCGTTCAGCGCCGATGAGCTGCGCGTCCTGCGCCGCGCCCTCGCCATCGCCCTGCGGCCATCCCCCGCGCCTTCCGCAGAAAGCAGGGAGGAGGAAATCCAGGAGCTGTGCCGCCTCACGGAAGCCGTGGAGGTGGCCGTCGACGAAGGAGAGCGGCTACGCGCCTTTCTCTTCGCCGACCTGGCCCGATATCGCGCGGCCCTCCCCGGTGCCGCGTCCGGCTTTCTGGAACGCCTCGTGGACGCACTCTCGGCCGGGTACACCCCCGGCGCCGACGACCTCGCCGCCCTGCGCTCGCTCTGCGCCGCCGCGGCGCCCGGTCCGGACGCCGCGCGGCGGCGTGCGCTGCTTCGCCGCTGCGAAGCCCTGGCCGAGCAGGAGCTCTCCAACCGCCTCGCCGGTCGCGCCCGGCGCGCGCATCCCGCGGAGTCCTCGGTCGTGAAGGCCGTGACGCCCGTGCCCTCCGCGGAACCGGCGGGGGTACAGGTCGCCCGTCTCGTCGCGCTGCCGGGCGGCCGCGCCGCCGACGACGAACCGGAGAAGCCGGCGCCGAAGCCGAAGGCGAAGCCCGCGGCCGAGCCCGAGCGGGAGCCGGAGCGGAAGCCCGAGCAGCAGCCGGGGGCCAGACCCAAGCAGGAGCCCGAACGCCGTCCCTCATCACCTTCCGAGCAGCCGGGCCGTCATGTGCCGACTCCGGCCGAGGTGTTCCCGCCTCGCAGGCGCAAGACCCCGCCGGAAGGGCCACCGCCCCGCCCCGAGCAATTGGTCGCGGTCTGACTGGCTACCCTTGAGTCATGGATTATGTCTCCGCGCTGCTGCCGCCCGTGGTCATGGCCGTCGCATTCATCGCTCTGGTCAGGACCATCGTGAAAAGCCAGGGCGGTGCCAACAAGGCCAAGGAGGACGCCGCCGTCGACGCGGCGCTGGCTCGTGGCGAAGGTGGGAGCCGACCGGCCCAGGAGCGGTAGAGCCCGCCTCCTCGGCGCCGGACGCGGCCTTCACGGCATCCCGCCGACCGGACACACGAAGGGCGTACGACTGGGAACACGTGTCCCCGGTCGTACGCCCTTTTTTGCTGTGGGAAATGGGCCCCACGTGAACCGGCATTCAGGACATCTCCCACTATTATTCCAATGTGGTTCGACGATTGGGTGACCTCGAAGACGCGGTGATGACGCGCGTCTGGGAGTGGAACCGGCCGGTCACCGTTCGGGAAGTCCTGGAGGACCTCCAGCAGGAACGCTCCATCGCCTACACCACGGTCATGACGGTAATGGACAACCTGCATCAGAAGGGCTGGGTGCGCAGGGAAGCCGAAGGCCGCGCCTATCGATATGAGGCGGTCTCCACCCGCGCCGCCTACTCGGCCGCACTGATGCACGAGGCTTGGCACACCAGTGACAACGCTGCCGCCGCACTGGTCGCGTTCTTCGGCATGATGTCCCAGGAACAGCGGGAAGCCCTCCGGGACGCCATGCGCGTCGTACAACTCTCCGATCCCGATGACGACGAGGGAGAGTCGGGGCGATAGCGTCCCGCACATGTCCCCGGTATCAAATGAGGTCACTGTCCGCAGGGCGAGGACGAGCGATGTCTCCGCCGTACGCCGTCTCATCGACGCGTACGTGCTCGAGGGCATCCTGCTCGACAAAGCGACGGTCACGCTTTACGAGGACATCCAGGAGTTCTGGGTCGCCGAACGGGACGAGGACGGGCAGGTCCTCGGATGCGGGGCTCTTCACGTGATGTGGGAAGACCTCGCCGAGGTCCGGTCCCTGGCCGTGGACCCGCAGATGAAGGGGGCGGGAGTCGGCCATCAGATCCTGGCCAAGCTCGTTCAGACCGCCCGCTGGCTCGGTGTGCGACGTATTTTCTGCCTCACCTTCGAAGTCGACTTCTTCTCGAAGCATGGGTTCGCGGAGATCGGGGAGACGCCCGTAGATGGGGATGTCTACAGTGAGCTGCTGCGTTCCTATGACGAGGGCGTGGCCGAGTTCCTCGGTCTCGAACGAGTGAAGCCGAACACCCTCGGCAACAGCCGGATGCTTCTGCACCTGTGATCCCTCCCGTGCTTCTGCAACGCCTGATGCGGACTGCCGGGGATGGCTATGACGTACTTAGGGCGATCCCTATGTCCGAATCGCGCACGTTTCCCGTACGCATGCGCTACTCAACCTCACCCAGGGGTTTGTGTTTTTCCGAGAAAGGCGGTTTCCTTTCCGTCGTACTGCTTTTTCGATGAAAGGGAATCCGGTGGCACAGAAGGTTCAGGTCCTTCTTGTCGACGACCTCGACGGTGGCGAGGCCGACGAGACCGTGACGTTTGCGCTGGACGGCAAGACCTACGAGATCGACCTCAAGGCTTCCAACGCGGACAAGCTGCGTGGTCTTCTCGAGCCGTACACCAAGAGCGGCCGTCGCACGGGTGGCCGTGCCGCGTCCGGTCGCAAGGCCCGGGCCGCGGCGTCCGGCGGCTCCCAGGACACCGCGAAGATCCGTGCCTGGGCGAAGGAGAACGGCTACAGCGTCAACGACCGCGGCCGCGTCCCCGCCGAGATCCGCGAGGCGTACGAGAAGGCCAACGCCTGAGCGCGCGAGGCGTTCAGCAGGCGGGCCCGGTGGACCTGTGTGGCCGCCGCGCCCACGAGCCGTACGAGGTCGGGGGCCCGCTCCCCGTCGGCCTCGTGCCCTTGGGCGGAACCCCCCAGGGTCGCCACGGGCAGCGTCGGTTCGATCTCGCACCCCGGCTCGGGAGGCCGCAGCCACACAGGCTGTGGTCCGGTGCACGCGGCCTCCCATGAGCCCCCCGGCCGGCAGGCCGATTCCCCGGGCGGGGGAGCCGAGTCCCCGCGCGGGGGAGCGGAGCCTCCGGGCTGGGGAGCGCGCATCCGGTCGCCGGGTCCGAGAGCGGTCAGATCCAGGGCGACTCCGCCCCACTCCAGCCAGTCCAGCAGCTCCGGGAGCTGTTCCGCGCCGCCCGCGGCGATCAGGAACCGCATCCGGTCGCCGTCCAGCGCGACGGGACCCGTGCGAGGCACGCGCCGCAGCACGGCGGCCCCGGCGTCGGCAGGCAGCTCCAGCGCGTCGAAACGCACTCCGGTGAGCAGGTTCACGGGGCGCCCGGCCGGCTGCCCGCCCGTGACCGGCCAACCCAGTACGCGCTCGTACCACAGGCGGACGTCACACGTTTCGCGCCGGGGGCGCGGGAATGCGGTTGCCATGACCGGACAACTGCCGAACCCCGGGAGAGTTACGCACAGTTGGCATGTGGGTACGGAACGTGGTAAGGGCGACGCAACGGAGAGAATTTCCGGAGCGGAAGGATGTTCGCCCTTAGCTGAGGGAACCGCCCCGCGCCGCATGGAGTATCAGTTCCAGCGGGTAGAAATTTCCTCGTGGGAGGGGCGACGCGCGCGCTCGGCCGGGATGGCGTTCGCCATCGGCGTAGTGGTATCGAGGGTATACGCCTGGCCTGCGGGAACATCGTCTCGCACCATCGGGTTGGAGCTGTTGTCGGCTGTCCGGGGCAGGAGGCCAAGGACGGGTGTCGGCAGTTGGAATGAGCTGTCCCCCACAGCGGGACTAGCATGCGGAAGGACAGGGAGGGGATCGTCCCCGATCTTTCTGACCGCTCTGAGGAGCGATTAACGATGTTCGAGAGGTTCACCGACCGTGCGCGGCGGGTTGTCGTCCTGGCTCAGGAAGAAGCCCGGATGCTCAACCACAACTACATCGGCACCGAGCACATCCTCCTGGGCCTGATCCACGAGGGTGAGGGTGTCGCCGCTAAGGCCCTGGAGAGCCTCGGGATTTCGCTCGAGGCGGTCCGCCAGCAGGTGGAGGAGATCATCGGGCAGGGCCAGCAGGCCCCGTCCGGGCACATCCCCTTCACCCCCCGTGCGAAGAAGGTCCTGGAGCTGTCGCTCCGCGAGGCACTTCAGCTCGGCCACAACTACATCGGTACGGAGCACATCCTGCTCGGCCTGATCCGCGAGGGTGAGGGTGTCGCCGCCCAGGTCCTCGTGAAGCTGGGCGCCGATCTGAACCGGGTGCGGCAGCAGGTCATCCAGCTGCTCTCCGGCTACCAGGGCAAGGAGGCCGCCACGGCAGGCGGTCCGGCCGAGGGCACGCCCTCGACCTCCCTCGTCCTGGACCAGTTCGGCCGCAACCTCACGCAGGCCGCCCGCGAATCCAAGCTCGACCCGGTCATCGGTCGCGAGAAGGAGATCGAGCGGGTCATGCAGGTGCTGTCGCGCCGTACGAAGAACAACCCGGTGCTCATCGGCGAGCCCGGCGTCGGCAAGACGGCGGTCGTCGAGGGCCTGGCCCAGGCCATCGTCAAGGGCGAGGTGCCCGAGACCCTCAAGGACAAGCACCTCTACACCCTCGACCTCGGTGCCCTGGTCGCCGGCTCCCGCTACCGCGGTGACTTCGAGGAGCGCCTGAAGAAGGTGCTCAAGGAGATCCGCACCCGCGGCGACATCATCCTGTTCATCGACGAGCTCCACACCCTGGTGGGTGCGGGTGCCGCCGAGGGCGCGATCGACGCCGCCAGCATCCTCAAGCCGATGCTGGCCCGCGGCGAGCTGCAGACCATCGGTGCGACGACGCTCGACGAGTACCGCAAGCACCTGGAGAAGGACGCGGCCCTGGAGCGCCGCTTCCAGCCCATCCAGGTCGCGGAGCCGTCGCTGCCGCACACCATCGAGATCCTCAAGGGCCTCCGGGACCGGTACGAGGCGCACCACCGCGTCTCGATCACCGACTCGGCCCTCGTGGCGGCGGCCACCCTGGCCGACCGGTACATCTCCGACCGCTTCCTGCCGGACAAGGCGATCGACCTGATCGACGAGGCCGGCTCCCGGATGCGTATCCGCCGGATGACCGCTCCGCCGGACCTGCGCGAATTCGACGAGAAGATCGCCGGGGTCCGCCGGGACAAGGAGTCCGCGATCGACTCGCAGGACTTCGAGAAGGCGGCGTCTCTCCGCGACAAGGAGAAGCAGCTCCTGGCTGCGAAGGCCAAGCGGGAGAAGGAGTGGAAGGCCGGCGACATGGACGTCGTCGCCGAGGTCGACGAGGAGCTGATCGCCGAGGTCCTGGCCACGGCCACGGGCATCCCGGTGTTCAAGCTCACCGAGGAGGAGTCCTCGCGGCTGCTGCGCATGGAGGACGAGCTCCACAAGCGCGTCATCGGCCAGAAGGACGCCATCAAGGCCCTCTCGCAGGCGATCCGCCGTACGCGGGCCGGCCTGAAGGACCCGAAGCGCCCCGGTGGCTCGTTCATCTTCGCCGGCCCGTCCGGCGTCGGTAAGACCGAGCTGTCGAAGACGCTGGCGGAGTTCCTCTTCGGCGACGAGGACGCGCTGATCCAGCTCGACATGTCCGAGTTCAGCGAGAAGCACACCGTCTCGCGGCTCTTCGGCTCGCCTCCCGGCTACGTCGGCTACGAGGAGGGCGGCCAGCTCACCGAGAAGGTGCGTCGCAAGCCGTTCTCCGTGGTCCTCTTCGACGAGGTCGAGAAGGCACACCCGGACATCTTCAACTCGCTGCTGCAGATCCTGGAGGACGGTCGCCTGACCGACTCCCAGGGCCGGGTCGTGGACTTCAAGAACACGGTCATCATCATGACGACCAACCTCGGCACCCGGGACATCTCCAAGGGCTTCAACCTCGGCTTCGCGGCCGGGGGCGACCTCAAGACCGGCTACGAGCGGATGAAGGCCAAGGTCAACGACGAGCTGAAGCAGCACTTCCGGCCGGAGTTCCTCAACCGTGTCGATGACACGGTGGTCTTCCACCAGCTCTCGCAGGACGACATCATCCAGATCGTCGACCTGATGCTGACCAAGGTGGACGAGCGGCTCAAGGACCGCGACATGGGCATCGAGCTCAGCGGCGAGGCCAAGAAGCTGCTCGCGAAGAAGGGCTACGACCCGATCCTGGGCGCCCGGCCGCTGCGCCGGACGATCCAGCGGGAGATCGAGGACATGCTGTCGGAGAAGATCCTCTTCGGCGAGCTGCGCCCCGGTCACATCGTGGTCGTCGACACCGAGGGCGAGGGCGACGACGCGACGTTCACCTTCCGCGGCGAGGAGAAGTCGGCGCTGCCCGACGTCCCCCCGATCGAGTCCGCGGCGGGCGGTTCGGGTCCGAACCTGACGAAGGACGTCTGATCGTCGGCGCTCCCTGTCCGGTGAGGCCCGTTTCGACTGCCCGACGGTGAGCCAGAAGGGCCCGGCCCGGAACCGTACATACGGTTCCGGGCCGGGCCCTTTGCGCGTCGGTGACCGGACTGCGGCGGGGTGCGACGGCCGGGTGCCTTCCGGTACCGCGGTTGCGGTACCCCCGGCCGGTGTCAGGCCGAGTTGATGATCTTGACTTCCCCGGAGAGCCGGTTCAGGCCGAGGACCGGCGCCTCGCCGCGCGGCAGCACGATCTGCTCCAGCCACGGCAGTCCGGCCAGGGGCATGAGATCCAGGGCGTAGCGCGCGGCCTCGTCGCCGACGACTTGGAGCCGGGCGAGGCCGGGGAAGAGCCCGGGCACGGGCCCGAGGGGGTGCGCCGTGGTGTCGGCATGCAGCAGGACGAGGTCCGAGACCGAGGGCAGGGCGAGGAAGTCCGGACAGGTGCTGAAGGCGGCGAAGGACAGTCGCAGAACGGACAGGTTGGGCAGAGCGGCCAGTTCGGCCCAGTCGGCAGGGGACAGCCGGCTGGTGAAGTGGCTGAGGAACAGGGCATCGACCCGCTCCAACGGCTCAGCCCTTGCAGCCCGCCCTCGGGCATGGAGGCGCGGGAGAGGTCGAGCACCGCCAACGGAGCCTCGCGGGGGAGTGAGTCGAGGCTCCGCGGGGCGCCGTAGCGGGTGCCCAGACCGAGGTGTTCGAGACGGGACAGCCCGGACAGTCCCTCGAGGCCGGCCGGTGCATCGAACTCCAGGGAGCGGAGCGGCAGTCCGGCCATGGAGGACAGGTCCCGGACCTGTCGGCATGCGCTGATGGCGAGTTCGGTGAGAGTGTCCTGCCCGCGCAGGAACGAGAGGTCCGTCAGTGCGTCGTTGTCCTGCACCTTGACTTCGGTGAGTGCCCGTGCTGCGTACGCGGCCAGCCTGCCTGGGGCGATGGTGCCTCGCGCGTCGAGCATGGGCCGGGTGCCCAGTCCGCGCAGACCGTCGAGCTGTTCGTCGGACCTGACGGTGAGACAGAGGTCCCCCGGATCGAGGCGGGCGATGACCTCGTCCGCGTACGCGGCGGTGTCGAACCGCGACCAGCCCCAGACGAGTTGGGACCGGACGGCGAGCGAGTTTGTTCCGCCGTTGAGTCCACCGCCGAGAGCGACCGCGCCGTCGAACAGTGAGGTGACGACATAGCGCCGATGATCGCGGGATCCACGTCCCAGCCCCCCGGCGGCAGTGGCGCACGCCGTGACGGTGCGCGGCCCGGCTGTGGTCGGCGGGGCGTACGCGCCCCGTGGCACAGCGTAGGGGGAAGCCGTCCGAGACGGCATCCGGCGCTTGCGTCCGGGACCCCGACTCGAACGATGGCGACCTTAATGTCCCTTTTGTTCTCGGCGGCTGGTGATGTGTCGCACGTGGTGCGGCTCACTTACTAGGCGCATTAGGACTCACCTACGGCGGAATGTCCAATTTGCCCGTGGAATGGCAAGCGCTCCGCTGCGGCCGGGCCTTCGCCGGCCTTGGCTTCCCAGGGAGTCGCGCCCCTGGGTCCGGGGCTCCATATGAACGTGTTCATCCTCCGCGGACATCAGAGGCCCTTCGGTCGGGCCCAGTGTCGTTTCCGGTTGGGATTCATCCCTCTTTGCTACGACTTCACCTAGTAGGGACGGCGCTTGGCTGCTCGGAGAAGGCGGGTTACCAAGGTGGGGCGATCCCGGACGCACTGCCGGGATTCATTCACTTCTTGGAGGAAAGCCCGTATGACGAAGCACGACCGGAAGCCCGCCATCACGAGCAGGACCGCCCTTCGCCGCCGCGCCGGCATCCTGGCCGTGGGCACGGGAGCCTCGCTCGTGGTGGGGACCGGGGTCGCGCTCGCCGCAGGGGGCGGCTCGGCTCCTCAGGGTGGCGAGCTCTTCGCCCTGAACACCGCCAACGCGCTTTCCAAGGCCGTCCACGGCCAGGCCGACGGCCAGAAGAAGGCCGCGGACACCAAGGCCGAGGCCGCCGCCAAGGCCGACAAGGGCGCCGAGACCGCGAAGGCCAAGACCGCCAAGGCCAAGGCCGACGCCGCCGAGCGCGCCGCCGAGCGCGCCGCCGACAAGGCCGCCGCCGACCGCAAGAAGCGTGCCGTGTTCAAGGCCGCCGCGCCGAAGCCGGCCTCCTGGGTCAAGCCGGTGGACCACTACACCAAAGGCTCGACCTTCGGCCTCGGTGGCTCGATGTGGTCCAACAAGCACTCGGGCCAGGACCTCGTCGTGCCGAGCGGCACCCCGGTGAAGGCCGCCCACGGCGGCACCGTCGTCGAGGCGGGCTGGGGAGGCTCGTACGGCAACAACATCGTGATCAAGCACGGCGGCCGTACGTACACCCAGTACGGCCACCTGTCGCAGCTCGGCGTCTCCGCCGGCCAGACCGTGAAGACGGGCCAGGTCATAGGCAAGTCGGGCAGCACCGGCAACTCCACAGGCCCGCACCTGCACTTCGAGACCCGTACGGCCCCGGTCTACGGCTATGCGGTCGAGCCGCTCAAGTTCATGCACAGCCACGGCGTCGCCCTGTAAGCGGGCTTCGTCACCTCACGGCTGCGGGTGATGCGCCGACGTCACCAGCTCCAGGGCGACCTCGAGGGCGGCATCCTGCTTGTCCTCGGGGTCGCCCTCGATGTCCCGCAGCGCGAACATCCCGGCGTGGATGGTGAACAGCGCGCTGATCCCACGCACACGGTCGGTCAGCGTCCAGTCCTCTTCCTTGACTAGGTCGAACATCGAGAACATGCGCTCCTTGAAGCGCTCGCCGATGCTCAGCTCGCGCACCGTCGCCTGGTTCTCCTGGATGAAGCGGAAGAGCGGGGCGGCGTCGTGCAGGGCGGCGCTGTAGCGGCGCACCAGTTCCTGCTTGGATTCCAGCGTGCGGGGCTGCTCCCGCCCCCACTCGATCAGCTCGTCCAGCGGTCGGCAGCCGTCGTCGAAGATGCTGATGATCAGGTCTTCCTTGGTCTTGAAGTGGTAGTACAGCGCTGCCTTCGTGACCTGGAGGTGTTCGGCGATCTCGCGCAGCGAGGTCTTCTCGTAACCGCGCTCGGCGAAGAGCGACAGGGCGACGTCCTGGATGCGCTGGCGGGTGCCGCCGCGACTCGCCTGTGCTGTGCTGCCCATGGTGCTGCTCTCCTGCGCTCAGTCCGGGACGGACCCGTTGGGGCACCCAAACTTACTTGACGCCCGGCAAGCCTCCGACTTACCTTCTGCAAGTGTAGCCACTAGCCGGTCGGCAAGTAAGCAGGAGTTCCGCCATGTCCCAATCCCCGTCCACCACCGGAGAGCCTCCGGCGGAGACCTCCGTCCCGAAGGAAGGTCCGCTCGAGGGGCCCCCGGCGCGCAGCGTCCGGGTGGTCCTGCTCGCGCTCATGATCGCGATGCTGCTCGCCATGCTCGACAACATGATCGTCGGCACCGCGATGCCCACGATCGTCGGCGAACTGGGCGGGCTGGAGCACCTCTCCTGGGTGGTCACCTCGTACACCCTGGCCACCGCGGCCTCCACGCCGATCTGGGGCAAGCTCGGCGACATGTACGGCCGCAAGGGCATCTTCCTGTCCTCGATCGTGGTCTTCCTGCTCGGTTCGGCGCTCTCCGGCATGTCCCAGACGATGGGGCAGCTCATCGGCTTCCGCGCCGTCCAGGGACTCGGCGCCGGCGGGCTGATGGTCGGTGTGATGGCCATCATCGGCGATCTCATACCGCCGCGGGAGCGGGGCCGGTACCAGGGCATGATGGTCGGCGTCATGGCGCTCGCCATGATCGGCGGGCCCCTGGTCGGCGGCACCATCACCGACCACCTCGGCTGGCGCTGGAGCTTCTACATCAACCTGCCGCTCGGCGCCGTCGCCCTGATCATGGTGACTGCCGTGCTGCATCTGCCGAAGAAGCGGGTGCAGGGCCGGATCGACTATCTCGGGGCCGCGCTGCTCACGGCCGCCATCACGGCGATGGTGCTGGTCACGACCTGGGGCGGTACGGAGTACGCCTGGGGCTCGGCCACCATCATCGGACTCTCCGCCGGGGCCGTGGCCGCGCTCGGCGTCTTCCTCGTCGTCGAGCGCAGGGCGTCGGCTCCCGTCCTCCCGCTGGGGATCTTCCGCAACGCCAACTTCTCGCTCATCACCCTGATCGGCTTTCTCGTCGGCTTCGTGATGTTCGGCGCGATGACGTTCCTGCCGCTGTTCCAGCAGACCGTGCAGGGGGCGTCGGCCACCAATTCGGGGCTCCTGCTGCTGCCCATGCTGCTGGCGATGATGGCCGTGTCCCTGATCGCGGGCCGGGTCACCACGCAGACCGGCAAGTACAAGGTCTTCCCGATCATCGGCAGCGCCCTGATCGTCGTAGGGCTCTTCCTCCTGGGCCAGATGGACACCGGGACCTCCCGTTTCACCTCGGGCGTCTACATGGCGGTGCTCGGCGCCGGCATGGGCTTCCTGATGCAGATCACGATGCTCGTGGCGCAGAACAGCGTGGAGATGAAGGACATGGGCGTCGCCTCCTCCACCTCCACCCTCTTCCGTACGATCGGCGGCTCCTTCGGCGTCTCGATCATGGGCGCTCTCTTCACCCACCGTGTGCAGGAGGTCATGGCCGAGGGGGGCGGCGCGGCGGCCTCCGGTCTGGCCTCGGGGACGGCCCAGCTCGACGCCGCGAGCCTGGCGAAGCTGCCGGACCCGGTGCGCGAGGCCTACCAGCACGCGGTCGCGGGCGGTACGGAGATCGTCTTCCTGATCGGCGCGGTCATCGCGGTGATCGGGTTCGTGGCCGCCTGGTTCATCAAGGAGGTGCCGCTCAGGGGCGCCGGTCCTCAGCCGGGCGCGGGCGAGGGCGACGAGATGCCCGGCCCCGACCCGGAGGCCGCTGAGGACGCCGTCCCGCAGGGCGGGGGGAACGGGGGCCCGCAGGGCGGGAAGCAGGGCCGTGCAGGGCAGGAGCCCTTGTCAGTGGGGCGTGCCAGCATCGACACATGACCACACCGCCGGGCCCTGCCGCACCCGGGCCCACGCCTCCCGGCACGGCGCACCTCGCCCATCTGCGGCAGTTGCGCCGTGCCAAGGACGCGATGGACCGCGACTGGGCCGAGCCGCTCGACCTGGACGCGGTCGCGGCGCATGCGGGCTATTCGCGGTTCCACTTCGTCCGCGCCTTCAAGGCTGTATACGGTCAGACCCCCGGCCAGTACCTCAGCCGCCGCCGCATCGAACGCGCCGAGGAGCTGCTGCGTACGGCGGATCTGTCGGTCACCGAGATCTGCACGCTGGTCGGGTTCAGCAGCCTCGGCACCTTCTCCGCGGGCTTCAAGAAGCAGACCGGTCTGACCCCGAGCGAGTACCGCAGGAAGCACGTGGGGCGCGGCGCGGCCCTCATACCGGGGTGCTATGCCCTGCTCTGGTCGGGCGGGTTCAAGGGGCTGGAGCAGCGCGGTTACCGGGAGGGCCAAGGCCGCAGCGAGGGCGGAGGCCGCCGGGAGGGCCAGAGCCGCCAGGGCGGCGATGACCGCGAGGACCGCAGGGAGGGCCCTGAACATCGGGAGGTCCGGGGGCGCGAGCACCGCAATTCTGGAGAAGCCCCCTGACTCCCGCGCTGCCTACGGTGGCAGGGCAGCGGGGGAGCAAAGCCCCCGCGCCGTCCGTCCCACCACACCTTCAGGAAACGTGGAGAGTGCCATGATCAAAGGAATCGCCATCACCACCGTCTGGGTCCTCGACCAGGACCGGGCCAAGGAGTTCTACACCGAGAAACTCGGCCTCGAGGTGCGGACCGACATGACCATGGGCGACGGCGGTATGCGCTGGCTCACCGTCGGCGCGAAGGACCAGCCGGACGTCGAGCTCACGCTGATGGTGCCCGGCCCGCCCGGCCTCGACCCCGAATCCGCGGAGGCCGTGAAGACGCTGATCTCCAAGGGCGTACTCGGCGCCGGTGTGCTCGTCACCGACGACGTCCACGCGGACTACGAGACGCTGAAGGGGCGGGGCGTGGAGTTTCTGCAGGAGCCGCAGGAGCGCCCGTACGGCATCGAGGCGATCTTCCGCGACGACTCGGGCAACTGGTTCTCGTTCACCCAGCGCAACGAGCAGCTCGACCTGGACAAGGAGTGGGCCAACTGAGGAGTGGGCCAACCGAGGGCCCCTCAAGCCAAGAGGCTTGATCGGGGACGTCCGGCCCGCCGGGACGCTCAGGCCCTGCCCCGCCCCGCGGGATTGATGATCGGGATGCTGCCGGTATCCGTCGGGGCGGATTCCGGCAGCCAGAGCACGGCGATGGCGCCCCCGTCCGTGCGGGGCTCGGTCCCCTCGCCGTCACTGCCCGGCTGAGGGGCGGCGTTGCGGAACGTGAGCCGTGCACCCAGCACCCGCGCCTGGCCCGTCGCGATGGTCAGCCCCAGACCGTGACCGAGCCCGGCCCGGTCGTCGCGGCCCGTGCGGAACCTGCTCGGCCCGTCGGCCAGCAGCTTCACGGGGAAGCCCGGCCCGTGGTCGCGTACGCGCAGCACCCGTCCGTCGATCGTGACGACGACCGGCGGCCTGCCGTGCCGGGCGGCGTTCGCCAGGAGATTGCCCAGGATCCGTTCGAGCCGCCGAGGGTCGGTGTGCGCATTGGCGTCCCGTAGGACCCGTACCGTGGCCTCCGGGGCGAAGGCCTTGACCCGGCGGGTGACGAACTCGCCCAGCGCGACCTCCTGCAGCTCGGCACGTTCGGTCGCGCTGTCGAGACGGGCCACTTCGAGGACGTCCTCGACGAGCGTGCGCATGGCCTGCGCCCGGTCCCGTACGAGCTCGGTCGGGCGGCCCGGTGGCAGCAGTTCGGCCGCGGTGAGCAGCCCGGTGACCGGGGTCCGCAGTTCATGGGCGATGTCGGCCGTCACCCGGCGCTCGGCTTCGAGCCGCTGCTGCAGCGCGTCGGCCATGGCGTCCACGGCCCGGGCCAGATCGTCGGTCTCGTCCCGGACCCGGCCGCCGATCGCGTCCCGGACGCGGACACCGGTGTCGCCATCGGTGATCTTGCCGGCGGCGGTGGCGGCCCTGCGCAGGCGCCCGGAGAGCTTGCCGCCGACGAACACGCCCACCGCACAGCCGCCCAAGAGGACCGAGACCGAGCCGATCACCAGCGTCCTGTCGAGGTCGGCGAGGTCGGCTGCGCGGTTCTCCGCGACGTCGTGGTTCGAGAGCACATCGCCATTGGGCAGCGGGACCGCGGCCCAGACCACCGGCATCCCGTCGCCGTTGTACTGCAGATAGGTGGCGAGGTGCCCCTTCTCCACCGCTTTCCTGAGCGCCTTGGGCAAGGCGGGGTCGTTCACCCTGGACTTGGCGAAGGGCTGGTTGAATTTCTCGTAGTAGTACCTGGCATGTGTGATCCGCTCGACCTGCACATCGCGGCTGCCGTCGAGCATCGACACCCGCGCGGCGTTGTGCACCACCAGGCTGATCACGATCGCCACGAGCGTGCTCACCGCGGCGATGGCGATGCTCAGCTTCCAGCGGATACCGGTGCGCAGGGAGAGCGTTACCACGAGTCGTCCGTTCAGCTCTTGAGCTTGTAGCCGAAGCCGCGGACCGTCTCCAGGCGGTCCTGGCCGATCTTCGCGCGGAGGCGCTGCACATGGACGTCCACGACGCGGGTGTCGCCGCCCCAGCCGTAGTCCCAGACCCGTTCCAGCAGCCGGTCCCTGGACAGTACGGTGCCGGGCGTGGCGGAGAACTCCAGCAGCAGCCGCATCTCGGTCGGGGTCAGGGCGACGGGTTCACCTCCTTTGCGGACCTCCATGCCCTCCGTGTCGATCTCCAGGTCGCCGAAGCGCAGGGGTTCGCCGTCGTCGCCTGTGCCGTCCCCGTCGGCGGAGGCGTCGCCGGGGCCGCCGCCGGCGTTCCCGAAGCGGCGCAGCACGGCCCGGATGCGGGCCATCAGCACGGCGCCGTCGAAGGGCTTGGTCACGTAGTCGTCGGCCCCGGCCTCCAGGCCCAGCACCACGTCGATGGAGTCGGCACGCGCCGAGAGCATGATGACGGGGACGGTCGACTCGTCCCGGATCCTGCGGCACAGGCTCACGCCGTCCATGCCGGGAACCATCACGTCCAGCAGCGCGATGTCCGGCGGATCCGTGCGGAACCGCTCCAGCGCCGCCAGCCCGTCCGGCACCGCCGTGACGACGAATCCGTCCCGCTCCAGGGCGAGTTGGGTCGCTTCGCGGATGACGTCGTCGTCCTCGACGAAGAGCACATGCGTCACTGCCACTGCTGCTGTCAGCCCTCCTCGGCGGCGCCGCTCGGATCGGCGCCGTCGACCGTATTGCTGTAGTCGTTGTGCGTACGTTCCGACTCGTCGAACCTCTTGCCGTTCCAGTGGTAGATGATGACGTCCTCGCCCGAGGGGAAGTCCACCTCGTCCCCGGGCCCGTAGACCTGTCGTATGACCTCGAGGTCACCTTTGGAGATCTGGGCGTAGACCGGCGGTTGCTCATTGACGAACGCGGCCTCGTACCGCTCGCCGTCCCCGTCGCGGCGGTAGACGTACGTCCCGATCCCAATGGCGTCGTCGCACGTCAGGACATTGACGACGACGTCGGGTGAGCTGCTCCCCGTGAGGTTGCCGTAGGAGACGTCAACGGGATACTCGTGGCCCGACCCGCAGGGCTTGAGCTTCCTGCGGACCACGTCGCTCACCTTCTCGTCCCGCTTCAGCAGCGCGACGGCATTGACTTTCGACGACTTGGTGGCTTTGGGGGCGTCGGAGGACACCTTCGCCGGCGTGGCGGGGCCCTCGGTCCGCACGCCCTCGCCGCCGGCGGCGCATCCGCCCAGCGCGAGGCCGACGGCGACCGCGCCCGCGACCGCCGTACCGGCTTTGGAGAAGTCAGCCCTGTTCAGGCCGCGCACTGCTCGGGCCCCCGCTTTTCTTCACGTTCCGTCTCCCGTGCGTCCAGCTCACGGCTCTCCAGCTCCTGGCGCAGCCGGGCCAGCGCCCGGTGCAGCGTGCTCTTCACGGTTCCGGTGGACATGCCAAGGGCCGCCGCCGTCTCCTCCGTGCTCATCTGCTCCCAGTGTCGCAGGACGACGACACTGCGCTGCTTGGGGGCCAGAACGCTCAGTATGTCCATCAGCAGCGCGCGGTCGGCGCGCTGCTCGGTGCCGTCCTCGACCGCTGCCTCGGGCAACTGCTCCGTGGGGACCTCGTCCAGCTTCCTGGCGCGCCACCACTCCGTACGCGTGTTGATCATCACCCGGCGCAGATACGCGTCCGCGAGGGACTTGTCCGCTATACCGTCCCAGCGCCCGTAGGTCCTGACAAGAGCGGTCTGCAAAAGATCCTGCGCCTCGACCGGATCCGGAACCAGCCGCCGAGCGCTCCGCAGCAGTGCCTCCTGCCGGGTCCTCACGTACTCCTCGAACTCCAGGACCTTGCCGACCTCGCTGCTCGCCATCTCGACTGCCTCCGTTCCGCGCATCCGCCCGTTTCTTCGCCGGTCTTCCCGGCACGGGGAAGAAGCTACGGAGGGGCTGTAACGGAGCAGTCCGCGCCGGCGCTCGGGCGGCGCACGGCTATCCGTCGGTTGTGTAACAACGTCACGCCGAGTGGTGCGTCAAGCAGGCAAAACCAGGGCATAGCCGGGCTAATTCACGCCTGTGAACAGTGACGAACAGAGCGTGCTGTGACGGTTGTTGACAGTCGAAGTGTCCGTACGGTGGGTAACGGGAAGAGTGCGGCGCGCAGTGACCCGAGGTGCCACGTGCCTTCCTTTGGACCTCTCGCGAGGCCCTTTCGCTGGCCGTCCGCGGCCCGGCGAGCGGTTCCGGATCTGCACGCGTGCGCCGGGCCGCTGGGACGGGCGCCGGGGGGACGGGAAGCCGGGGGAGGGGTGGGAGACCGGGGGACGGGAGGCGGGGGACGGGGGACGGGGGACGGGGGACGGGAGACCGGTCAGCCGACGGCTTCATCGGTGGCTTCGCCCTCGGCTTCGCCGGTCACCGTTGATGATCCCTGCCGCCGGTCTCCGTTGCCGATCCCTGCCGCCGGTCTCCGTCGCCTGTTCAGGTCAGCGGAAGCCGGTATCTGCCTCCGTCGAGTGGCTCGACGAGACCGTCCGAGACAAGACCGTCCAGCGCGCGCGCCCGCTGCACCGGCTCCTCCCACACCGCGTCCAGCACCGCCTGGGTCACGGGTTCGACCGCCTCGCGCAGCACCGCGAGGAGCTTCCCGCGCACTTGGCGGTCCGTACCCGCATACGTCTGCCCTCGGCGCGGTGGACCGTCGTGCGCGGGCGCGCCAGCGACCTGCCAGGCACATCGGTCGGCGATGGGGCAGCGGCCGCAGGCGGGGGAGCGCGCGGTGCACACGAGCGCACCGAGTTCCATGGTGGCCGCGGCCCACGCGGCCGCCGTCCCTTCCTCGTCGGGGAGGAGGGCGCGCGCGAGACGGCGCTCGGCCGCGGTCGTCGCGGTCGGCGGGTACTGGGTGCCGGCGACCGCGCGGGCGAGGACCCGGCGGACGTTGGTGTCCAGGACGGCGTGGCGCTGGCCGTAGGCGAAGGAGGCCACGGCCGCCGCGGTGTACTCGCCGATGCCGGGCAGGGCGAGGAGCTTCGCGTGGTCGCGCGGCACTTCGCCGCCGTGCCGTTCCGCTATGGCGGAGGCGGCGGCGTGCAGGCGCAGGGCGCGGCGCGGATAACCGAGCCGACCCCAGGCGCGTACGGCCTCGCCCGGCGCCTCCTTGGCGAGGTCGGCGGGGCGCGGCCAGCGCGAGAGCCAGTGCTCATAGACGGGCAGGACCCGGTTGACCGGGGTCTGCTGCAGCATGAACTCGCTGACCATCACGCCCCAGGCGCCGGCCTCGGGGCGGCGCCAGGGGAGGTCACGGGCGTTCGTCCGGAACCAGTCGATGACCGGGGAGTGGAGTGCGGCGGGCGCCTGCGCGCCCTCGGAGTCCGCCTCCTGCGGGGTGCAATTCGGCGTCGTCGTAGTCATGGCACCTCCGATCCTGACACGAGACCGCTCGCCGAGGCGGCCGCTCGCGCGGTACGCGCGTGGCGTCACCCGTCGGCGCTGCTCGTCGCCGCCCGAATCGCCCCGCGCGCGACAGAATCCGGGACCCGTCTCAGTCGCGGGCGCGGGAGGGCCTTCCGGTACGGAGTCGCGACGGAGTGTCCTCGTACGGGGTGAGGCCCGGGTCCGGGGCCAGGCAGGGCTTCGGGGGAGCCGTCGTGCAGGCACGGCCGTGAACGGGGCTGTGACTTCTCATGACGCTTCTCATGAGGCTTCTCATGGGCCGCGCACACCGAGCCGGCCGAAGACCCGCGGCGTAGGGGAGGGCGCAGCGCCGCTCCGGCGCGGGCGCGAGGTTACCAGCGCGGGCGCGAGGTCACCGGCGCGCCGCCCCCGCGCCTTTCGCCGCCCGCCGGCCGCCGGGGGGATCGCCGGGCCACGGCCCGCCGCAGCCACCGCCTCGACTCTCGCGGAGGTCACCCGGGCGGCGGACCCCTCTCGAACGGCCGGCGCTCGTCGAAGCGGATGTGGCCGGCCCGGTCCATGCTCGCCGCAGCCGCCCCCGCAGCGCGCTGTCCGTGTTCGGGGCGAGGGGCAGCCCGGCCGAGGCGGCGCTGTGTTCGGCGACCTCCGGGACGGTGAGGCGGCCGGTCCGCACGTGTTCGGCGAACTCGCCACTGCACAGCCGCTCCAGGCACAGATCGAGCGTCGAGACGGCAAAGCTGCCGCCGGGCCGGCGGTCCGGCGTTTCCCGCGGCGCGCCGCAGGAGATGTCCGAGTCCGCGATCGCGCAGCCCCGCGGAACTGTCGAGCGGTCGGCAGACAGCGTGAAGTGCCGTACCTCATGGCCGCGTTCGCGCAGCCGACCGACGGTCTCCCGGACGTCCGAGGGCCTCGCGACCGTCATCGGGACAATCACGGGTGCCCGGGCCCCCGGTGGCCTCGTTGCGGGTGAGGGCCAGGTCCAGCACCTCGTACACTCCGGCCGCCGGGCCGGTAGGTCCCGGGAGTCTCTGCGGAGCGGCGGGGGGCAGCGTGCGGTGCAGGCCGAAGCTGAGGCGTTCGGGGTCGCGGTTGACGCTCCCGGGGAGCCGCCGGTGGATCTCGTACGCGGTCTGCGTATTGCCGCCGCCGGAAGGGCCGTTGATCCACCCGCACACGGCCCCGACCTCATGTCCGGCGCGCCAAAAGGGAGCGTTGTGGCAGCGCTTGAGCAGGGGCTTCCCAAGTCCGGGGCGCCGCCCGGAAGATCGGCGCAGGACAGGGCCACCGACCGTACGGAGCACGCCCGTTCGGTCACGGCGGGCGACGGTGATCGAGCTGTGCGCGCACATCTGACGGCTCGGCAGCCAATGCGGGATGATGATCGTCAAAAGTTGCGCGGAATGGCGGCGGGTACTGGCCTGTCCCCACCCGGTTCTCTCGTAAGGTTTGCGCGTGGGATCACTGCGCAATCCGGTCGGACCTCTCCCCTCCTCCATCTATTGGCGCCGGAGGGCAGTTGTGCTGTCCGTGATTGCGCTGCTCGCCCTGCTGATCGTCTGGGCCGTCGCCAACGGCGGCTCCGGAGGCGACGACGGCAAGGGCAACGGCGCCGGCGGTACGGGCCCGGCCGAAACCATCACACCGGGACCGTCCTCCTCCGGCCCCGCGATCTCCGAACGACCCGGCGGCCGCGACGCGTCGGAGGGCGGAGGCAGCGGGTCCGGTGGCAGTGGCGGGGCGGCCGACGGCGGAGCGGACGGCGAAGACGGCAGCGCTGAAGGGGCATCGGGTGGCGCGGGGGGCCCGGGCAAGGGGGGCGATGGAGTGCCCGCCGGGGCGAGTCTGCCCGACTGCGCCCGGAACTCCCTGGAGTTGAGCCTGCGCAGCGCCGAGAACTCCTACGCCCCCGACGAGGAACCGAAGTTCGAGATCGTCGCGAAGAACTCCTCCGCCAACGCGTGCAAGCTCGACTTCGGGTCGAAGGCGGCCGTCATGAAGATCACCTTCGCGGAGGACGACGACCCGTTCTGGGCCTCGGACGACTGTCCGGCGAAGAGCGAGCGGATGCTGCTGCGGGTCCCGGCCGAGGGGGAGGCCACACAGAGCGTGGAGTGGGACCGCAAGCCCAGCGAGCCCAAGTGCGCGACGCCGTCCGGTGGTTCGGCGAAGGCGGGCACGTATCTCGTCGAGGTGAAGGCGGCCGGTTCGACGGCGCGCGTGTCGTTCTCGCTGAAGAAGGACTGACCGGCCGGGCCCGCGACCCTAGACGTATCGCTCGAGGATCGAGGATTCCGCGAGCCGGGACAGCCCTTCCCGTACGGACCGGGCCCGTGCCTCGCCGACACCCTCGACCGTCTGCAGGTCGTCCACGCTCGCGGCCAGCAGCTTCTGCAGACCGCCGAAGTAGTCGACCAGGCGCTCGATGACGGTGTTGGGCAGCCGCGGCACCTTTGCCAGGAGCCGGTAACCGCGCGGGGAGACCGCCGAGTCGAGGGCCTCGGGGGAGCCGCTGTAGCCCAGCGCCCGGGCGACGGTGGGGAGTTCGAGCAGTTCGGCATGGGTGAGCGCGTCGAGGTCGGCGAGCGCGTCGCCCACCGTACGGGCCCGCTTGGCCGTCGGCTCCGGCACATAGTCCCGCGCCACCAGCTCGCGCTCCGGTTCGACGCCCGCGATCAGCTCGTCGAGCTGCAGGGAGAGGAGGCGGCCGTCGGTGCCCAGCTCGACAACGTACTCGGCGATCTCGGTCGCGATACGACGGACCATCTCCAGCCGCTGGGCGACGGCCGACACATCGCGGACCGTCACCAGGTCCTCGATCTCCAGGGCGGAGAGGGTGCCGGCGACCTCGTCGAGCCGCAGCTTGTAGCGCTCCAGGGTGGCCAGTGCCTGGTTGGCACGGGAGAGGATCGCGGCGGAGTCCTCCAGGACACGGCGCTGCCCGTCCACGTAGAGCGCGATGAGCCGCATCGACTGGCTGACCGAGACGACGGGGAAGCCCGCCTGGATCGAGACGCGCTGGGCGGTGCGGTGCCGGGTCCCGGTCTCCTCGGTCTGGATCGAGGCGTCCGGCACGAGCTGCACACCCGCCCGCACGATCTTGGTGATGTCCTTGTCGAGGATCAGTGCGCCGTCGAGCTTGCACAGCTCGCGCAGACGGGTCGCGCTGAACTCGACGTCGAGCACGAATCCGCCCGTACACATCGATTCCACGGTCTTGTCCATGCCGAGGACGATGAGACCGCCCGTGTTGCCCCGCAGGACCCGCTCGAGGCCGTCACGAAGGGCCGTGCCCGGCGCGACCGCGCTCAGCGAGGCACGCATCAGGCCATCGGCGCTCCCGGACTTGCCGGGACCCGCCGTCCGGTCGCTGGCTGCCACTGAACTCCTCCGGTCGCAGATGGGGGCCCGGGTGCGTACGTACGGGCGAGACCAGGGCAAAGTCTACCGGCGCCCGGACCGCTTATGTGGGGCGTCCGGAGTGCGACGCTTCACGGCTCTCGCGCCGGGGCAGCACCCGGAGCGCGTCGCCCATGTCCGCCACCTCGGTGACCTTCATACCGGGCGGCACCTTTCCCGGGTCCGTGGGGACGAGCGCATGGGTGAACCCGAGGCGGGCCGCTTCCGCGAGACGCCGCTGCACACCAGTGACCCTTCTCACCTCCCCCGCCAGGCCCACCTCGCCGATGGCGACGAGGTTCTTGGGCAGCGGTGTGTCGCTCGCGGCGCTGGCCAGGGCGAGGGCCACGGCCAGGTCGGCGGCGGGCTCGGACAGCTTCACCCCGCCGACCGTGGCGCTGTAGATGTCCCTCTTGCCGAGCTGAGAGATCTTCCCGCGCTGCTCCAGCACCGCCAGCATCATCGAGACGCGGGAGGTTTCCAGACCCGAGGTCGTGCGGCGCGGGGAGGGGATCTGCGAATCGACGGTCAGGGCCTGGACCTCGGCCACGAGCGGCCGGCGCCCCTCCAGGGTGACGGTCAGACAGGTGCCGGGGACGGGCTCGTCGCGCCGGGTGAGAAAGAGCCCGGAGGGGTCGGCAAGGCCGGTGATGCCCTCGTCGTGCAGCTCGAAGCAGCCGACCTCGTCCGTCGCGCCGTAGCGGTTCTTCACGCCCCGGACGAGACGGAGGCGCGCGTGCCGGTCGCCCTCGAAGTGCAGCACCACGTCGACCAGGTGCTCCAGCAGGCGGGGCCCCGCGATGGCCCCGTCCTTGGTGACATGGCCCACCAGCAAGGTCGACATCCCGCGCTCCTTGGAAGCGCGGATCAGGGCACCGGCGACCTCGCGCACCTGGGCCATGCCGCCGGGTGCGCCGTCGATCTCGGGTGAGGCGACGGTCTGCACGGAGTCCAGGACGAGCAGCGAGGGCTTCAC
Organism: Streptomyces sp. NPDC051776; assembly: GCF_040681345.1. NCBI lineage: Bacteria > Bacillati > Actinomycetota > Actinomycetes > Kitasatosporales > Streptomycetaceae > Streptomyces > Streptomyces sp. NPDC051776. The sequence goes on along the minus strand of NZ_JBFAYQ010000043.1, from coordinate 19,528 downwards.
CGAGTCGAGGTGCCCGAGGACCGCGGACAGGTCGGTCTCGGCGGCGAGATAGAGGGTTTCCGAGAGTGCGCCGATCCGGTCGGCCCGCAGCCGCACCTGGCTCGCGGACTCCTCGCCCGTCACATACAGCGTCCGCTCCTGGTCCGAGGACGCCTTCGCGGCGACGTCCAGCAGGAGCGTGGACTTGCCCACTCCCGGCTCCCCGGCGAGCAGTACCACGGCACCCGGCACGAGGCCCCCGCCCAGCACCCGGTCCAGCTCGGCGACACCGGTCGACCGAGCAGTGGCCTGCCGGCCGTCGACCTGGCCGATGGGCAGCGCGGCGGAGGTGACCCGGCCGGGCGCGGTCGTGCGGACCGCGGGTGCGCCGAACTCCTCGACCGTGCCCCACGCCTGGCACTCGGGGCACCGCCCGAGCCACTTGGCCGTGGTCCAGCCGCACTCCGTGCAGCGGTAGGAGGGACGGTCCTTGGCGGACGAGCGGGACGTACGGGCGGCAGCCATGCGGTCACCGTAGCGCCGTGGTCCGACAGCCCCACGCGCGCGGTCGCGAACCCCACGCGCGCGGTCGTGCGACCCGAGCGCGAGACATGCCCGCGCGCAACCGGCCTTATAGCAGACCGCCGTCATGGCAAGAGGAACGCCTGTCCTCTTTCGAGGGTCATCGTCACCCGTAGGGGTTAAACCTGCCCAAGTAGGGCGAGCGACCCGGCATCATCCGCCTACCGTCGGCGGGTGATGAGCAGCAGGGAGCATCCGACGCACACCACCGGCGCACACCGGGCACACCGTCGTGCGCAGAGCTCCGTGCGGAGCGCCGAACCATCCACGCCGGGCACGGAACAGGAACGGTTCGCCACGAGCTACGGGACGTATCTGGACGGCCTGTTCACGTACTGCCTCTCGGTCCTCTGCGAGCACGATGCCGCCACCACGGTGCTGGGCGAGGTCCTCGCCATCGCCGAGCGCCAGCGCGGTCGCCGCCCGGCCGACGAGGACCAGCGCAGGCCCTGGCTCTACGCGCTGGCCCGCTGGGCCTGCCTCCAGCGGCTCTCCGAACAGCACCGCGCCCCCGGCACCCAGCCCGGTCTGTCCGAGGCCGCAGCCACACAGCGGCGCCGCGAACTGAGCGCCCTTGCCTGGCCGGAGGCCGCGGGCATCACCCCGGAGCAGCGCGAAGCGCTCGAACTCGCCGTCCGCCACCGGCTGAAGACCGATGAGGTCGCCGCCGTCCTCGGCATGGACAACGACGCGGCCTGCGCCCTTCTCTCCGCCGCCGCCTGCGAAGTGGAGCGGACCCGCGCCGCGCTCGTCGTCGTCGAGCGCGGCCACTGCCCCGTCGTCGCCCGGCTCACCGGCGACAGCCAGGTCCTCCTGGGCACCGCGCTGCGCCGCGAACTGGTGCGGCACGTCGACGAATGCCCCGAGTGCCGCCGCACCGCCGAGTGCGCCACCGCGGGCACGCCTTGGCCCGGGAGCACCGCACTGCCGGGCACCCTGCCCGTCCTCGAAGCGCCGCGCGCCTCGGCGTACGCCGCGATGACCCGCGCCCTGCGCGCCCGCGGCGGCGCGCGAGGAGGCCCGCGCTACGACCGCTCCGGCTACCCGGTCGACCCCAAGGACCGCGTCGCCCGACGCCGCAAGCTGCGTAGCAGGGCCGTGACCACCACGGTGGTCGCGACCGTGGTCGCCGCACCGGTCCTGGCCCTGTGGGCGGCCTACCGCGGCGCTCCGGTGCTCGGCGAGACGGAGGCCGGGAATCCGGTGGCCGCCGCCGAGGCGGAAACCCCCGACGGCCTCGCTGGCCGCCCGTACGAGAAGGCCGGCAACGCCCGCACGGGGCCGGACCCGCGCTTCACCTCGGACCGCCACGACGTATCGGTGGAGGTCGTCGACGCCAAGGGCGAACGCCATCACCGCGGCGACCGGGACCGTGACGTCGCCCGAAGAACCGCGCCGCCGAGCCACTCTTCGACCACGCGCCCGCACCGCCCGACCCACGGCCCGGGGCGGCTCACTGTCTACGCACAGCCGAGCGGCGACACGACGCTCATCACCCTGAGCGCGTCGGGCGGATCGCCGGTCCACTGGTCGGCCCGCACGGACGCGCCCTGGCTCCAGCTCAACCGCACGGCAGGCATGCTCAGGCCGGGCGAATCCGTGACGATCACGGTCTCCGTCGACGAGGCGCGGGAGCCGCAGGGGGCGTGGACGGCGCATGTGGCGGTCGACCCGGCCGGAACGGTCGTGGCGATCCAGGGCAGCGGAGCCACCCCGGACCCCACGCCGACCCCGACTGACCCGACGCCGACTCCCACTCCCACGGAGACATCGGGCTCCCCTACTCCGACCCAGTCGAACTCGCCGAGTCCGAGCGGCTGATCCCCGCCGCATTCCATGGAGGCCGCGAGTGAAGCGGGCGGACGGTTCGGGCTCCCCGACTCCGCCGCAGCCGACGTGCTCGTCCTACCGTATGAATCGCATCGAGGACCGGTGGCAGCGCCGCAGGGACGAACAGACTTCCCGTTCGGGGATCGCGCTCCAGGGCGGTCGGTGGGCCACCGGGAGGGCGGGGGTGGAGCGATCTTCTCCCGGCGCCGAGGCGTGATTTGTGCGCCGGCCTGCAAGTGGCCTGTACGTCTGCGACGACCGTGCCGGACTTGGTCATGCCGCCGGCGGAGGGCCGCCCCACCCTTCGGCAGGGCCGCCCAACCCTTCGGCGGAGGGCCGCCGCACCCTTCGGCAGGGCCGCCCAACCCTTCGGCAGGGCCGCCCAACCCTTCGGCGGAGGGCCGCCGCACCCTTCGGCAGGGCCGCCCAACCATTGCCCCGGCAGCCCAACGCACAGGGCCGGTCGGCCACCGCGTCAACGAAATCCGCTCCCGCGGGGCCCTACGGCGGTCCGTCCACGCCGGATCCGGCGACGGCAATCCGTCAACTCCGGACCGTTGTTACGGCGGTCCGTACCCGCCTGACCCCGTTGCGGCGATCGACCCCGGTGCGGCGATCCGCCTACGCCGGATCCGCCGGATGCGGCGCCAACGGCAGCTCCGCCGCCATCCGCTCCTCGCACAACTCGGCCAGCCGGTCGTACGCCTCCTTGCCCATGAGCTCCGTGAGCTCCGGCCGGTACGAGACGTACACCGGCTCCCCGCTCCCGTGAGCCGAGCGCGCACTCGTGCACCACCAGTGCAGGTCGTGACCACCGGGCCCCCACCCCCGCCGGTCGTACTCGCCGATGGAGACGACGAGCACCTGGGTGTCGTCCGGGCGGTCCACCCACTCGTACGTCCGCCGGACCGGGAGCTGCCAGCAGACGTCGGGCTTCGTCTCCAGCGGCTCACGGCCTTCCTTCAACGCGAGGATGTGCAGGGAGCAGCCCGCGCCGCCCCCGAACCCCGGACGGTTCTGGAAGATGCACGACCCCTTCCAACGCCGCGTCTGCCGATCACCGTCCTCGTCGGTCTCGATCCAGCCCGATGCGGTCCCGATCTCGTGGAACTGCCAGATGTCGGGCGTGAGTCGGGCCGCGTGCTCCGCGACGCGCTTCTCGTCGTCCTCGTCGGAGAAGTGCGCACCGAGCGTGCAGCAGCCGTCGTCGGCCCGCCCGGCCTGGATGCCCTCGCAGCCTTGTCCGAAGATGCAGTTCCAGCGGGACGTCAGCCACGTCAGGTCGCAGCGGAAGACCTGCTCCTCGTCCGCGGGGTCGGGGAATTCCACCCAGGCGCGCGCGAAGTCGAGCCCCACCTCGTCGGGCTCGGGCTCCGTCCCCGCCGTCCCTGCTGCCCCCGACGGCGCCGAGGAAGCTGAGGCGGACGAGGAAGACGAGACGGACGAGGTGGCACGCGCCCCCCGCTCCCCGCGTCGCCGCGCAGCCTCCGTCCCGGTCTTGCCGGAGTCGCGGCGAGCCGGGTCCGACTCCCGCGCTGCCTGCGCGGAGTCCTGTGCAGCGGAGTCCTGCGAAGGGGATTCCTCGGAAGGGGATCCCTGTGCAGGGGATTCCTCGGAAGGGGATCCCTGTGCAGGGGACGCTGACACCGGTGCCGGCACCTTTGCCGACACATGCGATGATTCCAGGGCCGCGTCCTGCACGGAGCCCTCCACGGAACCCTGTGCAGGGCTCTGCGCGAGCTCCCCGTTCCGCGCGGCCTCAGCCGCCTGAGAAGTGCGCCGATTCTTGGCGATTTTCTGCTGCTTGGCCTTTTTGGTCTTTGCCACGCCCCCAGCGTAAGCGGCACAGGCCCCGTACGTGCGTGCTCCCCGCCGCAGTAGCGTGCACCGTATGAGACTCGGTGTCCTCGACGTGGGTTCGAATACGGTTCATCTGCTGGTCGTGGATGCGCACCCCGGTGCGCGCCCTCTCCCCGCCCACTCCCACAAGGCGGAACTGCGGCTGGCCGAACTCCTCGACGGGGACGGCGCGATCGGCCCGGAGGGTGTGGGCACGCTGGTCGCCACCATCCATGACGCCCTGCAGGCCGCCGAGGACAAGGGGGTCGAGGAGGTGCTCCCTTTCGCGACGTCCGCCGTCCGCGAGGCGTCCAACGCCGATGCCGTTCTGGCGCGTGTCGCGGAGGAGACCGGCGTCGACCTGACCGTGCTGTCGGGCGAGGAGGAGGCCCGGCTCACGTTCCTCGCCGCGCGCCGCTGGTTCGGCTGGTCCGCGGGACGGCTGCTCGTCCTGGACATCGGCGGCGGTTCCCTGGAGATCGCGTACGGGCTCGACGAGGACCCGGACAAGTCCGTGTCGCTGCCGCTGGGCGCGGGTCGGATGACCACCGGCTGGCTGCCGAAAGACCCGCCCGACACCGGCGACGTACGGGCGTTGCGCCGCCATGCGCGGGCGGAGATCGCCCGGACTGTGGGGGAGTTCACACGGCTGGGCGTTCCGGACCATGTCGTGGGAACGTCGAAGACCTTCCGTCAGCTCGCCAGGATCGCGGGCGCGGCCCGCTCGGCGGAGGGGCTGTACGTCCAGCGGAACCTGTCCCGGAAGGCGCTCGAGGAGTGGGTGCCGCGGCTGGCCACCATGAGTTCCAGGGAGCGCTCCGAGCTGCCAGGAGTCTCCGAGGGTCGGGCACCTCAGCTCGTCGCCGGGGCCCTGGTCGCGGAGGCCGCGATGGACCTGTTCGGGGTGGAGGAACTGGAGATCTGTCCCTGGGCTCTGCGCGAGGGGCTGATCCTCCGCCGCCTGGACCACCTGCCCACGTCCTGACGGGCGGACCGGCCGTCCCGAGCGGCGCCACGGGGGTGCCGGGGCGGCCGCTGCCCTCTTTTGCGCCCCGCGGCACGCCGTACGCTGTCTCCCGTGGCTCAACCAGTGGTGCGCATCCCGGACGCGAAGGTCGCGCTGTCCACCGCCTCCGTGTACCCGGAGTCGACGGCGGCGGCGTTCGAGATCGCCGGGCGGCTGGGCTACGACGGCGTCGAGGTCATGGTGTGGACGGACCCGGTGAGCCAGGACATCGACGCGCTGCGCCGTCTCTCCGACCACCACGGGGTGCCGATCCTGGCCGTGCACGCACCCTGTCTGCTGGTCACGCAGCGGGTGTGGTCCACCGACCCGTGGACCAAACTGCAGAGGGCACGTGCGGCCGCGGAGAAGCTCGGCGCATCCACGGTCGTCGTCCACCCCCCGTTCCGGTGGCAGCGCACCTACGCGCGGGACTTCGTCCGCGGAGTCTGGCGGATGGCCGGCGAGACGGACGTACGGTTCGCGGTTGAGAACATGTATCCGTGGCGCTACCGCGACCGGGAGATGCTCGCCTACGCACCCGACTGGGACGTCACCAAGGACGACTACCGCCACTTCACGGTCGATCTGTCGCATACGGCGACGGCCCGCTGCGACGCACTGGCCATGGTCGACCGCATGGGCGACCGGCTCGCGCACATCCACCTGGCCGACGGCTCCGGCTCCGGCAAGGACGAGCACCTGGTGCCGGGGCGCGGCAGCCAGCCGTGCGCCGAGCTGCTGGAGCGGCTGGCGGTCACCGGGTTCTCGGGTCATGTGGTCGTCGAGGTCAACACACGGCGGGCGATGTCCGCGGCCGAGCGCGAGGCCGACCTGGCAGAGGCGTTGGCCTTCACCCGGCTGCATCTCGCCTCGCCCACGGGCGCGGGAAGGCAGTGACCGGAGTGACCACGCACTCACCGCGCCGCCGGGGCCGCCCGGCGCGTACGGAGGCCGAGAACGGGCCGGGCGCGCGGGAGCGCATCCTCGCTGCCGCGCGCACGGAGTTCGCCGCCCGCGGCTACGACAAGACCTCCATCCGCGGCATCGCAAAGGCCGCGAGCGTGGACCCCGCCCTGGTGCACCACTACTTCGGGACGAAGGAGCAGGTCTTCGAGGCGGCGGTCGAGGTCTCCCTCGAGCCCGCGCTGGTCGTCCCTGACGTGCTGGCCCAGGGCAGCAAGGGGGTCGGCGAGCGGCTGGCCCGCTTCTTCTTCGGCGTGTGGGAGAACCCGGTGACCCGCGCCCCTCTGCTGGCGGTGATCCGGTCCGCGGTCACCCACGAGGCGGCGGCAGGCGTCCTGCGGAACTTCCTGCTGCGGAGGCTGCTGGAGCGGGTGGCGGGCGAGCTCCGGGTGCCGGACGCGAAGCTCCGGGCCGAGCTGGCCGCCTCGCAGATGGTCGGGATCGCGATGCTGCGGTACGTGGTAAAGGTCGAACCGCTCGCGACGGCGGACATCGAGGAAATCATCGCGATGGTGGCGCCCACGCTGCAGCGGTATCTGACCGAGTCCTGATCGTGCCGAGTCCTGATCTGCCCCGCCCGATCCGCCGAGGCCCGATCCGCCGCTCCCGATCTGTCGGCCCGGTCCGCCGAATCCTCATCCGCCGGCCCGGTCCGCCGAGTCCTCATCCGCCGAATCCTGATCCGACCCGCTGACTGCACCTGACAGGACCTGACCAGGGCCGACGGGCTCTGACCGAAAGGTGATCCGTTGATCCCGGAATGCGGACAGACTGTCCAGATCTTGGAGCAGGGGCGTAGGCTCGATGGATCATCCACATCACGAGGGAGTGGAGCCCGATGCCCGAGCTGAGGTCCCGCACAGTCACCCACGGCCGCAACATGGCAGGCGCTCGCGCCCTGCTCCGGGCCGCTGGCGTAGAGCGCGAGGACTTCGGCAAGCCGATCATCGCCGTGGCCAACAGCTTCACCGAGTTCGTCCCGGGCCACACCCACCTCCAACCGGTGGGCCGGATCGTCTCCGACGCGATCAAGGCGGCGGGCGGTGTCCCGCGCGAGTTCAACACCATCGCGGTCGACGACGGCATCGCCATGGGTCACGGCGGCATGCTCTACTCGCTGCCCTCCCGTGACCTGATCGCCGACTCCGTCGAGTACATGACGGAGGCGCACTGCGCCGACGCCCTGATCTGCATCTCCAACTGCGACAAGATCACCCCTGGCATGCTCATGGCCGCCATGCGCCTGAACATCCCGGCGGTCTTCGTCTCCGGCGGCCCCATGGAGGCGGGCAAGGCGACACTGGTCAACGGCACGGTCAGGACCGGTCTCGACCTGATCAGCGCCATGTCGGACGCGGTCGACGAGTCGGTCTCCGACGACGACCTCGCCCTGATCGAGGAGGCCGCGTGTCCGACCTGCGGCTCCTGTTCCGGCATGTTCACCGCCAACTCGATGAACTGCCTCACCGAGGCGATCGGCCTCTCCCTGCCGGGCAACGGCTCGGTCCTGGCCACGCACACCGCCCGCAAGGAGCTGTACGAGGCCGCGGGCCGCACGGTCGTCGAGATCACCCGCCGCCACTACGAGCAGGACGACGAGACGGTTCTCCCGCGCTCGGTCGGCTCGCGCGCCGCGTTCGAGAACGCCATGGCCCTCGACATCGCGATGGGCGGCTCCACGAACACGATCCTGCACCTGCTGGCCGCCGCCCAGGAGGCCGGAGTCGACTTCACCATGCAGGACATCGACGAGCTCTCCCGGCGGCTGCCCTGCCTCTCCAAGGTCGCCCCCAACGGCACGTACCACATGGAGGACGTGCACCGGGCCGGCGGCATCCCGGCCATCCTCGGCGAGCTGTACCGCGCGGGTCTGCTCCGCGAGGACGTCCACACCGTGCACAGCCCCTCGCTCGCCGACTGGCTCAAGCAGTGGGACATCCGCGGCGGCTCCCCGTCGGCCGAGGCCGTCGAGCTCTTTCACGCCGCACCCGGCTGCCGGCGCTCGGCCTCGGCGTTCTCCCAGTCCGAGCGCTGGGACTCCCTCGACACCGACGCGGCCGGCGGCTGCATCCGCGCTGTCGAGCACGCGTACTCGACCGAGGGCGGCCTCGCCATCCTCTACGGCAATCTGGCCGAGGACGGCTGTGTCGTGAAGACGGCAGGCGTCGACGAGTCGATCTGGACGTTCGAGGGCCCGGCCGTGGTCGTGGAGTCCCAGGAGGAGGCGGTCGACGCCATCCTCAACAAGCGGGTCAAGGAGGGCGACGTGGTCGTCGTCCGCTACGAGGGGCCCAAGGGCGGCCCGGGTATGCAGGAAATGCTCTACCCGACGTCGTTCCTCAAGGGCCGTGGTCTGGGCAAGAAGTGCGCGCTGATCACCGACGGCCGCTTCTCCGGGGGCACATCGGGCCTGTCGATCGGCCACGCCTCGCCCGAGGCGGCCTCCGGCGGCACGATCGCGCTCGTCGAGGACGGCGACCCGATCCGGATCGACATCCCGAACCGCACCATCGAACTCAAGGTCTCCGACGAGGAGTTGGCGGCCCGGCGGGAGGCGCGGGGCGGGACTTACGCGCCGAAGAACCGCGATCGCAAGGTCTCGCAGGCCCTGCGGGCGTACGCGGCGATGGCGACGAGCGCGGACAGGGGCGCGGTGCGGGACATCAGCAAGCTCGGCTGACCCGCGCAGGGAGCGGTCTGTCCGCTGCCGACCTGCTTCTCCGACATCCGCAGCACGCACTGCGCGACGCCCGTCTCGCATGACGTACTTGACACCTGCCTCGCACGTACTCAACGCCCGTCTCGCATGCACGTACTCAACGCCCGCCTCGGGCCGCAGTGTTGTCCGTACCGAAACACGGGCACGCGTTGGTGCGCGAGGGCTGCTGCGCTCCGGCTGCTGCGCCGTCACCAGTCGGCGGGCCCGTCCCCGTCAACCGCGAAGAGTGTCCCGTCCGGCGCCGCCCCCGTGATGCTGCCGTTCGCCACGACGGGCGCCGGCACAGCCCCCGCGTAGCCCCTGTTCTCCGCGTTCATCCGGGCGGGGGTCGCTCCGGCGAGGACGCCGCGGCGGGCGTCGATGGCCAGCAACCGGCCGTCGGCGGCGGTGAAGTACAGCCGGTCGGATGTCTCGGCGATCGGTGAGGCGTTGCTGACCGAGGTCTCCATGCGCCAGAGTTCCGCGCGATCCGGGTCCGTGCGGCGGGTGTCGACCGCCATCAACGTGCCCCCGTGGGCGAGCAGATGCACCGTGTCGCCGTTGACGCCGGTGGTCACCGAGTCCAGCGCCAGCGCCAGCGGTGTGCGGCTCTCGCGGCGGGCGCCCGGGTCGTAGCGGACCACCGCGTCGGTGCGCTGCTGCAGATCGGCCGAGGTGAGCAGGAGCGTACGGCCGTCGGCCGCGGTCCCCGCGGGCGTGAGGTTGCCGGTGAGCGTCCGCTGCCAGCGCGTACGGCCCGTCGCCGGATCGATGGCCGTCACGTAGGTGTGAGAGCCGTCGTCCGAGACCGCTGTGCCGTATCCGGTGCGTCCCGTGCCGAACGCGCTGAACACCGGCTCCCCGCGCCCCTCGTACCGTTTCCGCCACCGCTCCTTGCCCGTCGCCCCGCGCAACCCGCGGATCGTGCCGTCACCTGGGACCAGCAGGACGGTTGCGCCGGCGTGATAGACGCGGCCCTCGTACGCAGAGACGTTCTTGCTCCAGCGGATCGCGCCACTGGCGGGGTCCATGGCCTCCAGACGCGCAACCCCGGACGCCACGGACAGGACGTGGACGAGGCCGTCGCAGACCACTGGCGTCTGGGGCGGTATGTCCGAGCCGTCGGCTCCGTCGCCGCCGATGCCCCCGGCCTCCCGCGACCAGACCTTCCGGCCCGTCGCCGGATTGATCCTCGCGGCCTTCACCCCGCGCGCCGCGCAGTACAGGGCCCCCTTCCCGTACGTGCAGAAGGGCGCGCCCGCTTCGGACTTCGCGCTGCCGCCGGGGGTCACGGACGCCGTCCAGGGGTGGAATGACGCGGCGGTGGTGCGCGTCCTGGCCTGCCGCTGCTCGTCAACTCCCGTGTGGCGCTGGGCGACGGCCACGCCTGCCCCGATCAGCACGGCGGTCGCCGCCGCGACGGCCACCCAGCGTGCGCGCCACCGCCGTACGGCCGAAGGGGGTGTCGTGGAATGGGCGGCGTCGCGCGTCGTACCGTCGTCGGCGGAGCCGTTCGGGGCAGTGGAGCCGTGCGCGGAACCGGAGCCGGTGGGGGTGGAGGGGGTCGCGGCGGTGGTACGCGCCCCGCGCATCTCCTCCCAGAGCGCCGCGACCATCCGGTCCGCGGCGTCGGTCGGCCCGACGTCGGAGGACCTGATGTGCGTGGGGTCTTCAAGACCGGCCCCCCGGTCGGCGCCGTTCTGCCCCGGCCCGTCCCCGTCCGCGGTGTCCGTTCCTGCTGTGTCCGTTCCTGACGTGTCCGTTCCCGGTGTCTCCGTCCCCGCAACGCCCGTCTCGACCGCGGACGGCCGGCGTTGGGCGGGCACGCGCGCGCGAGCCCCGTCCTCCGCGCCGTCCTGCTCCGCCGTCGCCCGCAGCATGGCCATGACCGCGTCCGGCGTCGGCCGGTTCTCGGGGTCCTTGGCGAGGCAGGCGCGTATCAGCGGAGCCAGGCTCTCCGGTACGCCCGTCAGGTCCGCCTCGTCGTGGACCACTTGATACGCGACGATGTACGGGCTGTCCGAGTCGAACGGGCCCCGCCCCGTCGCAGCGTGCACCAGGACGGACCCGAGCGCGAAGACGTCCGCCGCGGGACCCACCGAGCGCGGCCGCTGGAACTGCTCGGGTGCCATGAACGGCGGCGTGCCGATCAGCTTCCCCGTCTCCGTCCGCAGCGCGCTGTCGGACGGCCGGGATATCCCGAAGTCGATGACCTTGGGCCCGCCCTCGGACAACAGGACGTTGCCGGGCTTGAGATCGCGATGCACGACACCGGCCCGGTGGATGTCGCGTAACGCCTCCGCGAGCCCGGCCGCCAGTCTGCGCACCTCGGCGAGGCTCAGCGGGCCGTTCCGCTTCACCTGCTCGGCGAGGGTCGGGCCGGGGATGTAGAGGGTGGCCATCCAGGGCCGTTCGGCGTCGGGGTCGGCGTCGACGACCGGAGCCGTGAAGGCGCCGCTCACGCGCCGGGCCGCGGCCACCTCCTGACGGAAGCGTGCCCGGAACTCGTCGTCCGCGGCGAACTCGGCGTGGATCACCTTCACCGCGAGACGAAGTCCCGAGGCGGAGCGGGCGAGGTGGACGACGCCCATGCCGCCGGAGCCGAGGGGTGTTTCGAGCCGGTACTGCCCGGCGAAATCCGGATCCTCCGCTTCCGGGCCCGTCCCGGTTCCTCGCAGCGGCGGCATGGCCCACCCCCGTCTTTTCAGCCCCGTTGCGACGCGGAGGAGCCTAGTCGATGACGCGTACCGGACAGACGGGGCTGTTAGCCTGCGCATGTCGTTCAAAGCTTCAGAAATCGGGGGAGGGGCCCAAATGGCCACGGAGGAGATTCTGACGGACACGGGGGGTGCAGGCGCCGGGGCTCCGGTCGCGCCCGGAAAGGCAGGATTGTCCGAGAAAGTGGACCTACCGGAGGCGGCTGACCTCCCGGAGGCGCCACCGCTGGAGAAGGACATCCTGGAGGCGGAACTCCTGGACGCCGAGCTCCTGGACGCGGAGTTCGCCGCCACGACATCCGCGTCCGACCAGGCCACCTACCCGGTCGCTCCCGGCTACCGCCTGAACGTCCGCAGCGGACCGAGCAGTTCAAGCCGCCTGGTGAAGATGCTGCCGTACGGGGCGCGAGTGCGGATCCACTGCCAGAGCCCGGGCGAGAGGGTCACCGGCCCGTACGGCACGACGCGGATCTGGGACAACATCGGCCCCGGGCAGTATGTTTCCGACGCGTACGTGAAGACGGGCAGTGACGGCTACGTGGCCCCGCGCTGCTGAGCGGCATGTGGCCCCGCGCTGCTGAGCGGGCCCACCGCAACCATGCGGGCGCCTGCACGACTCGCCCCGCAGGAACGGTCGTTCGCCCGCCCCACAGGACCCGCCGTACGCCCGCCGCGCAGGGGCGGTCCACAGCGGACGGTCGTTCGCCCGCCGCGCAGCGGACGGTCGTTCACCCCGCGCCCTTCGGTGCTCCGGAGCCGGTGCCCCCTCGCGAGGGGTTCAGGGAGTCCAGCGCGAACAGGGTGTTGTCGGCCGCGCTCACGTACAGCGCGCGGCCGACCGCAAGCACGCGCGGCGAGCGGTCCGGCAGGGCCAGTGCCCCGCCCGCCCGTGGTCCGGTGTGCCACAACTCCTCGCCCGTGCGCCGGTCGAGGGCCAGCACCCGCCCCGTCCCGGTGCTGAAGTAGAGGGTGTCGCCGGAGACGGCCGGGCCCGACGCCCCGTCGAGCGTCGTGGTCCTCGCCCACCTGACCGCTCCCGTGCGCAGGGCGACGGCGGTGATCCGCCCGTTGCCCCCGGTGAAGTAGAGGGTGTCGCCCCGGAGTTCCACACCGCTCCGTGGGATGCGCGCAGCGGTACGACGGACTTCCGGTCGCTCCGCAGATCGACCGTGACCGCGCGCATGCTGCTCAGCGCGCCGTCGTCCGTGTACCGCTCCTGGATGAACACGGGAGCACCGTCCGCGTCACCGACCAGCCGCAGGGTTCCCTCACCGAGTGCATCTGACGAAGTCCCCGCTGTCCGGGTCGAGTTCCGGGGCCCCGTCCCATCGCCTCCGAGGCTCCGCCCGATTCGTCCCGGGCCCCGTCCCGTCGCCCCGGAGGCTCGGCCGCACCGACCCGGAGACTCCCGCCCACCGGCGGCCGGGGCCCCGCACCCCCGCCGGGCCATAATCGACGGCATGACTGAAGCGCAGCAGCCCGCGGGGCCCCGTCCGGAACCGCTCCGGTTCTTCGGTACGACGTGGGTGGACCGGAGCGGCCCTTATGCGCTGCGGCGCGCCGGCGTCGCAGCCGTATCGCTGCTCGCCGCCGTGGCGGGCGCGCTCGTGCTGGTCGTCGGCTATCAGGGCCTGGCCATCGCGGAGGTCAGCGGTTTCGTGACCGTGCTGGTGGCTGTGATGTTCGCGGTGTGCACCGCGCTGGCGTTCCGTCGTACCTGGGAGGGGTTCGTCCGGGAACCGCAGTCCGTCGCGGACGCCTCGGTCGAGCGGTCGCTGCAAAGCCTGCGAATGATCGGCTTCATCGGCGTACTGCTCGCCTGGTTCGTCCGCAGCCTGATCGACGCCCCGGGCGAGAAGCCCGCGCGTGCCGCGTACGATCGGGAGCGCGAGGCGTACGAACGACGCCGGGCGAGCCGCGCCGGCAACCCCGCGGCGCGTACGGCGAGCCGCGCGGGCGCCGCGGGCAAGAAGCGCAAGCGCCGCTGACGGGCGGCCCGAGGGCCGACGGCCGGCGGTGCCGCGCGGTGTCGGGCCCGGGGCACCGCGCAGGTCCGTCGACCGCGGGCAGCAGCGGCGGAGGTGAGGCGTTCCTGGCGCAAGCCCGCTAGCGTGCCTTCTTCGGTCGGCCGTCCTCGTAGATCCACGTGCGGAACAGCCCGCCCAGATCGCGGCCGGTCAGCTTCTCGCAGAAAGCGATGAAGTCGGCGGCGTCGGCATTGCGGTGCCGGTACGCCGACGTCCACTCCTTGAGGAGGCGGAAGAAGTCCCGCTCGCCGACCGTCAGCCGGAGCTGGTGCAGCGCCATCGCCGCGCGCTCGTAGACCGGATCGCCCGAGATGTTCTCGGCTTTGCCCGGGTCGCCCGGTGGAAACGCCCAGAGCCCCTCGTCGGCGTCCTTGGCGTACAGCGCGTCGAAGGTCTTCTGCGCGGAGTCCCCGCCGTGCTGCTCGTGCCACAGCCACTCCGCGTACGTGGCGAAGCCCTCGTTGAGCCACATGTCCCGCCAGGTCTTCGGCGTGACGGAGTTGCCGAACCACTCGTGCGCCATCTCGTGCACGACCGTCGACCGGTCAGGCGCCTCCGGGTACGCCGGTTTCGTCTGGATCTCCAGCGCGTAGTCCACGCCCTTCGGCTTGTGCTCGACGAGGGCGCCGGAGGAGGAGAAGGGGTACGGCCCGAAGACCTTGGTCTCCCACTCCAGCACGTCCGGGATGGTGGCGAGCGGTTTCCGGCTCTTCGCCGCCTCGCGCGGGTCGACGGCGACGTAGAGCGGCAGCCCGCTCTTCGTCCTCGACCGGTCCACCTCGAACTTCCCGATGGTGGCGGTGGCGAGGTATGAGGCCATCGGCTCGGCGCTGCGCCAGACGAAGGTGGTGCGGCCCGCGCGCGTCCGCTCGTCGTGCAACTCGCCGTTGGAAACGGCGGTCCAGCCGCGCGGGACGGTGATCCGTACGTCGTACGTCGCCTTGTCGCTGGGATGGTTGTTGACGGGGAACCAGGTCATGGCGCCGGCGGGCTCACCGACCACGAAGGCCCCGTCGTCGGTCGGCACCCAGCCCTCGGTGGAGCCGTCGGGGTCGGTGAGGGTGCGGGGACGGCCGTGGTAGTCGACCGCCGTACGGAAGGTGGCGCCCTTCCCGATCTCGCGCGCGGGCCGGACGACCAGCTTGTTCCGTTCGCGCCGCACCTCCGCCTTCCGTCCGTCGACCGTCACCTTGCGGACCTTCAGCCCGGAGAGGTCGAGGCTGAAGCCGCGCAGGTCCTGGGTGGCTTCGGCGGTGACGACGGCGGTGCCATCCAGTCGGCGGCTCTCCACGTCGTAGTCGAGTCTCAGCGCGTAATGGCCCACGTCGTAACCGCCGTTGCCGAGGCGGGGGAAGAGAGGGTCGGCCGCGTTCTGCGCGCCCGTCCCGCCGCCGTCGTCCCCTCCGGACGAGCAGGCGGTACCGGCGACGAGCACCGGCAGCAGGACGGCGGCGACAGCGGCGCATGTGCGACGCCCGCCGCGGGAGGGCGTCCCGCGGAAGCGGGTGCGGCGGGAGGGCGTGCGGCGCTCCTCGATGGCGCGGGCACGGCGCCGCGCACGGCGTCCGTCACCGGCGCGGAACGGAAGACGAGTCACACGGCCGACCCTACGGCGGGCGGGCACTCCTGAGGAGCGGATCCCTTGACTCCGCTCGGTGACCCGGAGCATTATTCAACGCATGATGAATAAATTCGGTGAACGCGTCGGCGGACGCGGGGACGATCACGTGGCGGCGGGCCCGACCGGGCCCGCCGGGCCTGTCATCCGTGCCCGCGGCCTCACGGTCGTGCGCGGTACCCGTACGGTCCTCGACGGCCTCGCCTTCGACATCCCGAGGGGCCAGGTCACCGGTCTCCTCGGTCCCAGCGGCTGCGGCAAGTCGACGCTCATGCGCGCCATCGCCGGAACTCAGGCCAAGGTCACCGGAACGCTCGAGGTCCTCGGACGCCCGGCCGGCTCCGCCCCGCTGCGTTCCCTCGTCGGCTACGTGACCCAGGACCCTTCCGTCTACGATGACTTGACGGCACGTCAGAACCTGGACTACTACGCAGCGGTCCTCGATCCCCGCCTGAGCCGCGCCGACCGGCGCGCCCAGGTCGAACGAGCACTCACCGAGGTCGACCTCGCCGACCACGCCGCAGCCCTCACCGGAAACCTCTCCGGCGGCCAGCGCTCGCGCGTCTCCCTGGCCGTGGCCCTGCTCGGAGGCCCCCAACTGCTCGTCCTCGACGAACCGACGGTCGGCCTCGACCCCGTACTCCGGCGCGAGCTGTGGAACCTCTTCCACCGCCTCGCGGCGGAGCGCGGCACCACGCTGCTCGTCTCCTCTCACGTCATGGACGAGGCCGAGCGCTGCGAGCGACTGCTGCTCATGCGCGCGGGCCGGATCCTCGCCGACGACACCCCGGACGCTCTGCGCGGGCGCACCGGCACCGAAACCGTCGAGGACGCCTTCCTGCGCCTCGTCGACGCCGCGAAGCAGAAGGAAGCCGTCCGATGAACCTCACCAGGACACTGGCCACCGCCCGCCGCGTTCTGCGCCAACTCGGCCACGACCCGCGGACGATCGCGCTCCTGCTGCTCGTACCGTGCCTGCTGCTCGTGCTGCTCTACTACGTCTTCGACTCCGACCCGCGGGAGTTCGACAGCATCGGCGCCTCACTGCTCGGCATCTTCCCGATGGTGACGATGTTCCTGGTCACCTCCATCGCGACACTGAGGGAGCGCACCTCGGGCACGCTGGAACGGCTGCTCTCCATGCCGCTCGGCAAGGCCGACCTGATCCTTGGCTATGCGCTCGCCTTCGGCCTGCTGGCCATCGTCCAGGCCGCGCTCGCCACGGGACTCGCTCTCTGGGCCCTGGACCTCGACTTCGCGGGCTCGGCCTGGCTGCTGCTGCTCGTCGCCCTGCTGGACGCCCTGCTCGGCACGGCACTGGGGCTCTTCGTCTCGGCCTTCGCCGCCTCGGAGTTCCAGGCGGTCCAGTTCATGCCGGCAGTGATCTTCCCGCAGATCCTGCTGTGCGGGCTGTTCGCGCCCAGAGACACGATGCAGCCGGTACTGGAGGCGATCTCCGACGTTCTGCCCATGTCGTACGCGGTCGACGGCATGAACGAGATCCTGCTGCACAGCACGGTCTCCGACGACTTCGTGCGTGACGCTATCGTGGTTGCGGGCAGCGGGCTCCTGGTCCTCGTCCTGGGAGCGGCGACCCTCCGCCGTCGTACTCCGTAGCGCCGGGCGCAGGGGGGCGGGGATGTGAGGTGCGGATGTGAGGTGTGCCCCGGCCGCCGCGGGGGAGGGCGTCCGCGGGGACACGCGTACCGCGGGGGGCGGGTCTCGCCGTGTACGGCGGGCGCGGGACTCGCGTACGGGGCTGGCTTCCGTCTCCCGCCCGCTGCTGAGGGTGCGGCGCGGCGAGGGCCCGCCGCGGGTGCCAGGATGGACACGCATCATGTGCGCCCGCGCGCACACCCCGCACCCCCTATGAGGTGAGCGACACCATGACGCAGAAGGTTGCCGTTCTCGGCGCCGGCAAAATCGGCGAGGCCCTGCTCAGCGGCATGATCCGCGGCGGCTGGTCCCCGTCCGACCTGCTGGTCACCGCGCGCCGCAGCGAGCGCGCGGAAGAGCTCCGCAGCCGGTACGGCGTCGAGTCCGTCCCGAACCCCGAAGCGCCCAAGGTCGCGGACACCCTCATCCTCACCGTCAAGCCCCAGGACATGGGCACGCTCCTCGACGAGCTCGCCCCCCACGTCCCGTCCGACCGCTTGGTGATCAGCGGCGCGGCCGGTATCCCCACCGCTTTCCTCGAGGAACGGCTGGCCGCCGGCACCCCGGTCGTCCGCGTCATGACGAACACGCCCGCGCTCATCGACGAGGCGATGTCCGTCATCTCCGCCGGCAGCCATGCCACAGCCGAACACCTCGCCCACACCGAGGAGATCTTCGGCGGGGTCGGCAAGACCCTCCGCGTCCCCGAAGCCCAGCAGGACGCCGCCACCGCCCTCTCCGGCTCCGGCCCGGCCTACTTCTACTTCCTCGTCGAAGCCATGACGGACGCCGGCATCCTCCTCGGCCTACCCCGCGACAAGGCCCACGACCTGATCGTGCAGGCCGCCATCGGCGCGGCCGTCATGCTCCGCGACAGCGGCGAGCACCCGGTGAAGCTGCGCGAGGCCGTGACCTCGCCCGGAGGCACAACGATCAACGCGATCCGCGAGCTCGAGAGCCACGGCGTAAGGGCCGCGTTCCTCGCCGCCATCGAAGCGGCCCGCGACCGCAGCCGGGAACTGGCCACGGGCAAGGGCTGACGCCGGGACCGCCGCCCCGGCGTCCTTCCGGGGCAATCGCTCACACCGGGGGCAGGAGCCCGATCGCCCGGTGAGCCGCGTCCACCCTCGGGCGCGCCAAGGCCCGCGCCCGCGCGGCTCCCGCCCTCAGCACCCCGTCCACGTACCCCGTTTCGGCGCTCAGCGCGGCGTGCCGCTCCCTCAGTGGCCGCAGCATCTCGATGACCGCCTCGGCCGTGTCCTTCTTCAGCGCACCGTACGAACCGAACTGCCCGGCCAGCTCCTCCGGACTCTCCCTACCACCCATTGCCGCCGACAGGATGTCCAGCAGATTCGCCACCCCGGGCTGCGCCTCCCTGTCGTAACGGACCTCGCTCCCGCCGTCCGTCACGGCGCGCATGATCTTCCGCCGTACCGCGTCCGGCTCGTCGAGCAGATGGACGATGCCCGCCGACCGGGCTTGCGACTTACCCATCTTCGACGTCGGGTCCTGAAGGTCCATGACCCGCGCGGCCACTGGCGGGTGGGTGGCCCGAGGGACGGTGAAGACGTGCCCGTACCGCTCGTTGAAGCGCCGCGCCAGGTCGCGCGTCAGCTCCACGTGCTGCGCCTGGTCGTCGCCGACCGGCACTTCGTCCGTCCCGTACGCCAGGATGTCCGCCGCCATGAGGGCCGGATAAGTGAGCAGGGACAGCCGTACGCCCCCACCGCCATCGGCCCGCTCGCGCGCGGCCTTCTCCTTGTACTGGATCATGCGGCGCATCTCGCCGTCGGTGGCCGTGCACTCCAGCAGATACGAGAGCCGGGTGTGCTCGTCGACATGACTCTGCACGAAGAGCGTGCACCGATCGGGATCGAGCCCGGCCGCCAGCAGCACCGTCGCCGCCTGGCGACTCAGCCTCCGTACGCGGGCGGGGTCGTGTGCCACGGTCAGGGCGTGCAGGTCGACGACGCAGAACACCGCGTCCGCGCGGTGCTGATCCACCTCCGCCCAACGGCGCACGGCGCCAAGGAAGTTGCCCAGGGTCAGATGCCCTGTGGGCTTCACCCCGCTGAAGATCCTCGTACTGCTCATCTCTTTCGACTCCCGCTGATCGGAGGACCGCCGTGCCCGCCGGCCGGAGCGAGTCGAGAAGTGCTGAAAGACGCGAACGGCCGCCGGGAGCGGCGGCCGTATGGGTGCATGCGCTGGTCCGGCCGCCGTCAGGCGGCCCACCACAGAAGGGTCTGCGCATGCTTCGTCATACGGCTGACTGTACGCCCCAGGGCGCCCACCCACCACGCGTTTTGGAGGGCGGCGGCGCGTCGTGTACAGTCCTGCGGGTTGCCACGGAGCCGGTGCGGTTCTGTGGCTTCACTCGCGCCGCTCGTCGGCATCCACTGATGCGTGATCCTCTCGGGGTCGATTTCGGCATGCCGAATTTCGAACCGAATGCTCGATTATGAGCGTGACGGGAAATGCGTTACCGTGGACGCCGCGCCGGAAGGTGCAAACCCCTTCCAATCGGGGACCGGGAATCGAATCCGAACCGGGAACGGAACGGAAAACGAATCTGGTACGGTTGGAAACACCGAAGGGAAGCGCCCGGAGAAA